>DASTPU010000048.1:0-41507 GCA_035762105.1 Nocardioidaceae bacterium | reverse complement strand
TGAAGACCCACGGCCGGTGGAGCCTGCGAGAACCCACCCCGGGGGTGTACCTGTGGCGCTCACCCCACGGCTACCGGTTCCGGGTCGACCACCACGGCACCCACTACCTCGGCAAGAACCCCGACCCGCAGCACCACGCTGACCCCGCCCAGGAGCGAGCGCAGGACCGATCGAGCGTGGACATGTGGGTCTCACCGCTCGAGGTCGACCTCACCGAGCTCATCGCCCACGAAGACTGAAGCAGCCTCGTCGAGAAGGCACGAACGCCGCCCCTCCGTCGGGAAAGGCTCAGGCGCCCGTAGGCACGAGCAGCGCGACGCACTCGACGTGGTGCGTCATCGGGAAGATGTCGAAGGCGCGCAGCGACTCCAGCCGGTAGCCGTGCTCCGCGAAGATGTGAACGTCCCGGGCCAGCGCACCGGGGTCGCAGGCCACGTAGGCGACGGCCCGCGGTCCGAGCGCTGCCACGGCGGACACGACGTCCCGCTTCGCGCCGACGCGCGGCGGGTCGAGGACGACCAGGTCGGCCCGGTCCCCCACCGATCCTCGCTCGAGCGCACGCTCCACCCGGTCGACGACCAGCGTCACCTGCGGCAGGCCCGCGAGGTTGCGGGCCGCGTCGTCCACGGCGACCGGGTCCGACTCCACGGCGACCACGGAGCCGGTCGGCCCGACGCGCTCGGCGACGAAGGCGGAGAACAGCCCCACGCCGGAGTACAGGTCGAGAGCCCGCTCCCCCGGCTGCGCGTCGAGCGCGGCAAGCACCGCGGAGGTGAGCACCTCAGCCGCACTTGGGTGCACCTGCCAGAAGCCCGAGCCGGAGACCTCGAAGCCGCGCCCCGACACCTTCTCGTGCAGCACGTCGGGACCGTCGAGATCGACCCCACCTGCGCTGGAAAGCACGCGCAGCTGCTCACCGGTGGCCGACACGATGGCCTCGACGCTGTCCGTTCCGGGCCAGGTCCGGCCGAGCACGTCGGGCAGGTCGGGGTGAGCGATGAGGCAGCGGTCGACGTACTCGATCTCGCGGGACCGGTGCTTGCGCAGACCGGGCCGTCCTCCGGGGCCGATCGCGAACTGCACGCGGGTACGCCAGTCGAGTCCCTCCCGGTCACCCGGCACCGCCTCGACCACGACGGTGACGTCGAGCTTCGCCAGCCGCGAGAGCTGTTCGCGCACGACTGCGGCCTTGAGCTCCC
Organism: Nocardioidaceae bacterium; assembly: GCA_035762105.1. Lineage (GTDB taxonomy): Bacteria > Actinomycetota > Actinomycetes > Propionibacteriales > Nocardioidaceae > Nocardioides_C. The sequence continues at coordinate 40,308 of DASTPU010000048.1, read as the reverse complement.
GCTGCGCGGGCAGCGCCACGTGCTGGCAGTCGCAGCCTCCGCACCGGCCGGGCCCGGAGAACGGGCAGGGCGGCGTCACCCGGTCCGCCGAGGCCGACTCGACGGCGATCGCGTCGGCACGCAGGAACTTCGAGCCCTCGTCGCCCTCGGTGACCTCGACGACTGCGCGTTCACCCGGCAACGTGTGCCGCACGAAGATCACACGGCCCTCGTGGCGGGCGACGAAATGGCCGCCATGCGCCACGGGGCCGACGTCGACGGTGTACCGCTCCCCCACCAGAGACCGGCCACGTGCCACGCGCTCGCGTCCGCGGCGCCTCACCGGCTGGCCCTGCCACGCCGGACGTCGCCGGCCTTGGGCGTCTGCTGGATGCGCTCGGCGCGCTCCTCGGCGAGCTCGGACGACCGGAGCTGGTAGGGCACGGAGATCACCATGACGCCGGGGTTGAACAGCAGCCGGCTCTTGAGCCTCCAGGCGGTCTGGTTGTGCAGGATCTGTTCCCACCTCCGGCCGACGACGTACTCGGGGATGAACACCGCCACGACGCCGCGCGGGTTCGCCTTCCGGATCGAGCGGGCGTAGTCGACGATCGGCTTCACGATCTCGCGGTACGGCGAGTAGAGCACGCGCAGCGGGATGTCGATGTTGCGGTCGTCCCACTCCTCGAGGAGGCGGGCCGTCGCGGCGGGGTCGGTGTCGACGTAGACCGCCTCGAGCGTGCTGGGTCGGCCGGCCTTGGCGTACGCGAGCGCCCGCATGGTGGGCTTGTGCAGCTTCGAGACAGCCACGATCGCGTGCACCCGGGTCGGGAGCACCTGGTCGTCCTGCTCGATCGTGAGCTCCTCGGCGACCTCGTCATAGTGACGGCGGATGCCCTTCATCACCATGAAGAACGTGCCCATGGTGAGGATCGCGATCCAGGCGCCGGCGAGGAACTTGGTGAGCAGGACGATCAGCAGCACGATCGCGGTCAGGCCGAGGCCGAAGGCGTTGATCGCGCGAGACCGCATCATCCGGCGCCGCGCGGACGGGTCGGTCTCGACCTTCAGCAGCCGCGTCCAGTGCCGGGTCATGCCCGCCTGGCCGAGGGTGAAGGAGACGAAGACGCCCACGATGTAGAGCTGGATCAGCCGGGTGACCTCGGCGTTGAAGATCACGATCAGCACCACGGCGAGCAGTGAGAGGATCAGGATGCCGTTGTTGTAGGCGAGCCGGTCTCCGCGCGACGCCAGCTGCCGCGGCAGGTAGCCGTCCCTGGCGAGGATCGATCCGAGCACCGGGAAGCCGTTGAAGGCGGTGTTCGCCGCCAGCAGCAGCACGACCACGGTCATCGCGATCACGAAGTAGAAGCCCGGCGTGAAGTTGTCGAAGACGCCGCGGGCGATCTGCGAGAGCAGCGTGTGCTGGTCGTGGTCGGCCGGAAGCGGCGACCCGTCGGCTTGCACCAGCAGGTCTATCCGGTGCGGGTCGACGTACCTCAGGTCCATCGCGCGGGCCAGCGCGATGATGCTCATCATCATCGTGATGGCGATGACCGCCAGGAGCAGCAGCGTGTTCGCGGCGTTGCGGCTCTTCGGCTTCTGGAACGCCGGCACCCCGGTCGAGATCGCCTCGACACCGGTTAGCGCTGCGGAGCCGGAGGAGAACGCGCGCGCCAGCAGGAAGACGAGGGCGACCGTGGTGATCTGGCCCTCGTAGCCCTCCGCGCTGATGATGTCGTAGTCGGCGCTCTCCGCGTCGGGCAGGGTCCCGGTGAGCATGCGCAGCAGGCCGTACGCCGCCATGCCGCCGATGGCGAGCATGAAGCCGTACGTCGGGATCGCGAACGCCCACGAGGACTCGCGCACACCGCGGAGGTTGAGGCCGGCCAGCACCAGCACGAGCGCCGCCGCGATCCACGCCTCGTTGCCGGACACGAACGACAGCGCCGCCGCACCGGTCTGCACGGCGGAGGAGATCGACACCGCGACGGTCATGACGTAGTCGACGAGCAGCGCGCTCGCCACGGTGACCCCGGCGTTCTTGCCCAGGTTCACGGTGGCGACCTCGTAGTCGCCGCCCCCGCTGGGGTAGGCGTGAACGGTCTGCCGGTACGACGCGACCACGGTCAGCATCACCAGGGCGATGAGGAGCGCGATCCCCCAGGAGTAGGCGTAGGCCGAGACGCCGACGAACGACAGCATGATGAAGATCTCGTCGGGGGCATAGGCCACCGAGGAGAGTGCGTCGCTGGAGAACACCGGCAGCGCCACGCGCTTGGGGAGCAGGTGCCCGCCGACCTGGGTGCTGCGCAGCTTGCGCCCCAGGATGATCCGCTTGGATACGTCTGCAACACCCACGGATGGAAGGCTAGTCCACGAGCGGGGCTCACCCTGACGCGCCGGGCGCTCGGCGCGGTGTAGCGTCGTCCATGTGCATGTCGTGATCATGGGATGCGGCCGTGTCGGCTCCACCCTTGCCCGAAGCCTCGAGGACCGTGACCACACCGTCGCCGTCATCGACAGCAACCCTGACGCCTTCCGCCGGCTCGGGCCGTCGTTCAACGGCACCAAGGTGACCGGCATCGGCTTCGACCAGGACGTCCTCGACAGGGCCGGGATCGAGAAGGCCGACGCCTTCTGCGCCGTCTCCAGCGGAGACAACTCCAACATCATCGCCGCGCGCGTGGCGCGCGAGACGTTCGGCATCCAGCAGGTCGTGGCCCGCATCTACGACCCGGGCCGTGCAGAGGTCTACCAGCGCCTGGGCATCGAGACCGTGGCCACCGTGAAGTGGACCGCCGACCAGGTGCTGCGCCGGATCCTCCCCGCGGGCGCCGAGCCCGACTTCCGTGACCCCTCGGGCACGATCCGGCTCGACCAGCTCCGGGTGAACGAGGCCTGGATCGGCCACCGCACAGTGGAGTTCCAGCAGCAGTCGGGCTCCCGGATCGCGTGGATCGACCGCCTCGGCGAGGGCATGCTGCCCACCCGGGACAGCGTGATCCAGGAGGGTGACGTGCTGCACCTCGTGATGCGCGAGGAGAACGCCGGCCGGGTCCACTCGGTCTTCGAGAACGGACCGGAGGCCGACTGATGCGCGTCGCGATTGCCGGAGCGGGAGCGGTCGGCCGCTCGATCGCCCGGGAGCTCATCCAGAACGGCCACAAGGTCCTGCTCATCGACAAGAACCCCGAGTCGATCAAGCCCGAGCGCGTCCCCAAGGCGGAGTGGCTGCTCGCGGACTCCTGTGAGCTCTCATCGCTCGAGGAGGCCCGGCTCGAGCACTGCGACGTCGTGATCGCCGCGACCGGCGACGACAAGGCGAACCTCGTCACCTCGCTGCTGGCCAAGACCGAGTTCGGCGTGCCGCGCACGGTCGGCCGGGTCAACCACCCCAACAACGAGTGGCTGTTCACCGAGGCATGGGGCGTGGACGTGAACGTCTCCACCCCGCGGATCATGTCCGCCCTCGTGGAGGAGGCCGTCACCGTCGGTGACCTGGTGCGGCTGTTCACCTTCCGCAAGGGCAACGCCAACCTCGTCGAGATGACGCTGCCGGAGGACTCGCCGTACGTCGGCAAGCCGTGCGGCCTGATCCCGTGGCCGGAGAACTGCGCCCTGGTGACGATCCTGCGCGACGGCATGGTCTACACACCGTCGCCCGAGCAGCCGATCGAGTCCGGTGACGAGCTGCTCATCGTGGCGGCCGCCGACGCCGAGGCCGAGCTGCAGTCGCTGCTCGCCCCGGCGGAGCATCGGCGCTAGGACCGAGGCCGGGGCTCCTCGACCGGCTCGGCGGACGCGTCCGCGGGTGCCTCGATGGGCGTGTGGTTGCGCGCGAGCATCCAGACCATGCCCGCCAGCGCGGCGAGCTGCAACGGCCAGCCCATCACGATCTTCGACAGCCCCAGCGCCGCCACGGCCGCGTCCGGGTCCATGGCGCCGCTGGTGCCGGCCAGGTAGAGCGGCGCCTGGACGGCGACCCTGATCACGCACGGGAGCACCAGCAGCCAGCTCAGGTTCGAGGTCAGCTTCACGACCTGCGGGTCGCGGTGCCACGCCGTCGGATCCCCGGCGACGCTGCCCACCATGAAGCCGACGATCGGCCATCGCACGAGGATGGACAGTGAGATGGCCAGGGCGTAGACCGCGTTGTAGATGATGCCGGGCAGGAAGTACGCCAGTGCCTGGTCGTTGACGTCGCCGCCGCTCTGGGCGCTGCGCCAGGCGAAGAACGCACCGATGCCGATCCCGAACAGGCTGTTCACGACGAACTGCACGCTCGAGCGCTGCACCAGCCGCACGAGCAGGAGCACGACGGCCGCCGCGACGCTGACCGTGAGCGCGAGGCCGAGGTCCTTGGACGCGACGAAGGTCAGCGTGAAGAGGACGGTGGGCACGGCGGCCTCGAGCATGCCCCGGCGCCCTCCGAGCGCGTGGGCGAGCTGGGCGCGGACCACCGCCTCGACGGTCTCGACCGTACCGCCGTCGACGTGACGCGTCACAGGCTCAGCACCTCAGCTCGTAGCGTGGGTTGTACATGACCCGGGTGCCCTCCTGGACACCGATCCGGCCGGAGATCTTGATCGACCGGCCGGGCTCGATGCCTGCGATCCGGCGACGGCCCAGCCAGATGATGGTGATGACGCCGGACCCGTCGTACAGCTCCGCCTCCAGCGCGGGCACACCGCCTCGCGGGCGGAGCGTGACCGTGCGCAGGCTGCCCTGCAGGTCGACGTGGTCGCGGTCGACCGCGTCGGCGATCATGCCGCAACCTGCCCTCGCGGTGTCGCTGCGCAGCTCCTCGGCCTCGATGTCGTCGCTGCTCGCCCACCGGGAGAGCGTGCGCCGGAACCTACCCTTGACGTCCGACATACCTTCAGCGTAACCAGCGCATCAGGCGTCTTCGCCGCCCACCGGGCGGGCGTTGCTCGGCATGACCAGGGGCAGCGGCTCCCCCGGTGCCATCGGGGAGCTGCCGCGGACCACGACGACGTCCCGCATGGCCTGCTCGAGCTCGTGCTCGGGGTCGGGCTCGACGGCCGGGCGGCCGAGCAGCGTGGCCCTCAGGAGCCACCGCGGTCCCTCGATGCCGAGCACCCGCGACGGCTGGGTGGCGTTCTGGCCCTCGGGGGTCTTGACCGGCATCACGACGTGCAGCTCGGTGCCGAAGTCGCCGTCCTTCTCGGTGGCGGTGCCACCGCGGCGGGCGGTCTCGGCGGCGATCTTCTTGCGCACGTCGTCCCAGATGCCGCCGTTGCGCGGCGCTGCGAACGGGCGCAGCTCGAGCGCCCCCTCACGTCCGACGAGCAGCACGGCGGCGACCTGCTGGCTGGCCTCGTCGACCTGGAGCCGCAGCTCGAGACCGGGGCGGCCCTTCACGACCAGCCCGCCGAGGTCGACGCGGTTCTTGTCCTCGTCCTCGAGGTCCACCTCCGAGGCGTCCCACGGACCCGAGGGCCGGCCGGCCGGGCCGGACTCCACCGGTGCCGGCTCGACCGGGGCGGACTCGCCAGCCGCCGGCGCCGCTGCCTGCTCGGTCGACTCGGTGTTCTTGCGACGGAACTTCACTGCTTCTCCTCCGGCGCACGGGCCGCGTTGGTGTTGAAACCTCCGGTAGAACCGTAACCCCCCTCGCCACGCGCGGAGCCCGGCAGCCGCTCCACCTCGACGAAGCGGGCCCTCTCGAACCGCTGCACCACCAGCTGGGCGATCCGGTCGCCCCGGTGCAGGGTCACCGGCTCGGCCGGGTCGAGGTTGACCAGGACCACCTTGATCTCGCCGCGGTAGCCGGCGTCGACGGTGCCGGGCGCGTTGACGATCGACACCCCGCAGCGTGCGGCCAGCCCGGAGCGCGGGTGCACCAGCGCGACGTACCCGTCGGGGAGGGCGATGCTGATCCCGGTCGGGACCACCGCCCGCTCCCCGGGCGCCAGGTGGACGTCCACCGTGGTGGTCAGGTCCGCACCCGCGTCACCGGCGTGGGCGTACGACGGGAGCGGCACCTCGCCGTCGAGCCGACGGATCAAGATCTCCACGTTCTCCTGCACGATCGCCGACCCTATCTGCAGGTGCCGACCGTGGCGGTGGCAGGCTTGTCCCCGTGACGACGAAGAACGGCGTGCTGTACGACGAGCGACTGCACGTGCCGCTGCGCTGGTGGGTCCAGGCCACGATGTTCGTCGCCTCCCTGTGGCTCGCCTTCATCGTCGCCCTCGACGCCGCGATCGCCTGGGCCGCGTCCGGCCTACTGATGGCGGGCACGGTCGGCCTGCTCCTGTCCTACGGCTCGGCCCGGGTCCGGGTCGAGGACGGTGTCTTCGTCGCCGGCCGGGCACGCATCCCGGTGGACCTCCTGGCGGACCCGACTCCCCTCGACGCCGAGGCCACCCGGCTCCTCGCCGGTCGTGACGCCAACGCGCACGCCTACCTGCTGCTCCGGCCGTACCTGAAGCGGGCGGTCCGGGTCAGCGTGGACGATCCGTCCGACCCGACGCCGTACTGGCTGGTCTCCACCCGCCGGCCCGACGAGCTCGCCGGCGCCCTCGCGTCCGCACGAATGCCGTAGCCCGTCGGGGGTAGATTCAGGGCTACGTCCCAACACAGGAGGAACATCTATGGCCTCGGGCTCGAAGGCTTGGAGCGCGATGGCGCTCGGTGCGACGGTGATCGCCACCGTCGCCGCACGCAAGGCGCTGACCACCTCGTGGAAGGTCGCCACCGGCAAGGAGCCGCCGCAGAACCCCGCCGACCCGGACGTGTCCATGGGTGAGGCGATGGCGTGGGCGGTGGTCAGCGGTGTCGCGATCGGCGTCGCGCGGATGCTCGCCTCCCGCCGGGCTGCCATCTACTACCGCAAGTCGACCGGGCACCTGCCGCCGAACCTGCAGGAGGCCAGCTCCTGACGAGCGGCTCCCCGACGACGCCGAAGGCCGGCTCCCTCGCGGGGCCGGCCTTCGTCTGTCTGGGTGCTGGCTGCGTCAGGCGCAGTCGCGGCAGATCATCTTCTTCTCGTCGGCGAGCTGGCTGCGGTGGTGCACGAGGAAGCAGCTCATGCAGGTGAACTCGTCCTCCTGGCGAGGCTTGACCTCGACCGCGAGCTCCTCGTGCGAGAGGTCGGCACCGGGGAGCTCGAACGACTCGGCCGCCTCGGCCTCGTCCTCGTCGACCTTGCCGGAGTTCTTGTCGTGCCGCCGGGCCTTGAGCTCCTCGAGGCTCTCTTCTGACTGGTCCTCTTCGGTCTTACGGGGTGCGTCGTAATCAGTGGCCATCTACGTCTCCTGCCCCCGGGCTCCGGGGGTGTTCATGTTCTAGGTTCTGCGGGGATTCAAGTCGTGCGGATTGTGCACCATACCCTCGGTCCGGCGCACGCGTATTCCACTTCGTGTCGCGCGTCTCACACCGCCCCCGACGGTGCAGCGGGTCAACTCTGGACCACTGCCGTCTATTCCCCGTCCGCCGAGAAGAACCCGCAGGAGCTCGCAAGCTTCTCGAACTCGTCGAAAACGGCACCCGGCGCGGCGACCACGCAGGTCTTCCCACCGACCCCGCGGCGCGTCTCCAGCCGGGCCCCGGCCTCCGAGGCGACCAGACCACCTGCGGCCATGTCCCACGGGTTGAGCCCCTCCTCGACGTAGGCGTCGAGGCGCCCGGCGCCGACGAAGCAGAGGTCCAGGGCGGCCGAGCCCAGCCGTCGCACGTCCCGGACGTGTCCGAGCATCCGGCTCACGGCCAGCGCCTGCAGCATCCGGACGTCCCGCTCGTAGGAGAAGCCGGTGCCGACCAGCGCCTGGGACATGGGTACCGCGTCGCGGACCGCCAGCGGCTCGTCGTCGCACCACGCGCCCTCGCCGCGGACCGCGGTGAAGCACTCCCCCGTCACCACGTTGGTCACCACGCCGGCCACCGACTCGTCGTCGACCACGGCGGCGATGGAGATGGCGTACTGCGGGATGCCGTAGAGGAAGTTGACCGTGCCGTCGATCGGGTCGACCACCCACGTCACGCCGGTCGTCGACTCGGTGGAGGCGCCCTCCTCCCCGAGGAAGCCGTCACCCGGCCGCGTCTCGGTGATCCGCCGGTGGATCAGCTCCTCCGCGTCCCGGTCGACCGCGGTCACGATGTCGGTGGGGCTGGACTTGGTGTCCGCGACGGCGACGCCGCCGTGCCGCTGCCGCCGCACCAGGGCGGCGGCCTCCTCGGCGACGGTGCGGGCGAGGTCGAGCAGGTCGCCGTGCGTCATCCGCCTCAGTCCTCGCCGGCCAGCGCCGGGCGAGGGCCGCGGGCGTTGGCGCAGCAGCCGCGCGGGCAGACGTCCCACGACGGCTCGAGGCTGCCCTCGGCGGCACGGACGACGTCCTCGCCGCGCTCCACGGCCGCCCGCTCGAGCAGCAGGTCGCGCACCATCGCGACGAAGCGCGGGTCGACGCCGGCGGTCGCCGCCCGCACGAAGCCGAGCCCCAGCTTCTCCGCGGTGGCCCGGGCCTCGGTGTCGAGGTCGTAGACGACCTCCATGTGGTCGGAGACGAACCCGATCGGCACCACGACCACGCCCCGGACGCCCTTGCGGGCGAGGGACTCGAGGTGGTCGTTGACGTCCGGCTCGAGCCACGGGATGTGCGGTGCGCCCGACCGGGAGCAGTAGACCAGCTCGGAGGCGTAGCGGTGACCCGTCTCCTGGCGGACGTGCTCGCCGATCGCCTCGGCGACGCTGCGGTGCTGGGAGACGTAGGCCCCTCCGTCCGGGCCGCTCGCGTCGTTCATCGACAGCGGGATCGAGTGCGTGACGAAGAGGATGTGCGCATCGTGCCGGAGGTCCTCGTCGAGCTCGGCCAGCGCGGCCAGGGTGGCGTCGACCATCGGCTCCACGAAGCCGGGGTGGTTGAAGTAGTGGCGCAGCCGGTCCAGGTGCGGGGCGCCCTCACCCACCGCTGCGACAGCATCCGCGAGGTTCTCGCGGTACTGGCGGCACCCGGAGTACGACGAGTACGCGCTCGTGACCAGGCAGGCGGCGCGCCGGATCCCGTCGTCCTTCATCTGCTGGACGGTGTCGGTGAGGTACGGGTCCCAGTTCCGGTTGCCCCAGTAGACCGGGATGTCGATGCCGGCCGCCCGGAAGTCCTCGCGGATCGCGGCGAGGAACTCGCGGTTCTGGTCGTTGATCGGGCTGCGGCCCCCGAACAGGAAGTAGTGCTCGCCGACCTCCTCCAGGCGCTCGCGCGGGATGCCGCGGCCGCGTGTCACGTTCTCCAGGAACGGGACCACGTCCTCGGGCTTCTCGGGACCACCGAAGGAGACCAGCAGCAGGGCGTCGTACGGCGCCACGTCAGGGTGCATGGCGACATCTTAGGATTGCCGTCCAATGCTCACTCCCTACCGTCGAGTGCTTTCCGTGCCGGGCGCGCTCAGGTTCTCCGCCACCGGACTGGTCGCCCGGCTCCCGATCTCGATGGTCAGCCTCGGCATCGTGCTGCTCGTGTCGACCCGCACCGGCTCCTACCGCCTGGCCGGGGCGGTGGCGGCGGCCTACCTCATCGGCAACGCGGCGTTCGCCGTGCTGCAGGGCCGGATGGCCGACCGGCTCGGCCAGAGCAGGGTGCTGCCGTGGACGATCCTCGTCTTCACCGTCTCGCTGAGCCTGATGATGTGGGCGGTCGACGCGGGCTGGCCGACGCCCTGGCCCCACGTCTTCGCCGCGGTCGGTGGCGCGGCACTCCCCCAGATCGGGTCCTGCATCCGCGCGCGGTGGTCGCACAACGTGCCGGACAAGCGGATGCTGCAGACCGCGTTCGCGCTGGAGGCGGTGGTCGACGAGGCGGTCTTCATGGTGGGGCCGATCGTGGTCACCGTGCTGGCCACCACCGTCGACCCGGTCGCGGGCCTCGGTACGGCCGTCGCGGCCGGCCTGCTGGGGTCGCTGGGCCTCGCCGCCCAGCGGTCGACCGAGCCTCCTGCCCACAGGCACGGCATGCAGCACGGGCCCCGTGAGCCGATGGGGTGGGCGGTGCTCGCGCCGCTGGTCGTCTCGGGGGCGATGCTCGGTGTGCTCTTCGGAGGGAGCGAGGTGGCCACGGTCGCGCTCGCCGAGGAGCTGGGGTCCAAGGCCGCCTCGGGGCCGGTGCTGGCGGTGTTCGCGCTCGGGTCGCTGCTCGCCGGCCTGATCTCGGGGACGGTGCACTGGCAGTCGTCGAACGCGTCGCGCTTCCGCTTCTTCATGGTCGCGCTCGCCCTGGCCGTCGTACCGCTGCCGTTCGTGGAGTCGCTGGTGCTGCTCGCCGTCGTGCTCTTCGTGGCCGGCTTCGGCGTCTCACCGACCCTGATCGCGATCGTGGCGTGGATCGAGGAGACCGTGCCGCCCCGGCGGCTGACCGAGGGGATCTCGATCATGACCACCGGTATGTACGTCGGCATCGCGCCGGGTGCCGCCGCGGTGGGTGCGGTGATCGACCGGTACGGGGCGTCGACCAGCTTCTGGGTGCCCGTCGCCGCGGCAGCCGTTGGTGCACTCGTCGGCCTGGGCACCCTGCTCGTCCGGCCGCGAAAGCCTCAGCCGAGCAGTGTCTCGCCGAGGTAGCGGACGAGCGGCCAGGCGCCCTCGCTGGTGTTGGAGACCACGGTGAACGTGGAGCTCGTCGGCCGGTCGTGCACGCTCCGGAACGACACTCCTGCGTCGTACCCCTCGAGCATCACGGCGTCGCGGGTGCCGTGCAGCCAGAAGCCGAGGCCGTAGCGACGGCGCTCCTCGGGCACGTCGCTGCGCGGCCGCAGGATGTCCTCGACCGTCTCCAGCGGCAGGATCCGGCCGTCGAGCAGCGCCCGCCAGAACGCGTGCACGTCCCCGAGCGTGGAGTAGATCCCTCCGTCGCCGCTCCCCCTCACCGGCAGGTGCAGCACGTTGGTGCGCAGACCCTCCAGCCCCAGGTAGCCACGCGCCGTCCCTCCCGGGAGCTCGTCGGACCGGAGGAAGCCGGTGGACGACATCCCCGCGGGCTCGAGCACCAGCTCCCGCACCAGGTCGTGGAACGGTGTGCGCGCGCTGCGCTCGGCGACCAGCGCCAGCACGACGTATCCGCTGTTGCAGTAGGAGAACCGGTCACCGGGCGGGAACTTCTGCGGGTGGCTGGCCAGGACCGCGAGGTAGCCCTCGGTGGTGGACAGCTCGTGGACAGGCACGGGCATCACGTAGTCGGCGATGTCGAGGTCGGCGTCCTCGTCGAGGTAGTCGCCGATCCCGGAGCGATGGGCCAGCAGGTGCTCCACGGTGACCCGGTCGTCGACCTCCGGCAGGTCGTCACCGAGGAACGCGCGGACCGGCGTCCCGACCTCGAGCACGCCCTGCCTCACCAGGGCCGCGACGGTCAGCGCCGTGAACCCCTTGGCGGCACTGGCCAGGCCGAACCGCGTGTCCAGGGTGTTCGGGACCGCGAACCCGCGCTCGGCAAGGCCGAAGGCGGCGGCGACCTGCGTCTCGCCGGCTCGGTCGACGCGGACCGCGCCGGAGAACAGCTTCTCTGTCGCCAGCGCGGTGAGGTCGGCCTCGAGGTCGGGCATGTCGGCGACCGTACCTCAGTCGGGAGGTGCGGCCATGGCCCAGCGGATCGTGCGGGTGATCACCGTGCCGGCGGGTCCCGCCACGACGCCCGGGAGGGCGGGGAGGGAGAGCTCCTCGCGGGCCCAGCCGGGCAGCATCCCCACGGCGGCGGCGGCGATCGCTGCGTAGGGCAGCCGGGCCACGGCCGGGAGCGGCGGGGTGAGCAGGATGAACCGGGCGGCCGCGCGCGCCGCGGGGGTCCCGACCAGCTCGGGCCGGTACCCGGCGAGCTGCTCGCGCAGCTCCGCCTCGCTCCTCGGGGGGTCGACCGCGCCGAGCGCCTCGGCGACCCGGGCGGTCTCGGCGACGTACTCGTCCCGTCCTGCCTGGTCGAGCGGCCGATGCCCGAAGCGCTGATGGGCCATGAGGAAGCTGTCGATCTCGGCGATGTGGACCCAGCGCAGCAGGTGCGGGTCCGAGGCGGCGTAGGGCCTGCCGTCGTCCGCCGTGCCCGTGACCTTCTTGTGCACCGCCCGGATCCGCCGCACCATCGCCTCCGCGTCGTCGGAGGTACCGAAGGTCGTCACCGCGAGGAAGTGGCTGGTGCGCTGGAGCCGCCCCCAGGGGTCGCCCTTGTAGCCGGAGTGCGCCGCGACGCCGGCCATCGCGAGCGGGTGCAGGGACTGCAGGAGCAGGGCGCGGACGCCGCCGACGAACATCGAGGCGTCGCCGTGGACTCGGCGGATCGCGGCGTGCTCGGGGAACCAGCGCGGGCCGGGTGTGCCGTGGATGCGCCGACGGCGGGCAGGCCCCTCGGGGCCGGCGACGCGGGCGAACAGGCTCTCGCCGAGCCGGGTGCGGACGTCGCGTACGACTGGCGTCGTCATGGGTTCGAGTATGCCGGGGACCTGGTAGGGCCCCGGTCCGTACGATGCGGCCATGCCGCGAGACCACGCTCCCTACCCCGGCCTCCTCGACGCCTCGGGGCGCTGGTGGAGCTGGTCGCGGCTGGCGTCCTCCTCGCCCACCCGGGTCGTGTCTCCCGGCAGCGCGGAGGAGGTGGCCTCGCTGGTGCGCGAGGCGGCCCGGGCCGGCGCCCGGCTGAAGATGGTCGGCGCCGGCCACTCGTTCACCGACGTCGCGACGACCGACGGGTGGCTGCTGCGGCCCGACCGGCTCGTCGGTGTGCGGTCGGTGGACCGGGTCGCGATGACGGTCACCGTGCTGGCCGGCACCCCGCTCCACGTCATGAACGCCGCGCTGCACGACCTCGGGCTCGCGCTGCACAACATGGGCGACGTGGACCGGCAGAGCGTCGCGGGCGCCATCTCCACCGGCACCCACGGCACGGGCGGGCGGTGGGCCTCCCTGTCGGCCCAGGTGAGCGCGATCGAGATCGTCACCGGCGACGGCGCGGTGCGGTCGGTGTCCGCGTCGTCGGACCCCGACCTGTTCCACGCGGCGCGGGTCGGTCTCGGCGCGCTGGGGATCATCACCGCGGTGACGTTCATGGTCGAGCCGGCGTTCACGCTGGAGGCAGTCGAGGAGCCGACGAGCTGGGACGAGGCGGTCGGCGGCTTCGACGAGCTCGTGTCCGCCAACCACCACGTCGACATGTACTGGTTCCCGCACACCGACCGGGTGCTCGTGAAGAGGAACAACAGGACGGTCGACGTACCCCGTCCGCTGCCGCGCGCGCGTGCCCTGGTCGAGGACCGGTTCCTGTCCAACACCGCGTTCGGCTGGCTGAACGCCGTCGGCAACGCCGCGCCATCCGCCGTACCGGCGATCAACCGGCTGTCCTCGCGCGCCCTCTCCCCACGCTCCTACAGCGACGCGTCGCACCGGGTCTTCGTGTCACAGCGGGACGTGGTGTTCCGGGAGATGGAGTACGCCGTGCCGCGCGCCGTGGGGATGGACGCGCTCGTCGAGGCCCGGGGGCTGATCGAGCGGTCGGGCTGGCGGATCAGCTTCCCGGTCGAGGTGCGCTGCGCGCCGGCCGACGACGCGTGGCTGTCCACGGCGTACGAGCGTGACAGCGTCTACCTGGCCTTCCACGTCAACGCGCGTACCGACCATCGCGCCTACTTCTCCGGCGTCGAGGGGGTCATGCGGTCGTACGACGGACGCCCGCACTGGGGCAAGGTGCACACCCGGACCGCGGCCGACCTCGCACCGGCCTACCCGCGGTGGGACGACTTCGCGGCGGTGCGCGCCCGCGTGGACCCGGACCGGCTGTTCGGCAACGGCTACCTGGAGCGTGTGCTCGGGGCCTGACCCTGGTCGTCGGCGCGGGCCTCACGGGCAAGTCGGCGCGCCTGGCGCAGCGGCTCGGGCGTGCGCTGCCTGCGGGTCGTGGCCTCGACCAGCCCCACCGCCGTGGACAGGTCGACGCGCCAGCCGGGGTGCACGGCCAGCGGCCTCGACCCGGGCCGCGTGCGCATCCAGCAGCCGACGACCTCGCGGCCGATGCGCAACGGGCTCGTCCCGCCACGCGTCTCCGCCGGCCACTCCCCCTCGGCGAGCAGCGGGCGGTGCGTGACCCCGACGGTCGGGAGGTCGAGCTCCGCGCCGAGGTGCACCGCGAGCCCGGCGCCCCGCGGATGGTCCCGGCCGCTCGCGTCGAGCAAGAGGACGTCGGGCCGGGTGCTCAGGCCGCGCACCGCCTCCTCCAGGACCGGCCCCATGCGCAGCGCGAGGAGGCCGGGCGTGTACGGCGCACCCGCCTGCCCGCGGACGACGTGCCGGGCCACCGACCTGCCTCCCCGGAGCACGACGGCGGCCGCCCACACCGGGTCGCCGGCGCTGCCCGGACCGCTGACGCCGCGCGGGAAGCAGACCCAGCAGCCGCCGACGAGCGGCTCGGCGTCACGCGCGGCCCACGGCTCGGGCGTGGCCACGGCCAGCTCTCGCTGGACCGCCATGAGCCCTTCCGCGTCGACAGGCCACATGCGGCATCAGGTGCTTGCGTAGCCGGGCGGCCGCGGGGCGTTCCACCCGCGCCACACGGAGACGAGTCGCCAGAGCGTGGCCAGGGCGGCCGCCGGGATCGCGAAGGTCCACGTCGGAAGCGAGCTGGAGCCCCCCGCCACCGCGACCGCCGCGCCGACGAGGGCGGGGGTCGCGTACAGCTCGCTGCGCAGCACCACCGGCACGCGGCCGGCGAGCAGGTCACGCAGGATGCCGCCGCCGACCGCGGTGACCGCCCCCATCAGGGCGGCGGGCAGCGGGCCGAGCCCGTAGTCGAGCGCCTTCAACGCGCCGACCACGCAGAACACCCCGAGCCCGAAGGCGTCGAAGACGGTCACCAGACGTTCCATCCGGCCGAGAGCCGGGTGGAACCAGAACGTGACGAGTCCGGCCACGACCGGCACGACGAGGTACCGCCAGTCGGCCAGCGTCGCGGGCGGCACCGCGCCGATCAGCACGTCGCGCAGGAACCCACCGCCAAGACCGGTCGCGGCGGCAAGGACCAGCACGCCGAAGACGTCGAGGCCCTTGCGCACACCGACCAGCCCGCCGGAGATCGCGAACGCGAAGATCCCGATCAGGTCGAGCAGGACCAGCAGCAGACCGGCGCCCTCCGCGGAAGCTTGCACCCGTCGAGGTTAGGCGACCCGCGTGCCGAGTGCCCGACGACGCGCCACCCCTGAAGTAGGCTCACCTGAACACGTCAACAGTTCAGGAGCGGTGCCCGTATGCAGGACCTCACACTCGTGGGGCTGACGGAGGACAAGAAGAAGCTGGTCCTCGTCAGTGACTCGGGTGAGGAGTACACCCTCGCTGCGGACGCGAAGCTCAGGGCCGCCCTCCGCGGCGACCATGCACGACTCGGCCAGTTGGAGATTCAGATGGACAGCGCACTGCGACCTCGCGACATCCAGGCCAGGATCCGTGCCGGCGAGAGCCCCGAGACCGTCGCCCAGGCCGCCCAGACCACCGTTGACCGGATCATGACCTACGCCAGCCCCGTCCTCGCCGAGCGGGCGCACATCGCCGACCGCGCCCAGGCGGCGTCGGTACGACGGAAGGCGGGCGAGGGTCCCGCGAAGATCCTCGGCGACGCCGTGACCGAGCAGCTGCGCTCCAAGAACGTCGACCCCGAGTCCGTCGAGTGGGACTCCTGGCGCCGCGACGACGGCCGTTGGACCCTCGTCGCCGACTACCGGCTCGGCAAGGAGCCCAAGCACGCCACCTTCACCTTCGACGTCCAGGGCCGCTACGTGGTCGCCGAGGACGAGGAGGCCCGCGTGCTCGTCGGCGAGCAGAGCGCCCGCAAGGCGCAGCCCCGCCCCGGCTCCCACACCGGCCGCCGGCTCACCCCGATGCCACCCGAGCAGGAGCTCCCGCTCGGTGACGACGCGATCGAGCTGGTCACCCGCCCGACCGCAGAGGCGGGCCCCGACGAGCACACCGTGGACCTGACCAAGACGGCCCGCGCGCTCCGCTCCGACGCCACCGGCGACGCCGACTGGATGGCCACCCAGGCCACCGGCCGCCCCGCGGGACGCAGGTCGGTGCCGCCCGTCGAGCAGGTCACCCAGGAGGCACCGGCGAAGCCGGAGGCGGCTGAGCCGGTGGGGAGCGCCGAGCCGGTGGGGAGCGCCGAGCCGGTGGCCAGCGCCGAGCCGGAGGCCGCCGAGGAGCTCGCCGAGCAGCAGCCGAAGAAGCCCACCCGCAAGGGACGGCGGGCCTCGGTGCCGAGCTGGGACGAGATCATGTTCGGCGGAGGACGCACCGACTGACCTGCCGCTAGGCTCCCGGCGCATGACCTACTTCGTCACCGGCGCCACCGGCTTCATCGGCCGGCACCTCGTCCAGGAGCTCATCGCGAACCGCGACGGCGAGATCTTCCTGCTCGTCCGGCCCGGATCCCGGCCCCGGCTCGAGGCGATGGTGCGCCGATGGGGCGCCGACGACCGGGTGACTTTGGTGACCGGCGATCTCGGCAGCCCGATGCTCGGCGTCGACGAGAGTTGGGTCGAGCAGCACCGCGGCTCCGTCGGCCACTTCTTCCACGTCGCCGCGCTCTACGACATGACCGCCGACGACGAGCAGAACGAACGGCTCAACGTCGGCGGTACGCGCGCCGCACTCGACCTCGCGGCCGCACTCGAGGCCGGGACGTTCCACCACGTCTCCTCGGTCGCGGTCGCCGGGGACCACCGTGGCGTCTTCGACGAGGACATGTTCGACGAGGGCCAGGCCCTGCCCTCCTCCTACCACCGCACGAAGTTCGAGTCCGAGAGGGTCGTCCGCGAGGAGTCGTCCGTCCCGTGGCGGGTGTACCGGCCCGCGATCGTCGTGGGCCACTCCGAGACCGGAGAGATGGACAAGGTCGACGGCCCCTACTACTTCTTCCCGTTGTTCAAGCGGCTGCGCGACCACCTGCCGCAGTGGCTGCCGGTCCTCGCCGTCGACCTCGGCGACACCAACGTGGTCCCGGTCGACTACGTCGCCTCGGCGATGGACCACCTCGCGCACCAGCCCGGCCTCGACGGCCGGGCCTTCCACCTGGTCAACCCCGAGCCCCAGCCGACCGTCGACCTGGTCAACGCGTTCGCCTCCGCGGCCAAGGCACCGAGGATCGTCCCTGCCGTCGACCGCCGGGTCACCGGTCTCCTGCCGACCGCCCTGCTGCCCAGGGCGCTCCGGCTCGCACCGGTCCAGCTGGCCCTCAAGGAGACGGTCGGCCGGCTCGGCGTGCCGCCCGAGGTGCTCGGGCACGTCTCCTTCCCGAGCGAGTTCGCCGTCCGACGTACCCTCCAGGCGCTGCGCGGCTCCGGCATCAGCTGCCCGGACCTCGACAGCTACGCACCCGTCCTGTGGAGCTACTGGGAGGACCACCCCGACGAGGACACCGCCCGCGACAGCACCGTCCGCAAGGCCCTGGAGGGCAGGACCGTGCTGATCACCGGCGCCTCCTCGGGCATCGGCCGCTCGACGGCGTTCAAGGTCGCCCAGGCCGGCGGAATCCCGCTCCTCGTCGCGCGTGGCAAGGACAAGCTCGAGGACACGAGGGCCGACATCGAGCGCGACGGCGGTAGGGCGTACGTGTACCCGTGCGACCTGTCCGACCTCGAGGCCATCGACGCGCTGTGTGAGCAGGTGTGCGCCGAGCACGACAGGGTCGACTTCGTGGTGAACAACGCCGGCCGGTCGATCCGGCGCTCACTGGCTCTGAGCCACGACCGGTTCCACGACTTCGAGCGCACCATGCAGCTCAACTACTTCGGCGCCATCCGGCTGGTGATGGGTGTGCTGGAGAGGATGCGCGAGCAGGGCCGCGGACACGTCGTGAACGTCTCGTCCATCGGTGTGCAGACGAACCCTCCGCGGTTCAGCGCCTACGTCGCGTCGAAGGCGGCGCTCGACTCCTGGAGCAACGTGGTCGCCTCCGAGGTGGTCGGCGACGGGGTCACCTTCACCACGATCCACATGCCGCTGGTGAAGACCCCGATGATCGCGCCGACGAAGATCTACGACTATTTCCCCACGATCACCCCCGCGCAGGCCGCCGACATGGTCGTGGAGGCGCTGGTCGAGCGGCCGCACGAGCTCAACACCCTGCTGGGCAGCCTCGGCGCGGTGGCACACACGGTGGCGCCGAAGGCGGCGTTCCGCGTGCTGCACTTGGCCTACCAGGTGTTCCCGGGCTCGGCCGCGGCGAAGGGCGACGCGGGCGAGGGCGCGCTGACGTCGGAGCAGCGGTTCCTCGCCCGGCTGCTCAAGGGCGTGCACTGGTAGCCGCGTGAGGAGGTCGTGGATCGGTACCCCTGATCTCACCGACCCACGACCTCAGCCGGTACAACGAGGCACGGACGGTTTGGTGACGCTCACGGCCCCGTGGCGACGGGACGCGAGCCGTCGTGGACCCACTCGCTCCACGATCCTGGGTACAACGCTGCGTCGAGCCCGAGGGCCTCGAGCGCGAGCACGTCGTGCGCCGCGGTGACCCCGGAGCCGCAGTAGACGCCGATCGGCCGGCCGGGACGGACCCCGGCGAGCTCGTAGACGGCGGTGAGCTCGCGCGCGTGCTTGAAGCGGCCCCCGGGCTCTTCGAGGTTCGAGGCGGTGGGCACGTTGACCGCGCCGGGGATGTGCCCGGCCACCGGGTCGACCGGCTCCACCTCGCCCCGGAACCGCTCGGCGGCGCGGGCGTCGATGAGCGTGCCGTCACGCGCCACCCGCGCGGCCTCGTCGGCGTCGAGCACCGGCATGCCGCCGGGCGCCGCCTCGAAGTCACCGGGCTCGACGGCCGTCGTGCCCTCCTCCACGGTGCCGATGTCCTCGAGCCAGGCCTGCCAGCCGCCGTCGAGGACCTTCACGTGCCGATGGCCGTGGTGGCGCAGCAGCCACCAGCAGCGGGCCGCGGACGTGCCCGCGACGGCGTCGTAGGCCACGACCGGCGTTTCCGCTCGGACGCCGCAGCGGCGCATCGCGGCTGCGAAACGCGCGGGGTCCGGCAGCGGGTGCCGTCCCCGGGGCCCGGGCGGGTCGGCCAGGTCGGTCTCCAGGTCGACGTACGACGCACCGGGGATGTGCCCGCGCACGAACTCGTCGCGCCCCGGCGGTCCGCCGAGCTGCCAGCGGACGTCGAGGAGCACGACCGGCTCGTCGAGCTCGGCCAGCCGGCGCGGAGTGACCAGCGGGAACTGTGGCATGTCAGGCCCTCTCCCCGAACGGCAGCGGGTCGGGGACCATCGAGACGGCCTTGGCACGGGCCGCGGTGAGCTTGCGCCGGTGGTGCTGACGGCAGAGCACCTCGTAGCCGACGACGGGCCTCTCGCCGGCGGGGACGTCGGCCGCGTCGGTGTCGCCGACCACGATCACCTCGCCCTCGGTGACCATCACGCCGTTCTCGGTGCGGGCGTTGTGCGTCGCGCGCTTGCCGCACCAGCACAGCGCCTCGACCTGCAGGACGTGCATCCGGTCCGCGAGCTCGACCAGACGGGCGGACCCGGGGAACATCTGTGAGCGGAAGTCGGTGAGGATGCCGAACGCGAACACGTCGATCTGCAGCTCGTCGACGATCCGCGCGAGCTGCTCGATCTGCCCGGGTGTGTAGAACTGCGCCTCGTCGCAGATGAGGTAGTCGATGCGAGCGCCGTGGGTCAGCGAGTGCACGACGTAGCTCCAGAAGTCGAAGTCGGCCTCGACCTCGAGCGCCTCGTGGGTGAGCCCCAGCCGGCTCGAGAGGGTGGCCTCCCCCGCCCGGTCGCGGGTGGTGAAGATCCGTCCCTCGCGCCCGCGTGCCGCGTGGTTGTGGTTGGTCTGCAGGGCGAGCGTGGACTTACCCGAGTCCATGGTGCCGGTGAAGAATTGGAGTTCAGCCACGGGCGAGCATCATGCCACGTCAGGCCACGAGGATCGGGATCAGCATCTCCGCCGGCGTCAGCGAGCCGTGGAAGCCGACCAGCCGCGTCTCGACGGTGAACGCCGAGCTGCTCAGCACGGTCCAGTCCTCCCGCGCGGCGACCAGGACGTCGCCGATCCGGGGCCGCACCGGGGACTCCAGCTCGCCGAACCAGCCGAGGGCGAGGGCCTCGTCGCGGGTCAGCACCTGCGCCCGCTCCCCGAGCTGCTCGCGCCAGGTCGCGGTGACGTCGTCGACCGCGCCGCCGCGGCAGTACAGCTGCCGGAAGCGGGCCTCGCCGCCGAAGAGCGCCACCCCCTCGGTCAGCTCGGGGTGGTCGTCGACGTCGACCCGACGGTCGGCCGGGGAGTCGACCATGCCGTGGTCGGCGACGACGAGGATGCGTACGTCGGACGGCAGCGACTCCCGCAGGTGCTCGGCGGCGGCGTCGATCATCGACAGCTCCTGACGCCACTGCATCGAGTCCACGCCGTACCCGTGCCCCGTCCAGTCGAGGTCGCCGTCGTACATGTAGGTCAGTGACGGCGAGCCCGACGACGCGGACATCACGGCGGCGAGCCGCTCCCCCACCTTGTCGGCTCCGACGAACTCCGCTCCGCGGCAGCCGGCGACGGTCAGGCCCGAGGTCGCGAAGTCGCGCTTGTTGACCACCGTGGTGTGGACGCCCGCGGCGGCCATCCGCGCGAAGCCCGTGGCGTGCGGCTGCCACTCCCGCGGCTCGACCTCGGGATCCCACTGCAGCGCGTTGAGGAGCCGGTTGCTGCCGGGGATACGCGAGGTGTAGCCGATGATCCCGTGCGTGCCCGGGGTCAGCGCGGTGCCGAGCGAGGTCAGGCTGGTCGCCGTCGTGGACGGCACGCCCACCGTCGCGGGCTCCTGGGAGTCGAGCAGGGAGTGCATGAACGGCGCGTCCTCCGGGTGGTCGCGCAGCAGCTCGTAGCCGAGCCCGTCGACCAGGAAGACCACGTAGCGCTGCGCCTCGGGCAGGACCAGCGACGTCGGACCGAAGCCCACGTCCACGCCCATGGCCGCGGCCACGGCAGGGAGCACGTCACCGAGCGACCGGTCGTGGTAGGCCGGTGAGACGAAGCCTTCGCTCATCGGGTCTCGACGGTGCCCGCGGTCGCGGCCGACAGGGTCTCGGCGAAGGCGAGGACGTGCGCGACCGCGTCGTTGCCGTCGGCGGCAGCGCTCACCCGGATCGAGAAGTCGTCGGAGGCGACGACGCCGGTGTAACCGTGGTCGGCGTCGCACTCCGGGTCGCTGCACCCGGCGGGCTCGAGGTCGAGCCGACCGAGGCCGCCCCAGCCGATGGTCAGCACGACCTCGTTGGCACCGGGCGGCGGCACCGGCTTTCCGGCGTACGACGCCGGGTTGGCCACCATCCGGTTCACCACGACCGAGCGGACGGTCGAGAGCATGACCGCCTCGGTGGAGGTCGAGGTGTACGGCGCAGGCAGCAGGTCGTCGGGAGCGTGCTCGTCGGTGTGGGCCACGATCAGCCGGCTCGGCGTGAGGACGACGACGGTGATGTGGCGGCGCACCTCGTCACGGTCGATGGTCGGCTCGTGGTGCACGAGGTAGGACACCACCTTCTCCCCCGCGATGGCGGCGTTCACCGCGTCGGCCACGACGTCCGGGTAGTACCCGGAGTTCTCGATGGCGGTGCGAAGGTCTGCGTAGCGGTCAGGCATACCGGTCAGTCTTTCACGCCTCTCCGGCAGCTCAGGCGGCCAGGACCACCCGGGGCTCGATGCCGGACATCTCAACCGTGCAGGGTGTCCCCGGGCGCGGCACTGAGGCGTCGGACGTACCAGTCGGAGCGGGCGTCGGCTGCCGGCTCGACCCTTCCCCGGGCGTCGAGCACCGTCGCGCCGTGGGCCCCGGCGAGGATCAGGTTCAGGTCGAGCGTGTGCACCTGCGGGAGGTCGTTCTTCAGCTGGGCCACGCGCAGCAGCAGGTTCTCGACCGCGTCGACGTCGACAAGCTCGGCGCCGCGGTAGCCGAACAGCATGGGCGCCGCCTTGATCTCTCGCACCATCTCGGCCGCCTCGCCACCGTGCATCGGCGGGATCCGGTAGGCCCGGTCGCCGAGCAGCTCGGTCGCGGCGCCGGACACGCCGAAGGACACGACGGGGCCGAACAGCGGGTCCTCCATGCCTCCGACGGTCACCGGCACCCCGGGCGCGGCGACGCGCTGCACGATGAAGCCGGCCTTCTCTGGCTCGTCGATGATCTCGTGCATGGTCGCCCAGGCGTCGCGCATCTCGGACTCGGTGTCGATGTTGCGCCACACGTGCGCGAGGTCCGGCCGCTGCCGCAGGTGCTCGGCGGTCGCCTTGAGCACGACGTCCCAGCCGAGCCGCTCCCCGGCGGCGACGGCCTCCTCGACGGTGGACACCTCCACCCGTTCCCAGAGGTCGATCCCGTAGGCGTCGAGCAGCTCGCGGAGCTCGTCGAAGACCAGGTCGCGGCCCTCGGGGCAGTCGACGAGGATCTGGTTGAGCAGCCGCCGGCCGGTGCTGACGTCGACCTCCTCCGGGGCGACCAGGTCGCCCTCGGGCTTGGCCAGCCACGCGGCGTACTCCACGACCCGGGCCAGGGCACGCACCGCGGCCTCGACCGCGGAGTACGACGGGACCGACCCGCGGCCCGCGGTGCTCCCGGCCACGTCGGGCACGCGGAGCAGCTCGGGGATGCCCTCGCTGGCGAGGAAGGTGGACACCAGCGGCTTGTCGGACTGCTCCCCCACCGCCGCGAGGACGTTGGCCACCTCGACCCCGGTGGTGTTGAGCACCGGGATGAAGACCGCGACGACGGAGTCCACGTCGGGGTCGTCGATGGCGTTGTCGAGGGCCTCCTCGAAGTCCTCCGCCGAGGCCTCCGGGCCGAGCGCGATGGACCTGCACACGTCGAGGCCCTCCGCGGCCGCCGCGCCCGCGGCCAGCAGGCCGAGGGCGTCGGAGTTGCCCACGATCGCCACCCGCTTGCCCTTGGGCAGCGGCTGGTGCGCGACCAGCTGGGCGACGTCGAACATCTCGTCGAGGTTGTCGACCTGGATGACGCCGGCCTGCCGGAACATCGCGTCCACCGCGGCCTGCGGGGCGACGATCGTGCGGACCGCGTGACCCATCGGCACACCCTGGGTCGTCCGGCCGGAGCGTACGGCGATCACCGGCTTCTTGCGCGAGACGCGGCGGGCGATCCGGCTGAACTTGCGAGGGTTGCCGATCGACTCGAGGTAGAGCAGCACCACCTCGGTGGCGGCGTCCTCCTCCCAGTACTGCAGGAGGTCGTTGCCGGAGACGTCGGCGCGGTTGCCGGCGCTGACGAACGTGGAGAGCCCCAGCCCGCGCCGGGCGACCTTCTCCAGGATCGCCTGGCCGAGCGCGCCGGACTGGGAGAAGAAGCCGACCCGGCCCCGCGGGGGCAGCACCGTCGACAACGAGGCGTTCAGGGACACGTCGGCGGAGGTGTTGATGATGCCGAGACAGTTCGGACCGATGAGCCGCAGGCCGTAGCTGCGGGCCAGCCCGACCAGCCGGCGCTGCTTCACGCGGCCCTCGTCACCGGTCTCCGCGAACCCGGCGGAGATCACGATCAGGCCGTGGACGCCCTTGGCGGCGCAGTCGAGGACCACGTCGGCGACCGCGTCGGCGGGGACCGCGACCACCGCGATGTCCACCTGGTCGGGGATGTCCGACACGCTCTTGTACGCGGGCATGCCCGAGACCGCCTCGGCGGCCGGGTTCACGACGTACACCTTGCCGGTGTAGTCGCCGAGCACGAGGTTGTGCACGAGGGTCCGGCCGACGCTGTCCAGCCGGCGGGAGGCACCGATCACCGCGACGCTCTTCGCCTCGAAGAAGCGCTGGATCGAGGCCGCCTCGGCGCGGTGCTCGCGCGAGAGCATCACGCTGATCGAGGTCTCGGTCGAGTCGATCGGGAACTCGAAGCGCATCACGCCCTCCTCGAACCCGCCGGCCACCTGGTAGCCGGCCTCGCGGAAGATCTGGATCATCCGTTGGTTCTCGGGCAGCACCTCGGCGACGAACTTCTTCACGCCCCGCTCGCGGCCGGCCTGGGCCAGGTGCTCCAGCAGCAGCTGAGCGATGCCGCGGCCCTGGTGGGCGTCCTGGACGAGGAAGGCGACCTCGGCCTCGTCGCCGGTGCCGTCGGGCGGCGTGATCCGGTCGAAACGGCCCACCGCGATGATCTTCTGGGCGACGGTGAGCACGAACGCCACCCGGTCGTGGTGGTCGACGTGGGTGAACCGCTTCACGTCGCGCTCCGAGAGGGTCGGCATCGGCGCGAAGAAGCGGAGGTACTTCGACTCCGCGGAGACCTGGGCGTAGAACTCGACGAGGAGCTCCTCGTCGTCGCCGGAGATCGGCCGCAGGTGGGCGGTGTGGCCGTCGCGCAGGAGGACATCGGCCTCCCAGTGACGCGGGTAGGCCGGCTCGGTCACAGAGGCTGTGTCGGAGGAGGCGCTCACGCAGGCAATCTAGCGCCTCGCACCCACTCGCGGCGTGCCCCTGCAAGGACCGGGGACCCGACGGGTGAGAATGGCCCAATGGCCAAGCGCACAAAGCCTGCACCGCCCTCCGACGACTTCGAGGAGCACATCGTCGACATCGACGTCGGCGACGAGATGCGCGGCAGCTTCCTCGAGTACGCCTACTCGGTGATCTACAGCCGCGCCCTGCCCGACGCCCGCGACGGCCTCAAGCCGGTGCAGCGACGGATCCTCTACACGATGGGCGAGATGAACCTCCGCCCCGACCGCGGTCACGTCAAGAGCGCGCGCGTCGTCGGTGAGGTCATGGGTCGGCTGCACCCCCACGGCGACGGCGCGATCTACGACGCGCTGGTCCGCATGGTCCAGCCCTGGTCGCTGCGTGTCCCGCTCGTCGACGGCCACGGCAACTTCGGCTCCCCCGACAACGGCCCGGCGGCCATGCGCTACACCGAGTGCCGGATGGCGCCCGCGGCGATGCCGATGACGGTCTCCATCGACGAGGAGACCGTCGACTTCAAGCCGAACTACGACAGCCGCGAGCTCGAGCCCACGGTTCTCCCCTCGGCGATCCCGAACCTGGTCGTCAACGGTGCCTCGGGCATCGCGGTGGGCATGGCCACCAACATGGCGCCGCACAACCTCGTCGAGGTGGTCCAGGCGCTACGGCACCTGATCTCGAACCCCGAGGCCGACCTCGACGCGCTGATGCGGTTCATCCCCGGCCCCGACCTGCCCACCGGCGGCAAGATCGTCGGCCTCGACGGGATCCGCGACGCCTACGAGACCGGCAGGGGCTCGTTCAAGATGCGCGCGACCGCCCGCGTGGAGAACGTCACGCCGCGCCGCAAGGGCATCGTGGTCACCGAGCTGCCGTACGGCGTCGGGCCGGAGAAGGTCATCGAGCGGATCAAGACGATGGTCCAGGCCAAGAAGCTGCAGGGCATCTCCGACGTCAAGGACCTCACCGACCACAACAACGGCCTGCGGCTCGTGATCGAGGTCAAGAACGGCTTCCACCCCGAGGCGCTTCTCGAGCAGCTCTACAAGATGACGCCGATGGAGGACAGCTTCGGCATCAACGCGGTGGCGCTGGTCGACGGGCAGCCCAGGACGCTCGGCCTCAAGGAGATGCTCGAGGTCTACCTGGGCCACCGCTACGACGTCGTGCGCAGGCGTTCGACGTACCGCCGGAACAAGGCGGCCGACGAGCTGCACCTGGTCGAGGGCCTGCTGATCGCGATCCTGGACATCGACGAGGTGATCCAGCTGATCCGCACCAGCGAGAACGCCGCGGAGGCCAAGGACCGCCTCATGCAGGTCTTCGACCTCAGCGACGTCCAGGCCACCTACATCCTCGACATGGCGCTGCGGCGGCTGACCAAGTACTCCCGCCTGGAGCTGGAGAAGCGCAAGGACGAGCTCGTCCGGACCATCGAGCAGCTCGACGCGATCCTCGCCGACGAGAAGCTGCTGCGTCAGGTGGTCTCCGACGAGCTGGCCGAGGTCGCCAAGACCTACGGAACCCCCCGCCGTACCGTGCTGCTGGAGTCGGCCGGCCAGACGGTCACCTCCACGGTGCCGCTCGAGGTCGCCGACGACCCCTGCGTGGTCTACCTGTCCTCGACCGGCCTGCTCGCCCGCACCAACGGGGTCGAGGTGCCTGGCTCGGGCGGCAGCCGGTCCAAGCACGACGTGATCGTGTCGGCGGTGCGCACCACCGCGCGCGGCCAGGTCGGCGCGGTCACCACCCGGGGCCGGGTCGTGAAGCTGGACGTGCTCGACCTCCCGACGCTGCCCGCCACCGCGAACGCCCCGCACCTGCAGGGTGGAGCGCCGGTGAGCGAGTTCCTGTCCCTCGAGGTCGACGAGAAGGTGCTCACCCTCGCCGCATTCGACGACGACGCACCGGGCCTCGCGCTCGGCACCGCCCAGGGCGTCGTGAAGCGCGTGAACCCGGACTTCCTCAGCAACAAGGACGACTGGGAGATCATCCGGCTCGCCGACGGCGACGAGGTGGTCGGCGCGGTCGACCTGCGGACCGGCGACGAGGAGCTGTGCTTCGTCACCTCCGACGCGCAGCTGCTGCACTTCTCCGCCTCCGGCGTGCGGCCCCAGGGTCGCGGGGGCGGGGGCATCGCCGGCGTGAGGCTCGGCGCCGGCCAGCGGGTCGTCTCCTTCACGGCGTTCACGCCGGACGAGAGCGCAGTCGTGGTCACGGTGTCGGGGTCCAGCACCGCCCTGCCCGGGACGGAGGCCGGCTCGGCCAAGGTCACACCGTTCTCCGAGTACCCCGCGAAGGGGCGCGCCACCGGCGGGGTGCGCTGCCACCGGTTCCTCAAGGGCGAGGACACGCTGGTGCTCGCCTGGGCCGGCCCCGGTCCCGCGATGGCGGCCGCGGCCAGCGGTGCGCCGGTCGACCTCCCCGAGGCCAACGGCCGCAGGGACGGCTCGGGCGTGCCGGTACCGCAGCCGGTCGCGGCCGTCTCGTCCCCGGCCACGGTCGTCCATCCAGGCGCGGGCGCGTGAGAGGGTCGGCCGCATGATGCCCTCGCGTAGCGCCCTGGCCGTCTGCGCCGTCACCGCCTCCCTGGCGCTGTCCGGCTGCACCGGAGGTGACGAGGGCGGCGGCCGGACCCCCGAGGAGACGCTGGCCGCCGCGAAGGCGACCCTCGACGAGACCTCGGGGGTGCGCCTGGAGCTCGAGACCGAGAAGCTGCCGCCGGGGGTCGACGGGATCCTCAGTGCGGTGGGCGTGGGCACCCACGCCCCGGCCTTCGAGGGCGACCTGAGGGTCTCCGCCGGAGGCATCGCCGTCGACGTGCCCGTGGTGGCCGCCGAGAGCAAGGTGTTCGCACAGCTGCCGTTCACGACCGAGTTCGTGGAGGTCGACCCTGCGGACTACGCCGCGCCCGACCCGGCCGACCTCATGGGCACCGAGTCCGGGCTCTCCTCCCTGCTGACGGCCGCGGAGGGCGTCGAGGAGGGCAAGCAGGTGCGCAGCGGCGAGGACGTGCTCTCCAGCTTCACCGCCACCGTGCCGGGCGACGTCGTGGCCGGGATCATCCCGAGCGCGAGCGCCGGGTCGGACTTCGACGCGACCTTCACCGTCGACGACGAGGACCGGCTCCGCGAGGCCGTGCTGACCGGGCCGTTCTACCCCGACACCGGCGAGGTGACCTACACCATCGCCTTCGACGAGTACGACACCTCAGCGGACATCGCGCTGCCGTGACCTCCAGCCCCCGGCTGCTGCTCGGCCTCGCCGCGGTGGCGGTCGCGTTCGCGGCCGCGGACACCTACGTCGTCGTCCTCGCGCTTCCGGAGATGATGGCCGGCGCCGGCCTGGCCGTCGACGAGCTGCAGCGAGCCGCCCCGATCGTGTCCGGGTTCCTGCTCGGCTACGTCGCGATGCTCCCCCTGATCGGACGGATCGCCGACCTCCGCGGCCGGCTGCCGGTGCTCGTCGGCTCGCTGGTCGTGTTCGCACTGGGGTCACTGGTCACCGCTGCGTCCTACGACCTGTCCAGCATGGTCGTCGGCCGGTTCCTCCAGGGCATGGGCGGCGGGGGTCTGGTGCCCGCCACCCTCGCGCTGGTCGCCGACATGTACCCACCGGCACGCCGCGGCGTCCCGCTCGGCGTCGTCGGCGCGGTCCAGGAGGTCGGCAGCGTGCTCGGCCCCCTGTACGGCGCACTGGTGCTCGCGGTCGCCGACTGGGAGGCGATCTTCTGGCTCAACCTCGCGGTCGGTCTGGTCCTCGCCGCCGGTCTCCTCTCCGCCGACCCGTCAGTTCCGGGGCAGTTCTCGCGGCGCGTCCCCGCGCGATCGAAGGGTCGGCGTGACGCCGTGGGGGTCCTGCTCCTGCTCCTCGCGCTCGCGCTGCTCACCGTGGTGCTGCTGGAGCCGGACGCCCTCGCCACCGGGGTGACGACCGGGCTGGCCTTCCTCCCGGTCGTGGGCGGGTCCCGCTGGCTCACGCCGGTCGCCCTCTCGCTGTACCTGGTCCTCGGCCTGCTCGTCGTACGAAGTCTCACCGCTCCGAGACCGCTGCTGGACCTGCGGGCCTGGGCCGCGGTGGCGCGGCGCGCCGACCTGCCCGGCGCCGCACTGCTCGCGGTGTCGCTCGGCGGCGTGATCCTGGCCTTCGCCACCGCCGAGCCCGAGGTCGAGGTGTTCTCCCCCGCCGGCCCGTGGTTCCTGACCGCCTCGGGCGTGGCCGCGGCGCTCTTCTGGCTGCACAACCGGCGAGCCGCCGAGCCGCTCGTACCGCACGGCGCCTTCGCGTCCACGCCCGCGTGGGGGTCGCTCGTGGTCAGCCTGTTCGTCGGCGCCGCCCTGATCGCCGCGCTCGTCGACATCCCGCTGTTCGCGCGGATCACCGTCTACCCCGGCTCCCAGCTGATGGCTGCGCTGGTGCTCGTGCGCTTCCTCGTCGCGCTGCCGGTCGGCGCGCTGCTCGGTGGCTACCTCGTCCGCCGGGTCGCCACCGGCGTGGTGACCGCGGCCGGCATGGCCCTGGCCACCGTCGGCTTCGCCTGGATGAGCACCTGGGGGCTGGAGAGCCTGCGTGAACCCGTCGCGACCGTCCCGCTGGTCCTGGCCGGGCTCGGTTTCGGCCTCGCGCTCGCCCCGGTCAACGCCGCGCTGCTCGCCGCGACCGCGGACGCGGTGCACGGGGTGGCGAGTGCCTTGCTGGTGGTTGCGAGGATGGTGGGCATGCTCGTCGGCATCTCCGCGCTCACCACCATCGGCCTGCGCCGCTACTACAGCGTGCAGGTGGACCTGCCCGCGCCGGCGGAGGTGTGCGACGGCACCTCCCGATGTGCCGAGTACACCGCGCTGCTCAAGGCAGCCGGGCTCGCCCAGCTCGAGACGGTGTTCGTGGGCGCGGCCGTCTGCGCCGTGGTCGCCGGGGTGCTGGCGCTCGCGACGTTCCGGCCCTTGCGGGCCGCGGCATGACCGACGCCGCCTGCAGCGACCAGTCCGCGGCCGTCCACGAGCCGATGGCCGGCACCGCGCCGTACGCCCTGGCCTGGGTCGCCCTCGAGCAGAACGGGCCTTGGGGCGCACGCGCGTTCACCCAGAGTCACCTGGACCCGGAGGTCGGGCGGGTCATCGAGGACACGGCGGCGCAGCACGACGTACGCCCGGCCCTCATCCGCCGTCCCGGCCGCCACGCGGACCCGCCGGACAGGGACGCGCCCCGTCACGTGATCGTCGCCTACACCTACCCCGGCCGGACCTGGCTGCTCGAGGGCCTCCTCGCGGACCCGGCGGACCTGCTGCGACTCGACTGGGCGGCGCTGCGGGACGGCGACCAGGACGCGGTACGGCGGTCGATGCCGACGCTGCTCCCCTCCGAGCGTCCCCACCTTCTCGTGTGCACCAACGCCAAACGCGACGTGTGCTGCGCGGTCAAGGGCCGCCCCGTCGCCCTCGGAGCGGCGGCGGTGCACCCCGATCGGGTCTGGGAGGTCACACACACGTCCGGCCACCGCTTCGCGCCGACGGCGGTGCTCCTCCCGGCGGGCACCCTGCACGGGCGGCTCGACGTCGCAGGCGCCGGCGAGCTGCTGAGGGCCGCCGAGCGCGGCGCGACCCTCATCGAGGGCAGCCGTGGCCGCTCGACGTGGCCGGCTGCTGCCCAGGCCGCCGACCTCGCCGTGCGTGAGGAGGAGGGGGTGCTCGACCTCGACGCGCTCGAGGTCGTGTCCCATGACCCGGTCGGCGAAGGCACCTGGCTGACCGGGCTGCGGCACAGCGACGGTCGAGCGTGGCACGTCACCGTGGAGGCGCGCGAGTCCGAGGACCTGGTGCGCGCGGAGTCGTGCGGCAAGGCGCTGAAGCCGATGGCGTGGTTCGCCCGCGTGACGGACACGGCCGACTAGCCCCTCCGTGCTCGCCCGGCCTGTCGGACCTGCGGTCGGCGCTACGCAGTCTTGAGGATTCTCGGGACCGCGGTCGCTGCCATGGTGATCGCATGCCCTGGGTGGAGTCGACGGAGGACTGGCGGCAGGTCCCGCGCAGCCTCGTGAAGACGCTGCTCGTGATCGTCGTCGCCGGCGTCGCGATCGGGTACGCGGTCGGCCTGCTCCTCGCACGGGGCTTCGACACCCTCGACGTCGAGAACGTCGGCCGCCAGTTCTCGGGACAGGACGCGGAGCTGCCCGCAGGTGCCGATAGCCTGCATCCGTGACCGAAGACTTCGACGACCTCCTCGCAGCCAACCGCAAGTTCGCCGAGACGTTCGAGCTCAGCGGGTTCGACGGCGTCGCGCATGCCGGAGTGGCTGTCGTGACGTGCATGGACTCACGCATCGACCCGCTCGGCATGCTCGGCCTCAGGCCCGGTGACGCCAAGATCTTCCGGAACCCCGGCGGCCGGGTCACCCCCCAGGCCCTGGAGGCACTCGTCCTGGCCGTGCACCTGCTCAACGTCGACCGTGTGCTCGTCGTACCCCACACGCGGTGCGCGATGGCCTCCGCGTCCGAGCACGAGCTCCAGGAGCGGGTCGGCGCCTCGGCCGGCCAGGACGCCTCCTGGCAGAGCTTCGGCGTGGTCGCCGACCAGGAGACCACGCTGCGGGAGGACCTCGCCAAGGTGCGGACCCATCCCCTGATCCCGGACACGACAAAGGTCGGCGGCTTCATCTACGACGTAGATACTGGTCTGATCAAACCGATCGAGTCCTGAAAATAAACTAGCCTTGGTGTCGTGAGCCACACCTTCGACGACATCCTCGAGGCCAACCGGCGCTACGCCGAGACGTTCGACCGCGCCGGCGCCGAGGGCACGGCCGAGGCGGGACTGGCCGTGATCACCTGCATGGACGCGCGGATCGACCCGCTGCCGATGCTCGGGCTCAAGCCCGGTGACGCCAAGATCATCCGGAACGCCGGCGGTCGGGTCACCCCGCGCGTGCTCGAGGCGCTGGTGCTCGCGACCCATCTGCTCGGCGTGCGCCGTGTCCTGGTCATCCCGCACACCAAGTGCGCCGCTGCGCGCTGGTCGCAGGCAGAGCTGCGCCAGAAGATCAGCGAAGCCAGCGGCAAGGACGCGTCCTGGCAGACCTTCCTGGTCGTCGAGGACCAGAAGCAGGGGCTGCTCGAGGACGTCGAGATGGCGCGCTCCTACCCGCTGCTCGCCGACGGCGTGGAGATCGGCGGGTTCATGTACGACGTCGACACCGGCACGCTCGAAGAGCTCGTCTAGGCGTCGATGGCCTCAGCGTCGACCTCGTAAGCGCCCTGGACGATGAACTCCTTGCGCGGTGCGACGTCGGAGCCCATCAGCAGCTCGAACACCTGCGAGGCGGCGTCGGCGTCGTCGACGGTGATCCGCCGCAGCGTACGGCGGCGCGGGTCCATCGTGGTCTCCGCCAGCTGGTCGGCGTCCATCTCACCGAGACCCTTGTAGCGCTGGATCGGCTCCTTCCAGCGGATCCCCTTCTTGGTCAGCTCGGCCAGCTTCCGCTGCAGCTCGGGGTCGGAGTACGTGTAGACGTACTTGTCCATGCCCTTCTTCGGGTTGGCCAGCTCGATCCGGTGCAGCGGGGGTACGGCGGAGTACACGCGGCCCTCGAGGATCAGCTCGCGCATGTACTTGAAGAACAGCGTCGTGAGCAGGGTGCGGATGTGCGCCCCGTCGGAGTCGGCGTCGGCCATGAAGATGATCCGGCCGTAGCGGCGGGCGTCGATGTCGAAGGTGCGCCCCGACCCCGCGCCCACGACCTGGATGATCGAGGCGCACTCGGCGTTCTTGAGCATGTCGCCGACCGACGCCTTCTGGACGTTGAGGATCTTGCCCCGGATCGGCAGCAGCGCCTGGAACTCCGAGTTACGGGCCAGCTTGGCCGTGCCGAGCGCGG
The DNA here is from genome assembly GCA_035762105.1 of Nocardioidaceae bacterium. GTDB lineage: Bacteria > Actinomycetota > Actinomycetes > Propionibacteriales > Nocardioidaceae > Nocardioides_C. Next base: position 8,033 of record DASTPU010000048.1, on the reverse strand, counting down.
AGTCACCCTCGACGATGAACAGCTCGCTCTTCTCCATGTCGTTGGAGCGGCAGTCGGCGAGCTTGGCGGGCAGCGCACTGGACTCCAGGGCGTTCTTGCGGCGCTGGGTCTCCTTGTGCTGGCGAGCCGCGATGCGCGTCCGGGAGGCGTTGACCACCTTCTCCATCACGAGCTTCGCCTGCGCCTTCTCGGCGCGCTTGGTCGAGGTGAGGAAGCTCTTCAGCTCCGCCGAGACCACGCGGCGCACGATGGTGCGGGCGGCGGGTGTGCCGAGGACCTCCTTCGTCTGGCCCTCGAACTGCGGCTCGGCGAGGCGGACCGTGACCACCGCGGTGAGCCCCTCGAGCACGTCGTCCTTGATGACGTCGAGGTCGTTGACCTTGAGCTGCTTGGTGCTGCGCAGCACGTCGTTGAACGTCTTGGTCAGCGCCTGTTCGAAGCCCGACACGTGGGTGCCACCCTTGGGCGTGGCGATCACGTTGACGAACGACCGCATCTCGGTGTCGTAGCCGGTCCCCCAGCGCAACGCCACGTCGACCATGAGGTCGCGCTCGACGTCCTGCGGGGTCATGTGACCCTTGTCGTCGAGCAGCGGGACGGTCTCGGTGAACAGCTCGTGGCCCTGGAGGCGCAGCACCTCGCTCACCGGCTCGTCGGCGGCGAGGAAGTCGCAGAACTCGGTGATCCCGCCGTCGTGGCGGAAGCGCTCCTCGACCACGTCGTCCCCGCGCAGGTCGCGGATCACGAGCTCCAGGCCCGGCACGATGAACGACGTCTGGCGGGCACGCGTCACCAGCTCGTCGTAGGTGAAGCTGGCGTCCTTGGTGAAGATCTGCCGGTCGGGCCAGAACCGGACCCGCGTGCCTGTGACGCCCTTCTTGACCCGCCCACCCTTGTGCAGGCCGGACCGGGGCGTGAACGTGGCGTCGGGGCCGTCGCCGTCGAAGACGCCCGGGGCGCCGCGGCTGAAGGACATCTTCTGGGTGGCCGGCGAGCGGTCCACCTCGACGTCGAGGCGAGCGGACAGCGCGTTTACGACCGAGGAGCCCACGCCGTGCAGACCACCGGTGGCGACGTACGAGCCGCCACCGAACTTGCCCCCGGCGTGCAGCTTGGTGAAGACCACCTCGACGCCGGAGAGTCCGGTCTTGGGCTCCTTGTCGACGGGGATGCCGCGACCGTTGTCGTGCACCTCGGCCGAGCCGTCCGGGTGCAGGATCACGTCGATGCGGGTGCAGAAGCCGCCGAGTGCCTCGTCCACCGCGTTGTCGATGATCTCCCACACGCAGTGCATGAGGCCCCGGGTGTCGGTGGACCCGATGTACATGCCCGGCCGCTTGCGCACGGCCTCGAGCCCCTCGAGGACGAGGAGGTGATGGGCGTTGTACGAGTTGTCGATCTTGGTTCCTCCGGCGGTGCGGGCTGGCACGTCACTCCTCGGCGCAAGTGGTTCGTACGACGAGCAGCGGCTCGTCCCGGTAAATCTACCCGCGACACGCCCAAGGACTCGTTTGCCACGCCTACCGCGGTTCAGGGCCGGGACGCGACACGATGTGCGACAAGTCACGATGCGGCAACGGTGCGTTTCGGCTGGTGGAAACCGGCAATCATTCACGCCAAGCCAAGTCAGACTGAACACCGAACAACACATGCAGGCACGAGGACGTGTCGAGGGTCACCCCGGCGAAGGTCGGATGGCCCGTGCACAGGGAAGAGTCCGGCGTGATTGGATGTTGATGTCTAGTGAAGACGAGGCGCAGCCGAAGAGATTGACCCGAGGCAAAACCGGGAACATTGAACGCAGCCGCTACGTTGAGCAGGACACGATGGAAGGAAAGAGGCCTCAAGTGACCACTGCAGTTGCCCCCAGTACCCCGCTGACGGCTGTGGACCGCTGCGACCGTTGCGGTGCTCAGGCCTACCTGCGCGTCGAGCTCTCCGGTGGCGGCGAGCTTCTCTTCTGCGCGCACCACGCCCGCGAGCACGGCGACAAGCTTCGCGAGATCGCAGTTCACGTCCACGACGAGACCGACCGTCTGACGGACCGCCCGGCCACGACCGCTGACAGCGAGAGCTGACCGGTCCGCTGACCCCTAGACCCACGAGGGCCCCGCACCTGCTGGTGCGGGGCCCTCGTCGTGTTGTGGCAGGGTGACCCCGGTGAACGGAGTAGAGCTGCTCGCCGGCCTGGTGATCCTGGTCGGCCTGGTCGGCATCGTCGTGCCCATCCTTCCAGGCTCCGTGCTCATCGTGGGCGCGGTACTGGTCTGGGCCGTCTACGCGGGCGCGGGCGCCGCCTGGGCGGTGTTCGCGGTGGCGACGACCCTCGTCGTGCTCGGCCAGGTGGTGAAGTACGTCGTGCCCGGCCGTGGCCTCCGGAACGCGGGGGTCACCGGGCGCAGCATCATGGCGGGCGGTCTGCTCGGCATCGTCGGCTTCTTCGTGGTGCCCGTGATCGGGCTCGTGCTCGGCTTCATCCTCGGCGTGTACGTCGCCGAGCTTCAGCGGGTGGGCCGGACCCGCGCCTGGCCCTCCACCGTGGCCGCGGTCAAGGCAGTGGGCCTGTCGGTCTTCGTCGAGCTCGTCGCCGGGCTGCTGGCGACTGCCGTCTGGGTCGCCGGCGCCTTCGTGGTCTAGAGCGGTGGCCATCCTCCTCGCGCTGTTCTCGGCGCTCGCCTACGGCCTCTCCGACTTCGTCGGGGGACTGATCTCCCGGCACGTCTCCGCGTGGCCGGTGGCCGTGGTCGGCCAGCTCTCCGCGACCGCGTGCACGTTTCTGGTCGCGATCTTCGTAGCCGGCTCCCCCACCTCCGCGGACCTCCTCTGGGCGGTCCTCGCCGGTGTCGGGAGCGGCGTCGGCACCGGGTTCCTGTACCGCGGGTTCGCCGCAGGCCGGATGAGCGTCGTCGCGCCGGTGTCGGCGGTCGGGGCGGCCGTCGTACCCGTCGCCGTGGGTGCCCTCGGAGGCGAACGGCTCTCGCTGGTCGTCTGGACCGGGATCCTCCTGGCGCTGCCCGGTATCTGGTTGGTCTCGAGCAGCACCGAGGAGCTGCCCGAGGGGGGTGTCCCGCGCGCCAGCCTCGCGGAGGGCGTGCTCGACGGCATCCTGGCCGGTCTCGGTTTCGGCGTCCTCTTCGCCGCGCTCGGCCAGGTCCCGGAGGAGGCCGGTCTCTGGCCGCTGACCCTCGCCCAGGCGGTCTCGCTGCCCGCGGTGATCCTGCTGGCCGTCTCCCTGCGTGCGCCCTGGGTGCCGCGCTCGCGCCGGACCTGGTGGGCACTCGCCGCCGGCCCGCTCGGCGCCTCGGCGACGCTGGCGTTCATGCTCGCGGCGCAGTACGGCTACCTGACGGTCTCCGGCATCCTCACCTCGCTCTACCCCGCCGCCACGGTGCTGCTCGCAGCGCTGATCCTGAAGGAGCGCATACACAGAGCCCAAGGCGTGGGCCTTGGGCTCTGTGCTGTCGCTATCGGCCTCGTTGCCGGTGGTTAGACCCTGTCCTCCCCTGCCTCATGAGCTCGGGATCGGTGAGTCACCCGAGTAGTCGATGACCGCTGTCTCTTCGGCCGCCGGCGAACAGGTCGTCGTCGCTCCCGTGTAGTTGGATCCGGCGGTCGGCGTGAAGACGACCTTCCACGAGTAGCTTCCCTCATCGACAAGCGTCCCGACCGGAGTCGTCGCCTCACCGTTGCTGTCCAGGTCGACGGAACCGGAGGAGTAGACCGCGCCCTCGGTGCAGTCCAGCGACGGGTGGAGACTGAAGACCACAGTGCCCGAGATCGCGCCTGCACCGTTCACGCCGGTCACCTTCGCCTTGTCCATCAGCAGGATCTTGGTGGCGATGGTGGGCGTAGCGGGCTGGACCGTCACCTGCTCTGTGGTGTCACCACACGCGCTTGTCTCCGTTGCGTTGTTCTGAGCGTTGCCCAGGTACTTCGCCGTCCACTGGTACAGACCCACCTTGTCAGGTGTGAACGGGGCCGTCTCTGCTGTCGCGGTGGTGTTGGTGCTGCGTGTTGCGGCCACTGTCTGGCTCGCCGGTGCGATCAGCTTGTCAGAGGTGCACGACTCCGCCCCTGGAGCGGACGAGAAGGGTCCGTAGAGCTTGAACTCGACATCGCCGGGTGCGATGCCGCCCTCCGGGAAGTATCCGTTCGAGATGGTCGCGGTGTCCTTGAACGTAGCCGGCGGGGTGCCGCCGATCGTCAGCGTCGTCGGCCACGGAGATGTGGCGATCGTCGGCGACTGCTTCTCCACGATCAAGGGCTCAGAGGTGCAGTCGCTCTTGGCCGGCTCGTTCCGGCTGCCGGTACTGGGCGTGTACTCCGCCTGCCACCAGTACTCGTCCGCAGCGGTGAAGACCAGGATCGGAGACGGCTGCCCCACCAACACGTCAGCCGTGTGATCGCCTGGCGAGAAGACCGGATCGGTCGAAGCCACCGAGCATTCGTTGTCAGTCCAGAGGGAGTACGTGATGGTGCCACTCGGGTCGGCCACGCCGCCGGTCAGGGTGGACGTGTCGTAGACCGACACCGGGAGAGTCACGGTGTGGTCACCGTCCGCCGGCAGGCTGAGATCTGCGGCGTCGATACCCGCCGGGGCGACGTCCTGCTTGAGCAGCGTGGCAAGGCTCGGCTCGAAGCACGTGTTGACGTCACCGGCGGCATAGTCGTACAGCGTCGCGGTCTTCTCCTGGGACGACCTGGTGTTGAAGAGGAACTTGTTGACACAGACAGGATTCCCGTCGCTGTCCGTGTCCAGGTTGTTCGCAGTCAGGTCTATGGCACCTTCGTAGAACTGGTCGGCGTTCAGCAGGTTCCCTTCGCCGGTCTTGTTCTGCGGAGTGATGGAGCCCTTGTTGGTCGTGAGCCACGGCGTGGTCACGTCGTCGGTGTCGTTCGTGATGGCACACAGGTTGTCGGAGCCGCTCATGCCACAAGCACCGCCCGTCGCGATGGCGTCGGACAAGGAGCCGTCGGCTCCTCCCACCCACTTGTAGGCGGAGATGGTCGGGTTGGATCCGCCGTTGGTGAAGGCGGCGACCAGGAAGATGTCTCCGTCCTGGTGGTTGCCGCTGAAAGTCTTACCGCTCCCGCCGACGCCGGTTCCGTCACAGGCGACGCTGCCGTTCTGGAGGAACCACACCCCCATGTTGTTGTTGCCGTTGGGCGCGTTCTTCTCCATGCCGAAGTACAGCAGGAGATGCCCTGTGCCTGGCTCTGTGGCGACCGCGGCGTACGCGTTCTGGATGTCGCCCTTGTCCGTCATGTTCGACTCGGTACGGCACTTCCACTCCGACACGTCGTAGATGTCCTTGCTGCCGCCACCTGTGAACGAGGAGGTGTCGCCGGTCTCCCCCGTGATGAAGTCCCGGGAGAAGCCCGCGTCGAAGAAGTTGGCCGGCAGAGGATCCCTCAGGTCCGGCACCGCCGTCAGGTCGGACGTCATCTCGAAGATGCTGTTGGCGTCAGGTGCTCCCCAGTCAGGGAGAGTATTGCCGCTGGCGTCGAGCACGTTCCCCTCAAGCTCGAAGTAGCTGTTCACAGCGGCATTCGCGGGCGCGGCGAGCACCGCCCCGACGGAAACCAGGCCGATCGAGGCAACGGCCGCCAACCACCTCTGTGCAGGTTGCAGCGGTCTGCGACCAAGGTCCCGGCCGGAGCGACGGGCCTTGTGTCGAGATGTCGTTGAATGCATGGGTGTCAACCCCCCAGACTCCACGGTGACGCGCTCTGCGCCCCATGACGCTCGACGTCGTGCCCCGAGCCCGCGGCGGCGGGCATGTGCGGCGCTCCCCGGGCCTTTCCCTTGAGGCCGTGCCGCACATTTCAACTTTTCTCCCGCGAAGGGGTGTCGACAATGCCGTGTCCGGGCGACCCCGTTGTGGCCATGTCAATCGCGACAAAGAACCCCCAGAAGCCCCAGACTGACGGACGACTGTGCGCCGCCTTCTCGGGAACTGTCCGGAAGTTTCACCCCAAGGGGGCAGCGATCGCCTCCTGGTCAACGCGGCTGCACGTTCAACCCAGCCGGGCTACGCCAAACGCACGAGGGAGCCAGGTGCGCCGACACCCGGCTCCCTCGAACGGCGTAGGTCAGCCCCGCTTCACCCACGGCGTGAAGTCCCTGGCCTTGCCCAGCCAGTCCCGCCCGGTGGTCGCGGGCTCGTCGCCCTCGGGGACCATCTCACCGCCGGTCTTCACCTCGACGCGGACCGCGCCGGGCTTGCCCAACACCTCGCGGTCGAACTTGATCAGCGCGGTGTCCTTCTCGTAGTTCAGCCGCATCACGTAGCTACCGCCGTGCAGCGGGACCTGGGTGTCGCTGGAACGCTTCCAGCCCTTCGCGGGCAGGAGCGCGTAGTCGGCGCCCTCGAAGGTCCCGCCGAGGAAGACGAACTCCGGACCCTTGCGCTTGCGGTTCGTGTCGATGAAGACCGAGATGCTGCTTCCGCTCTCGTAGGAGCGCACGAGGTCGTCGTGGACGACCTTCAGCCGTACCTGGTCCTCGTTGACGACCCGGACTCTCCGGATGTCGGCACCGTGGTCGAGGTCGCCCTTGGCGTCCTTGAAGACCACGGTCTCGGCTGCTGCCGCGCCGGCGAGCGTGGCGGTGCCGAGCGCCGAGGCCAGGGCGGCAGCGGCGAACCTGCGGATCTTGGTGTTGCGCGTGTTCATGGTGACTTCCCGTCGTGTGGTCGGCGGTTGGACTCCCCCACCCGTCGTACGCCTCACTGTGAAGCGTCGGCACCAAGACGCGTCTTGCCCCTGGAAGGTTGCACGAGCGACGAGACTGTCCAGGTGACGTGGCACCCATCGCGGCAGATCGCCGCTGGACACGGACAGCGCCCCCTCCTCGCGGAGAGGGCGCTGCTCGACGACGTGGTCAGCTCTCGCTGAAGCGACGCCGGTAGACCATCAGCCCGGCACCGGCCGCCAGTGCGGCGGTCCCTGCGGCGAGCAGGCCCATGTAGTCCTCGGCGCCGGTGCTCGGCAGTACGCCGGCCGTTGGCTGCGAGGTGCCATGTGCCGTGTAGCCACCGGTCGCGGTGTTGGCGCCCACACGGTTGACCGTCGCGGCCTCGGGGCCGACCGAAGCACGCACCTCGGCCCCTGTGGTGGCCGGCTGCGCCCCGCCGGTCGTACCCGCGACTCCGGCAGCTCCGACGGAGCGGCCGACCGAGCCGCGTGCCTGCGCGGCGAGCTCGGCACCGGCGACGAGGTGGCCCTGGGCCGTTGCTACCGCGCCTGCGTCCGCCGCTGCGCCGGTCCCGCCGGCAGCCGCCGCGGCGATCTCCTCGTCGTCGGACGCATCGGACCTCTCGTCGGCGTCCATGTCGGCGTCGACGTCTGTACTCGCGTCGCCGTCCTCATGGACATCCGCATCGACGTCGGCGGTGGCGGCGGCGTCTGCGCCGTCCTCGGTCTCCGCCTCGCCGTCCGCGTCGCCCTCGGCGTCCGCGTCACCCTCGGCATCCGCGCCACCCTCGGCGTCCCCTTCACCCTCGGCGTCCGCGTCGCCCTCGACGTCGGCGTCCGCGTCGGCCGCTGCTTCCTGGCAGGCCGTCTCACCGCGGACCTCGGCGCTCGCGCCTCGCTCCTCGCCGGGGCGATGGTCCGCTGCGAGCGCGACCCCCGGTGCACCCAGGGCCGCGACACGGGTCCCCCTCGCGGCATCCCCAGTTTCCTTCGACCGGTCGTAACCGAGATGGCCGGTTTCACACGTGTTGTGACCGATCGAGCGAGATGAGAATGCTGAGTTCACAAATGGGTTCACAAAGAGGAGCGCCGCCGGAGGTGTGGCCCGGCGGCGCTCACAGGCTGGGGTGAACCAGCCTTAGTCGAGGTAGTCGCGCAGCACCTGCGAACGCGAGGGGTGCCGCAGCTTCGACATCGTCTTCGACTCGATCTGCCGGATCCGCTCACGCGTGACGCCGTAGACCTTGCCGATCTCGTCGAGGGTCTTCGGCTGGCCGTCGGTGAGGCCGAACCGCATGGACACGACGCCCGCCTCGCGCTCCGACAGCGTGTCGAGC
>DASTPU010000047.1:0-13279 GCA_035762105.1 Nocardioidaceae bacterium | reverse complement strand
CGCGCACGAGGTCGATCAAAGCCGCGTCCGAGAGGCCTGCCCGGCGTGCTGCGGCGGCGAGCTCGGTGGCCTGCCTCATACGGGCAGCTTGTCGCCCGGTCGCAGGGCGCCGGCCCGGATCAGTCCCGCGAGCTGTGCCCGGACCTGTTCGTACGGCGGGGGGCCGTCGCCATGTCGAGCGCCCGGAACGGCCCGGAGGTCGCGGAGCCCCGGCCGTCCGGGAGGTGCGGTGATCGACCGTCCCGACCCGTCGGCCCCCCACACGCCGGCGAGGACCAGCACGACCGCGACCAGCGCCAGCCCGAGGTGGTGATGCCCAGGCACGTGGCACCAGGTCCTGGATGGTGCGGGGGTTCAGGTTCGCCACCCGCTCGGTGCCGCGGGGTCGCGGCCAGGTGAGCTCTCCGAGCCCCAGGACCGGGAGCGCGACCGCGGCGCCGACCAGCGGGAGGGCGCCGAGCCAGGACGGCGTCGGGGGCACGCAGCCCGGGGACGGCCGGAGCACGGCGTACCAGACCAGGAAGCCGATCGTCGCGACGAACACGACGCCGGCCGCCATTGAGTGCCGCGGCCGGGCAAGAGGTTCACTCCTCCTGCTCCCGGAGGTCGTGCAGGTCGGCCCAGGTGTCCACGTCGCGCGCCTCACCCTCGACCGCCGGCACCCCGACGATCCGGAGCGGCATGAGCATCCGGCGGGTCGAGAGCCCGTGCTCGTCCTCGCGGCTCGCCGGACGCGCACCCGCCAGTGCGTGGTACCGGTAGACGCCCGCCAGCCACTGCTTCCGGTCCGTCTCGTCCACCAGGCACGCCGCGTCCGCGTCGTCGGAGGAGCGTAGTACGTCGACCAGCCGGGACAGCGTCCCGGCGGAGAACCGCGGCATGTCCACGGCGAGGACGCACACCAGCTCCGGCGGGACCGCCAGCGCGTCGAGGCCGGCCAGCAGCCCGGCGGCGGGGCCACCGCTCGGAGGGTCCTCCCGGGTCCACGTGACCGGCCGGGTGGTCGGCACCGGCGGACCCACCACGACCACCTCGTCGGCGACGGCCGTGGCCGTCAGCGCGTGCTCGAGGAGGGTCCGGCCGGCCACCTCGATCGAGGCCTTGTCGACGCCGCCGAGCCGCACACCGGTGCCACCGGTGAGGATCACTGCGGCGAGGCGTGGGTGAGCTGCGGGCATGGGCGAAGTCTTGCGCAGCGCCGCCCGGGTGGCACTCTTGGGGCGTGCCCGCTCTGACCATCGCCGTCGTCCAGGTCGCCTCCTCGCTCGACCCCGCCGAGAACCGCGAGACGCTCGGCGTCGTCGCCGACCTCTGCGCCCGGGAGCCCAAGCCCGACCTCGTGGTGTTCCCGGAGGTGATGATGCGCGACTTCGGGAAGTCCGGGTCGGACGTGTCGGACTTCGCGGAGGACCTCGACGGGCCGTTCGTGCAGCGGCTCACCGACCTCGCCAAGGCGCACGACGTCACCATCGTGGCGGGCATGTTCGAGCGCAGCGACGACCCGGCGCGTCCGTACAACACGCTCGCCGTGGTCGACCGCGGCGGCCTGCGTGCGTCGTACCGCAAGATCCACCTCTACGACTCCTTCGGCTACAAGGAGTCCGAGCGCCTTCTCGCAGGTGCGGTCGAGCCCGTCGTCGTGGAGGTCGGCGGGTTCCAGGTGGGCCTGATGACCTGTTACGACCTCCGCTTCCCCGAGCTCGCGCGGGCTCTCGTGGATCGCGGCGCCGAGCTGCTCGTCGTACCCGCGGCCTGGGTCGCCGGCCCCGGCAAGGTCGACCACTGGCGGACGTTGCTCAAGGCCCGCGCCATCGAGAACACCGTCTACGTCGCGGCAGCCGGGCAGCCGGGACCCCGCTACACCGGCCACTCGATGGTGGTCTCGCCGCGCGGTGAGGTGGTCGAGGCAGGCGGCGACGACCTGGTCGTGCAGTCGACGATCGAGCGTGGGTACCTCGAGGAGGTCCGCGCCGAGAACCCGTCGCTGGCCAACCGCCGCTTCCGACCCTGAACGGCGCGGGCCCGCCGGTTGATAGTGTCAGCAGGCCAGAGGGGGGTCCGGGAAGTCGTCGTCCGTGTGAGGTTCTGACCGTGGTGCGTGCCGAGCAGAGGCCCGGTAGGAGGCGCGCCGAGCCGCCCCCGCGCCGCGTCCGCCTCCCCGCGCGCCGTCACGCGTCGAGCGACCCGGTCGATCCGAGTTCGACCCAGCCGGCCAAGCCCACCCAGCCGGCCCAGCCGACCAAGCCGGCCAAGCCGAGCAAGTCCGCCAACCGGTCCGGGCCGGCGCCGTCCTCGAAGTCCTCCAAGTCCTCGAGGCCCTCGAAGCCGACCAGGCCGGCCAGGCGACCGAAGACGTCGCGCCGTCCCCGGTCCTCGCGGGTGCTCTTCGCCGCGGGTACGACGTTGTGGTTCACGTTGTTCCTCGCGGCCTTCGCGGCCGTCGTCGTGCCGTGGACCCCGGTCGAGGTCCCCGACACCGTCCCGCTCGCCGGCGCCGTCGCGCTCACGACGCTGTTCACCCACGGGCTCGCGGTCCGCTCGGGCGGGCGTGCCCTGGTGTCCGGGGTGCTCGCCCTCGCCCTCTCGGGAGCGGCGGCCTGGAGCCAGAACGAGATCCTGCTGGCCGGAGCCACCATCGGGACGACGGTCGTGGCCGCGCTGCTCGCGGTGCTGGCCACGACCCCGGCGGCGAAGTTCTCCGGGGTCATCCGGGAGGTCGCCATCTCCGGCGCGGTGGCCGTCGTCGGAGCCTTCGCGGCCCGTGCCTACGACGCCGAGGTGTCCCTCGAGCGGACCGGCTACCTCGCGATCGGCTTCTCCCTCATCGGTGCCCTGGCCCTGGTGTACCGGCTCGGTGCCGGCCTGACCGGCCTCGGGCGACGGGGCTTCGTGATGATCATCAGCGGCGTTGCGCTGCTCACCCTCTCGCTCGCCTACACGGAGGCGCTGGCGGCGTGGGGCTCACCGGGGATGATCGAGACCATCGACGACACCTTCAAGACGGTCCGAGACGTGCTGGGCGCGGTGCCGCGGCCGATCGAGGTGCTGCTCGGCTTCCCGGCGCTGGCGTGGGGTGTGTCCACCCGTGCCCGCCGCAGGCAGGGCTGGTGGGTCTGCGCGTTCGGCGCCCCCGGCATGTCCGTGATCGCCGCGTCCCTGCTCGACCCCGACGTAGTCCTCGTCGAGGCGGGCCTGTCGGTGCTCTACAGCTTCGTCCTCGGCCTCGTCGTGGGATACGCCATCATCCGCGCCGACCTGTTCCTCACCGGAGCCCGCGGCCGTCGGGCCCGCCGGCTCGAGGAGCTCGCGGCACACCGTCCCGAGCCCGGCCGCCTCCAGCCCCTCCTCTGACCCCACCCCGTTCTGCCGACCCGTCACTTCCGGGGCGCTTGTCTCGGCGTGTGCAGCACGATCGACGGGTCACCTTCCTCGCGGACCAGCCCGGTTCGCCGTACCTGCGGGTAACGGGTCAGCGCGTGTACCGTCCGCGGCATGCCCCGTGACCCCAAGACCGCAGACATCGTCGCCGAGATGGTGGCGAACGTGATGACGGTCGTCGTCTCTCCCGGCGACAAGCTCGCCGCAGGCGACGCCGTCGTGCTCCTCGAGTCGATGAAGATGGAGATCCCCGTCCTCACCGAGACGGCCGGCACGGTCAGCGCGGTCAAGGTCGCCGCGGGCGACGTCGTCCAGGAGGGCGACGTGCTCGTGACCTTGGAGCTCTGACCGGCAACCACGACCCGGGCAGGCGCTCCCCTAGACTCTGCTGCGTGGACGGCCGTGGCAGCACGGTCGAGCCACGGAGGGGTGCCGGAGTGGCCGATCGGAACCGCCTTGAAAGCGGTCGCTGGCAGAGATGTCAGCCGCGGGTTCGAATCCCGCCCCCTCTGCTGATGACCCGGCGCCGACGACAGGGTCGGACCTACTCGGAACCGCCGAGCTCGAGCGCCACCCCGTCGTAGACGAGGTCGTTGAGCTTCTGGCGGTGCCGCTCCAGCTCGGAGACCAGCCGCTTCAGCTCACCGTGCACCGGCTCCACGTTGGGGGAGTCGGCCACCTGCGCGCGCAGGCGGGTGAGCTTGTGCAGCAGCACCTCGCGCTCGCGCGCAAGCGAGGTCTGCCGGGGAGCCAGCCAGGCGTCCGTGGCATGGCCCTGCTCGAGGACGAGCGCGTCGTGGACGCTGGCCACGCGGTGACTGACCAGCCACCGCCACATCTGATGCCGTCGTGGCCTGTCGAGTGCCTGCTCGAGACCGATGATCGCACGATCCAAACCAGCCATGCTGCCACCTCCCTGCCGTCGCCCGATTGAAGGGGTGGAGGACTCAGTGTGACCCCCGCCACACAGTTGTGACAAGAGCCATGACCTTCGCATTTGGCGGCTGGGCTCGGCGTTGGGTCTAATCGAACCGTGGCATCCGACTACCGACTTTCGCGCCCTCTCGCCGCCCGGATGTTGGGTGTGCTCCTGGCCGTCCTGGGCGTCGTCGTCGTCCTGCTGACGCTCGCGGTCTGGCTGCTCGACCTTCCCACGTGGGTGTTGAGCGCGGGGGTCCTTGTAGGCGCGCTGGCCGTGCTGGCCGCGGCAGTGCTGCTGTCCCGTCGGACCACCGTGGTCCGGCTCGACGACACGGGGTACCGGGTGCGCCTGGTGCGCGGCGCCGGGGCGACCGAGGCGCGCTGGACCGACGTCGAGGACGTGGTCACCGCGACCGTCTCGGGTGAGCGCTGCGTCGTGCTGCGGCTCAGGGACGGGCGTACGACGACCATCCCGGTGCGCATGCTGGAGGGCAACCCGGACGACTTCGTCAGGGACCTGCAGGCGCACCTCGACAAGGGCCACGGGTACCGCCGAATCAGCTAGGCAGCGCCCCCGATTGGCTCCCGCGCGGCAGCCACGGGTAACCTGTCCTTCGCTGTCTGGAGGTGTCGCCTAGTCCGGTCTATGGCGCCCGCCTGCTAAGCGGGTTGAGGGCAAACCCCTCTCGCGGGTTCAAATCCCGCCACCTCCGCCAGACCTGAACGGCCCTTACGGAGTCTCGTCTTCGTCGGGGCCGTTCGCCGTCTCCTGCGCGGGGGCCGGCTCGCCGAGCTGCTCGGGCCGGATCTCCGGGGTCGGGGCCGCGGAGTCGCCCACCGGCGGGTCCAGCTCGATGTAGGGGCTGACCTGGAAGTCGCCGACGGTGCGCACGGTCACCGGCTGGAGCCCGACCGGCCTGCCCTCCCGGTAGGTGATCAGCGTGACCATCGCGTTGCGGCGCGGCTTGCTGCCCACGGCGATCGCGTAGGCGGCGCCTCCGGCGGTTCCGGTCGTGAAGGAGTAGCCGACCTGGCCGTTCTCCCCGACGAGCTCCGTGGGCCCGAGCTGCTCGTGCACGTGGCCGCCGACCACGAGGTCGACGCAGCCGCGCTCGAGGGCGTACCTGCCGGTGTTGGCGTCGTGCACGAGCAGGGTCGCGATCCGTTCCCCCTGCTCGTCGTACTCACACGCCTGGTCGGCGACCCGCTCGGCGTGCTCGCTGAACGACAGCCCCGTCTCGTCGCGCCAGTTGCCCAGCCCGCTGCTACGAGGGTCGTCCGCTCCGAGCAGCCGGATGCCCTCCGGCCCCTCGACGGCCTCGCCGTGAAACCGTTCGAAGCCGCGCTCCTGGAGGTAGTCGCCGACGAACTCCCCGTGGTCGTGGTTGCCGGTCACCGCGAACCGGTGCTCGTAGTCGGCGAACACCCGGTCGAGCGAGTCGAGGCTGAACGCCTCCCACGGCGAGCCCGTGGACGTGTCGTCGCCGGCGTCGAGCAGCATCGTGGCCTCGGCCGCGTCTCCGATCGCGCGGGCGACCTTGTCCATGCCGACGTTGTCGTGCCGGTCGCTGACGAGGAGGGCGACCGTCTCGCCGTCCTCGGGCTGACGCAGCTGGTCCTCGATCTCCGGCACGCTCTCGGCGACCTCGTTGTAGAAGGCGAAGCCCTTGCTGTACGTCGACATCAGGCTCTCCGCGATCCGCTTGGTGCCGGTCGTGAACAGGCCGGCCTCCACCTCGAGCGGCTGCGCCTGTTCGGGGATGGGGACATCCGGCACCTCCTCGGCGATGGGCCGCCACTCGGTCTGCTGCTCGACGGCGGCGTTCCTGCGGTCCCACGGCTGGAAGACTGCGGCAGCCAGTACGACGACACCGAGGGCCGCGACCCCTGTGCTGCCCGGGGTGACGTGCTGGACCAGCTCGGCCCTCCGCCGCGGTCCCAGGAGGACCCAGAGGGCCGGGCCCGCGAGTCCGGCGAGCGCACCGCTCACCGCGCTGTCGACGGCGAGCCCCCGGATCGCGGAGACCACCTTGGAGACCTCGCCCTCGGGCTGGGCGCCGAGCAGGGCGTACCGGTCGACGAGGTCCTCGTAGGAGGTGAGCGTGGTCTTCCCGAAGTCGATGTGCGCCCCGAGCCGGCGATCGGTCGGATAGCGCAGGTTGGGGAGATAGGGCCCGAGGTCGAGCGTGGCGTAACCGTCGAACGCCGGGGAGACGACCGCGTCGTGGCCGGCGACAGCGGTGCGCTTCTCGCCGTCGACGAAGACCAGGAGGGCAACTGGTGCCGCGACGAGCAGCCACGCAGCCACGAGTGTCCCGGCTTGTCGCAATCGGCGGCGGTTCATCCACCCCAGCCTAGGGTGCTGCACGTTCCTGCAAACCCGCCGGTTGCCCCTGACCGGGCCGACAGGCGACCTTTGTCGCTGGGCGAGCCGCCACGCAGCCTCCTGGCCACTCTTGCCGTCTCAGACCTGTGCCGGGATGCTTGCGGGGCGCGGCGTACTTAGGTAAAGATGTCGCCAGTCGGCACGCTTCGTCTCATAAATCGGACATTTCGAACATTCTGCTGGCCGGCTGCGTGTGGGCGCTGCATTATCCGCTACCTGCAGAGCTCGCGCAGGAGAACAGGACTTCTGCAGAAAGTTGCACTGCAAACCTATGAGGATGGGTTCGGTAGCGCTCAGTCCCCCGCATGCCCGACACTGGATACCAAGCCACTCAAAGTGGTCCAGCACCGAAAACGAAGAGGTTGACCGATGAAGAAGACGCGCATTGTCGGCAGGATCATTGCCGGAGCCGTAGCGTCGGCCCTCCTCCTGGGGGGAACGCTCGCAGCGCCGGCCCAGGCGGACACCGGTTGGAACAAGACCAAGTCTGAGCCGATCCGCACGCAGCCCGTGGACTTCGGCAGCTGACCAGAGACCTTCAACAACACGCGCCGCCCAGAGTGGCGCTACATAGAGTTTGAGACGAGGACGAACCAAGCCATCCCCCCCGGCTGTTCGATCCCAGTGCCATCCCCCCGGCCCGTCTCAACCTGCGAGGGCAGACATGTACCCACATGTTCTGCCCTCGCCTATGTACGCTGCACGAACGTTCCGGGATGAGCGGCTTCTGGCGCCCTACGGCGAACCGTCGCCCCAGTCCTCATCGGATGTCTCCCGACCCATGGCGTGACCGAGCTGGAAACGCGTCTGCACGCCGTACTCCTCCTTGAGGGCGGCGATGTACCCGGCGTAGGTGCGGGTGCTCACCCCGAGCCTCTTGGCGCTGGCAGGGTCACTATGCCCCTCGACCAGTAGGCGGATGGTCATCGCGCGGACGTCGTCCGCGATCGCTCTCTCGTTCCGCGCTTCATGTCCTGTGAACGGCCTCGCGCGCTCCCACGACCGGTCGAAGATGTCGACCAGGTACGAGACCAGCGACTTGTCGCGGAGGGTGACCGCCACCTCATGGTCCTCAGAGCCGGGGATCACTGCCACTTCACGGTCGACGATTATCAGGCGCTTGAAGAACTCGTCCAGCGTCCGGTACTCCGCGCCATGAGCAGTCATCTCGGCAACGTAGTCGCGCGTCGCGGGGCTCTGGCGTGCCGAGTGCTGGTAGAGCGTACGCATCTTGACGCCCCTGTCCAAGGCTCTCAGATCACGGTTCTCGGCCGCAGCCAGGGCGTCGGCAGGCCGACGACCGTAGGGCTGAGCAGCGAGGATCTCCTGACGGGCGTCGCCGACGAGGGCTTGGAGGAAGTTGTCGATCTGGGGGATGCCGCGGAGCTCGCTGATGGGCTCTACGTCAGAGCGCGTCGCCCTGCGGAACGTCTGCCCCAGCGCGGCGAAGGCCTCGGCCCAGTCGGCCGACTCGTTGAGGAGGTCGGCGCCGTGGCGGCTCATCGGCACGACCACGCGAGGCTGAACGGTTGCAGGATCGACGGGGATGTACTGCGTCCCAGGTGCGTTCGGCACGAGCAGACCGATGTCGAGGAGCAGATCGAGGGCCTCTCGGAGCTCTCCGCCCTTGGCGAATCGCGGGTCCTCAGCACCTAGGCGCCCATGGGACGCAGCCATGCTGAAGAGGCGCCCCGCAGTGCTCTCCAGGAGCCGGCGCTCTTCAGGTCCGTATCTGACCGTCAATGTGGACGAGTCCTCCCTCTCCCCCGAAAGCAAAGTATGCCTCAGTCCTATGCAGACGACATCAATAGCCACAGCTCTCCCCGAACAGACGAAGGCCCCATCCGGACCGGATGGGGCCTTCGAGGTGCTGAGCGCGGGAGGACTACTGCTTGACGCCGAGACGGGCCTTGAGCCCGTCGAGCTCGGTCCAGAGCACGGCCGGAAGGTCTTCGCCGAACTTCTGGAACCACTCGGTGATCTGCGGGATCTCGGCCTTCCACTCCTCGACGTCGACGGTGAGGGCCTTCTCGAGGTCCTCACGGCTCATGTCGAGGCCGTCGGTGTCGAGTGCGTCCGGGGTCGGGACGTGGCCGATCGGGGTCTCGGTCGCCTCGGCCTGGCCGTCGATGCGCTCGACGACCCACTTCAGCACTCGGCTGTTCTCGCCGAAGCCCGGCCAGAGGAAGTTGCCCTCCTCGTCGCGGCGGAACCAGTTGACGTAGAAGATCCGCGGGAGCTTGGCGGCGTCGTTGTCCTTGCCGACCGTGATCCAGTGGTTGAAATAGTCGCCGGCGTTGTAGCCGATGAACGGCAGCATCGCCATCGGGTCGCGGCGGACGACGCCGACCGCGCCGGTGGCAGCCGCGGTCGTCTCGCTGGAGAGGGTGGCGCCCATGAACGTGCCGTGGGTCCAGTCGCGGGCCTCGGTCACCAGCGGGATGGTGGTCTTGCGACGGCCGCCGAAGAGGATCGCGTCGATCGGCACGCCGCGCGGGTCGTCGTACTCGGGGGCCAGGATCGGGCACTGCTTGATCGGCGTGCAGTAGCGCGAGTTCGGGTGGCTGGAGAGCTCCTCGGAGTCAGGCGTCCAGTCCTCGCCCTTCCAGGAGGTGGCGTGGGCCGGGGTGTTCTCGAGGCCCTCCCACCAGATGTCGCCGTCGTCGGTGAGGGCGACGTTGGTGAACACCGAGTTGCCGAGGTTGATCGTGCGCATCGCGTTCGGGTTGGTGTGCTCGTTGGTCCCGGGCGCGACGCCGAAGAAGCCGAACTCGGGGTTGACGGCGTAGAGCCGCCCGTCCTCACCGATGCGCATCCAGGCGATGTCGTCGCCCAGGGTCTCGACCTTCCAACCGGGGATGGTCGGTGCGAGCATCGCCAGGTTCGTCTTGCCGCAGGCGCTCGGGAACGCGGCGGCGACGTACTTGGTCACACCCTGCGGGCTGGTGAGCTTGAGGATGAGCATGTGCTCGGCCATCCAGCCCTCGTCGCGGGCCATGACCGACGCGATGCGGAGGGCGTAGCACTTCTTGCCGAGGAGGGCGTTGCCGCCGTAGCCGGAGCCGTAGGACCAGATCGCGCGCTCCTCGGGGAACTGCACGATGTACTTGGTGTCGTTGCACGGCCAGGCGACGTCCTGCTGGCCGGGCTCGAGCGGCATGCCGACGGAGTGGAGGGCGGGGACGAACGGCGCGTCCATCTCCTCCATCTTCTTCAGGACCGAGGTGCCCATGCGCGCCATGACGCGCATGGAGGCGACGACGTAGGCGGAGTCGGTGATCTCCACGCCGAACATCGGGTTCTCGGCCTCGAGGTGGCCCATCACGAAGGGGATGACGTACATGGTGCGGCCCCGCATCGACCCCCGGTACAGGTCGGTCATGATGGCCTTCATCTCGTTCGGGTCCATCCAGTTGTTGGTGGGCCCGGCGTCGCGCTCGTCGACGGAGCAGATGAAGGTGCGGTTCTCGACGCGCGCCACATCGGTGGGGTCGGAGGCAGCCCAGAAGGAGTTGGGCTTCTTCTCCTCGTTGAGGCGGACGAAGGTGCCGGTCTGGACGAGGGCATCGGTCAGCTGGACCCACTCCTCGTCAGAGCCGGTGCACCAGTGGACGTTGTCCGGCTGGGTGAGCTCGGCGACCTCGTTGACCCAGGTCAGGATTCCCTGATGAGTCGTGGGCGCGCTCTGGTTGATCTCGCTGCTAGTCGACGCAGTGTCGGCGGTCATGGCCTACCGTTCCCTCTCGCGCATCCGGTATGCGGAAAATGCAAACCGGCCATCGAGCGTGTCGATGGCTTGTCGTGGAGTTGTATTTTTTGGTGCTGATCGCCGCTTCGTTGCAGCGATCTTCTGTTGTTTGGCAACCTACGCCGGACGCTCGCCCGGCGCATCAGGGGTGCTAGTGAATGTACTCACATGCCCTTGAGGGGGCCATTGGATCGATCAACGGTGGCCTGGTTCGGGTGCATTGCTTCTCCCTGCCTCTGAATCTCACCTCAGCACGTCTCTGTTGAGGCACTGACTAGTTCGGCCGGGTCTGGCGAGACCGGCAGAGACGTCGTTGAGTAGACGGTCGGAGGCGGGCCGACGCTCGGCGTCCGTCGCACCGGCACGAACACCCCCCGCCGGAGCGCGCCATGCACATTCCACTCCAGAGAACAGCGCAGTCGAGGAGGACGCCGGCTCACGGCGCCCGCGCCGTGGTCCTGGGGGCCAGCATGAGCGGACTGCTGGCGGCGCGCGTCCTGTCCGAGTTCTTCGACGAAGTGACCGTCGTGGAGCGTGACCACCTCTCCGGCGAGGCCCGGCCGCGGCGAGGGGTGCCCCAGGCCAGGCACACGCACGTCCTCCAGCCCCGAGGCGCGAAGGAGCTCGACGGGCTGTTCCCCGGCCTGTTGCAGGAGTTCAGGGCAGCGGGCGTGCCGGTGGCCGATGCACTCGACCAGGTCCACTTCGAGGTGAACGGACATGTCTTCCTCCATGACCCGCACATCGTCGGTGCCCGGAGAGCCGAAGGGGCGTTCTACGGACTCAGCAGGCCGTTCCTGGAGGCGTCGGTCCTGCGGAGGGTCAGAGATCTGGCCAACGTCGAGATCCTCGACGGGTACGACGTGGAGGGGCTCACCGCCGACGACGGAAACGCCCGCGTCGTGGGCGCCAGGGTCTCGGCGCGCGAGGTCGGCGGCCCGACCCGAGAGCTTCCCGCCGACCTGGTCGTCGCCGCGACCGGGCGCAGTGGCAGAGCGCCGGCGTGGCTGCAGGAGATGGGGTACGAACCGCCGCCCGAGGAGAGGGTGAGGGTCGACCTCATGTACGTCTCGCAACGGGTCCGCTTCGCCGCAGGCAGCCTGGGACGTCTCCGCGCGCTGCTGGTCGGCAGCACCCCGGAACGCCCAGTCGCCGCCGGTGGGTTCGCTCAGGAGGGCGGCCACTGGATCGTCACCTTGGCCGGGTACGCCGGCCACCACCCGCCGATGGACCGCGAAGCCTGGCTGAGCTTCGGGGAGGAGATCCTTCCGGAGCACTTTGCGCGGGCGCTGCGCCAGGCCGAGCCCCTCGAGGAGCTGCAGCAGCACCGGTTCCCGGCCAACCTCCGCCGTCGCTACGACAAGCTGCGGCGCTTCCCTCAGGGTTTCCTGGTCACCGGGGACGCGCTCGCCAGCTTCAACCCGATCTACGGACAGGGGATGACGGTCGCGGCGCTGGAGGCGCTGGCACTCAGGGAGTCGCTCCGACACGGGTGGGACGAGCTGGCTCCGCGGTTCTTCCACGCCGCGGCGAAGCCGAGCGGTGAGGCCTGGAGGTTCGCCTTGGGAGGCGACCTGAGCCTGCCGGAGGCGATCGTCCCCGGGGCGAGGCCCCTGCCCATGCGGGCGATGAGCGCGTACGTGGACCGGTTCCAGGCGGCAGCGGAGGATGATGCTGTGATGGCCTGGAGATTCTTCGACGTCACCGGCTTCGACCAGCCGGCCGCAGCGCTGTTCTCACCGGACAGCCTGCGACGCCTGGCAGCAGACCGCCGTCATCGCCGTCGTGCCGGGGCCCTGGCCACGGCCGGCCAGGTTGCAGCCGTTGGGAAAGGACGACCATGACCGTTGGAGTGACCGAGTCGGAGCTGCGTGTCGGTGCCATGAGAACGCCGTTGCTCAGCGTCGGTGACCGGGAGTCGAGCGAGGCGGTCGTCTTCGTGCACGGCAACCCGGGTTCGAGCCGGGACTGGACCGGCCTGCTGGAGGCGGTCGGCCCAGTGGCCCGTGGCTTGGCATGGGACGCGCCCGGCTTCGGGCACGCAGACAAGCCGGCTTCCTTCGACTACACGGTCGGCGGCTACGCAGAGTTCATCGCCCAGGCCCTCGACGTGCTCGGCGTCCAGCGGGTGCACCTGGTCCTGCACGACTTCGGCGGCCCGTGGGGCCTGCGCTGGGCGGTCGGTCACCCGGAGCAGCTCGCCAGCATCGTGCTGGTCAACACCGGAGCACTGGTGAACTACTCCTGGCACACGGCGGCGAAGATCTGGCGCATGCCGCTCCTCGGAGAGCTCGTCATGGCCACCACCACCCGGCCCGCCTTCCGGATGCTGATGAAGGTCGGCAACCCGCGCGGCCTGCCTCAGGACTTCGTCGACCGGATGTACGACGACTTCGACACACCGACCCGGAAAGCAGTGCTGAAGCTCTACCGGGCAAGCCCTTCCTCGTCCCCGGCGACGGAGCAGCTCGGCGGCGGTCTCCGCGCGCTCGACCGGCCGGCGCTCGTCATCTGGGGTGCCAAGGACCCGTACATCCCGGTGGAGCAGGCCCACCTGCAGCTGAGGACGTTCCCGTCCGCTGAGGTGAATGTGCTCGAGGACAGCGGACACTGGCCCTTCATCGACAATCCGGACAGGGTGAGGGAACTGGTGGTCCCGTTCCTTCGCCGCGTGGTCGGCAGCTGACCAGCCCGTGGGCTGCGTGTCCGAGGCCACCTCGGGCCGATTTCGTGATGCCGAGCGCGGCACGCTAAACTCTCCGAGGCCCAGCGCTCGTAGCTCAACGGATAGAGCATTTGACTACGGATCAAAAGGTTGGGGGTTCGAATCCCTCCGAGCGCGCTCA
>DASTPU010000046.1:0-4717 GCA_035762105.1 Nocardioidaceae bacterium | reverse complement strand
GCGCATACCCTCGGTGAGCTCGAGGTCGAGCCCGAAGGTGTTGCTCTCCTCGACGGTGATGACGCCTTCCTTGCCGACCTTGTCCATGGCCTCGGCGATGATCTCGCCGACCTGGGTGTCAGCAGCGGAGATCGAGGCGGTGGAGGCGATCTGCTCCTTCGTCTCGACGTCCTTGGCCATGCCGAGCAGCTGCTCGGAGATGGCCTCGACCGCCTTCTCGATGCCGCGCTTGAGCGCCATCGGGTTCGCACCGGCGGCGACGTTGCGCAGACCCTCGCGCACCATGGCCTGGGCCAGGACGGTGGCGGTGGTCGTGCCGTCACCGGCGACGTCGTCGGTCTTCTTGGCAACTTCCTTGACGAGCTCGGCGCCGATCTTCTCGTACGGCTCCTCGAGCTCGATCTCCTTGGCGATGGACACACCGTCGTTGGTGATCGTGGGGGCGCCCCACTTCTTCTCCAGCACGACGTTGCGGCCCTTGGGACCGAGGGTGACCTTGACGGCGTCAGCGAGCGTGTTCATGCCACGCTCGAGGCCGCGTCGGGCCTCCTCGTTGAAAGCAATAAGCTTCGACATAACTCCTGCGGTTCCTCACGCGTAGAGTCGTATGGTCCGGGCGATGCCCGCGACGGACGATCCCTGCGGCCCGGCAGACCCTTCCCGCCGGCGCTCGGGACCTCATCGACCCGGTCCTTGAACTGTCACTCTCATGCTGAGAGTGCTAACCAATGTTTAGCACTCGACCCGGGCGAGTGCAAGGCGAGTGCAAGGCGAGCGCAGGGCGCCCACCGAGAGGTCCCCGCACGGCGCGGGCCCGTGGTGTCTAGACCGCGTGCCGGCCTTGGTGGCCCGCCGGCAGACGACCATTGACCGGCCCCCGCGGCAGTTCTACCCTGAGGTCACCTCGTGGGTGCGACGGGGTTTTGGCCGGAGAGCCGGAGTCGAGAGACACCGCTCTCCGGCCTCTTTCTCTGCTCAGGCCAGCAGGCCCCTCACGACGTCCGCGAAGGCGGGGGCGTTGCCCGGCGCGAGGTCGAGGTAGAGCCCGGGCTCGACCAGCTCGAGCTCGCTGAGGACCAGCTGCCCGTCCGGCATCCGCATCAGGTCCGCGCGGGCGATCGGCAGCGCGGTGTCCAGCAGCTTCTCGGCGACCCCGACCGCCCGCAGCGCGAGCGCGCCCGCCTCCTCCGTGACCCCGACGGCCTCGCCGCGTCCGCCGTACTCCTCGTGCACCCGGATCTCCCCGGGCGCCGGCACCTTGCGCACCTGCGAGACCACCCGGCCGCCGAGCACGAAGACCGACGTCTCGCCCTCGGTGTGCACGGACTCCACGAGGGGCTGGACGACCCAGGGACCGAGCTCGAGCTGCGACTCGTCGAGCCCCTCGGGACCGCCCGGCTCCAGGTCGAACACGACCACCCCGCGGCCGCCGGCGCCGACCCGCGGCTTCACCACGGCCGGCTCGAACGCCGCGATCGCGGGCGCCAGCTCGAGCTCGGTGTCCACGCCGACGGTGGGTACGACCGGGAGTCCGGCCTCGATGAGGTCGACCAGGTAGAGCTTGTCGGTGTTCCACGCCACGACCTGAGCGGTGTTCACGAGCGTGGCGAGCCGCTGGACCTTGCGCGCCCACTCGACGAACTCGTCGCGCCGGCGCTCGTAGTCCCAGGTGCTGCGGATCATCACCAGGCGGGCGTCGGCCCAGTCGACCCCGGGGTCGTCCCAGGTCACCCACCGGGCGGAGAGGCCTCGGTCGGCCAGCTCCCGCACGAGCAGGTCACCACCCGGCTCCCCGTCCGGGAAGGCGGCACACGTGACGAGCAGGACGTCGGTCATGCGCGGTTCGGCGGGAACCCGCCGGTGGCGACCGGACCCCAGTCCTCGATGGTGATCCGGATCAGGGACTTGTCCTGCTTGCGCATCGCGTCGCGGTACTCGTCCCAGTCGGGGTGCTCGCCGGCGATGCAGCGGTAGTACTCGACGAGCGGCTCGAGGGCGTCGGGCATGTCGAGCACCTCGGCGGTGCCGTCGACCTGCACGTAGGGGTCGTCCCAGTCGTCGGAGTGCACCAGGATCGACACCCGCGGGTCGCGCCGGAGGTTCACGGCCTTGGCCCGCTCCGGGTAGGTCGAGACCACGATCCGGCCGTCGGCGTCCACCCCGCAGGCCACCGGCGACATCTGTGGCCGCCCGTCCCGTCGGTGGGTCACCAGCGTGCCCTTGTGCCGGGGACCGAGGAACTCCAGCAGCCCCTCACGGCCCACCCTGTCCGCGGTTGCGATCTTGCGTGCCATGTCTCGCAGCCTAGCCACCGCCCCGTGTCCGCGGGCCGCGTTAGTGTCCGGGCCATGGATGCCTGGCGGGCCAAGGCGGTCGTCAACGCGGCGAACGGCTCGACGCTGCTCGGGCTCGGGGTCGCCGTGCTCGGCCGCGCACGGTTCAGCCGCGGCCCGCGCGGCCTGGTGCTGGCCACCGGCTACCGCTTCGCCCTCCCGCGCGCCTCGGCCTTCACCGTCGGCAACGTGGTGGTCACCAAGCACGACGAGCGTTGGTGGCAGCGGCACCCGCGGATGCTGCTGCACGAGGAGCGGCACAGCTGGCAGTACGTCGTCACGCTCGGCCTGCCGATGCTCCCGTTGTACGGCGTCGCCGCGGCGTGGTCCTGCCTGCGCGGCGGAGACCTCTCGACCCACAACGTGTTCGAGACCGCGGCCGGCCTCGAGGACGGCGGGTACCCCTTGGTCAGCCGGCGGCAGCGGCTGCGTCTGCAGCGAACCGCCTGAAGAAGGCGAGCACGCCGTCCGGTCCGTCGACGACGATGTCGGAGAGGTCCACGAGCACCTTCTGCTCCTCGGACCCGGAGCACACGAGGAGACCCGGACGGCCCTCCTCGCGCAGGACGGTGACCGCGCGGAACGCCTCGACGTCACCGAGGTCGTCGCCCGCGAACATCACGCCGTGCCCGTCGAGCTCGCCGAGGATCGTGCGCAGGGCCTGGCCCTTGTGCATCCCGGGCGCCCGCACCTCGACGACCATCCGGCCCGGCTCCACGCCGAGGTCGTACCTCTCGGCCGCCTCGGTCAGCGCCGGGAGCAGCCGCTCGAAGGCGGCCGAGGGGTCCGGGAGCCGACGGGTGTGCACCGCGACGGCGAGCCCCTTCTCCTCGACGAACGCGTCCACCGCGTCGTGCCGGCGCAGCAGGTCGGGCAGGTCCGCCATGAAGCTGCTCAGCCCCTTGGGTGGGCGGGGGGAGATCACGCGCCGGTCCGTCGAGGACCAGCGCTCGTTGCCGTACTGGCCCATCAGGTGCAGGGCGCGGTCGTGCTCGGCGAGCTCCTTGCCCACCTCGTCGAGGTTCCCGAGCGCGATCGCCTGCCGGGCGGGCCGGCCGGTGATCACGGCGACGCCGCGGACCTGGCGGGCGAGCGCGACGAGCGTGCGCGGCCCGTCGGGGTGGATGGCGGCGGCGGCCGGGTCGTCGACGATCGGCGCGAGGACCCCGTCGAAGTCGAGGCCGACCACCACCCGGGGGGCGTCGGCCACCAGTGCGTCGTACCGCTGCCGTCCTTCAGGGGTCCGGAAGTCCATGCCCCTACTCAACCAGAGGCAGCGCCGCGCCGGTCAGGCGAAGTCGCCGGTCAGGATGACCGTGAGCCGGTCGAACCGCATGGGGGAGATCGCGGGCCTGAGCCGCTCGACGCCGAGGTCGCGGGCGAGCATCTTCGCCGCCGCTTCGAGCCGCTCGGGGTAGTAGACCGTGCTCTGCGGGATGGTGCCGTACCAGTTGTCGGATCCGACGACCTGCCACCCGGCGCCGGAGATCTTGGCCGCCGTGGAGCCGGCGAGCCCGGAGATGCCGGAGTTGTTGTAGACCTCGACGTACACCTCGCCGCGGCGCACCTCGGGCTTCGGCCTGGTCTTCTTCTTCTTCTCGAGGACCGGCTCGGGAGCGACCTTCGTCGGCGTGGAGGTCGGGGTCGGCGTCGCGGTGACCGGCTTCGCCGCCTGCGGCGGCTGCTCGGTCTCGCCGGAGGTGGCCACGAACGCGATCCCGGCGAGGAGCACGGCGCCGAGGCTCAGCGCCGCCACCGGCGAGGGCAGCGCGATGCCGCGCTCGTCACGCGTCCGGGCGCGCACGTCTTCAGACCTCGAAGCCGAGGCGGCGTGCGGAGCGGGCGCGCTGGCGGGTCGCCCGCAGACGGCGCAGCCGGCGGACCAGCAGCGGGTCGAACGCGAGCGCCTCGGGACGGTCGATCAGGGCGTTGAGGACCTGGTAGTAGCGCGTGGAGGACATGTCGAACTTCTCGCGGACCGCCTGCTCCTTCGCGCCGGCGTACTTCCACCACTGGCGCTCGAAGTTGAGGATCTCGCGGTCCCGCTCGGAGAGCTCGTCCGCCGCCGGGGCGGCCTGACTCCGGTTGACTGCGTTGGCGGCGTCCATCTGAGTCGTCTCCTGCGGAAGGCTCGGGGGCTGCGATGAGCGGTTCGCGACCCATCGTAGGCGACGAACGACAACGATGTCATTTGCCACGTCGAAGGCCCGACGAATTGCCTGCGGCGCGGTCCGAGCACTTGCACGCGCGGTCTCCCCACGCTCGAATGGCGGGGTGCCCCTCGACCTCGCCGCCCTGCCCGCCCTCGACGTACCACCCGGCCCGAGGGTCTCGCGGCCGGTCGCCGAGGACCGTCCCGTCCGCTGGGGGATCCTGGCCACCGG
>DASTPU010000045.1:0-14870 GCA_035762105.1 Nocardioidaceae bacterium | reverse complement strand
TGGGGATGCAGTTCGGTCGCAGCTACGAGGAGTTCGAGGTCGGGGCGACGTACAAGCACTGGCCCGGCAAGACCGTCACGGAGTACGACGACCACCTGTTCTGCCTGCTGACGATGAACCACCACCCGCTCCACATGGACGCCAACTACGCCGAGAACACCACGCAGTTCGGCAAGAACGTCGTCGTCGGCAACTACATCTACTCGCTGCTGCTCGGCATGAGCGTCCCCGACATCTCCGGCAAGGCGATCGCCAACCTGGAGATCGAGTCGCTGCGCCATGTCGCCCCGACCTTCCACGGCGACACGATCTACGGCGAGACGACCGTGCTCGACAAGTGGGAGAGCAGGTCCAAGGACGACCGGGGCGTCGTGTACGTCGAGACGGTCGGCTACAACCAGGACGGCAAGGTCGTGTGCATCTTCCGGCGCAAGGTGATGGTGCCGAAGGAGAGCTACCTCGTCGAGCGCGGCGGCGAGCAGCCGGCTCGTCCCGTGCCGCAGCCGGACAAGAACTGGCCCGGCCCCGATGCCGAGTGAGCTCGTGCCGTGAGCGAGCCGAGCACGGAGGTGTGGCTGGTCCGGCACGGTGAGACCGAGTGGAGCCGTGACCGGAGGCACACGTCGTTCACGGACCTTCCCCTGACGGAGAACGGCATCGCCACGGCGGAGCAGCTCGGGCCCCGGCTCGCTGGCGAGCCGTTCGAGGTGGTCCTCACCAGCCCGATGCAGCGCGCCCGTCGTACCGCCGAGCTCGCCGGATTCGGAGACGCCGAGGTGGTCGACGACCTCGTCGAGTGGAACTACGGGGAGTACGAAGGGATCACCAACGACGAGATCCGCGAGAGCGTGCCGGACTGGACGGTGTGGACCCACCCCGTTCCCGCGGGGGAGACGCAGGAGGCCCTCGCCGGACGTCTCGACCGGGTGGTCGGCCGGCTCCGCTCCGAGCCCGGGCGCTGCCTGCTGTTCGCCCACGGTCACACGCTCCGCGCCCTGACCGCACGGTGGCTCGGCCTGACCGTGAGCGAGGGCCGCCTGTTCCGGCTCGACACCGCGACGGTCTCGGTGCTCGGGTACGAACGGGAGACGCCGGTCATCCTGCGCTGGAACGCCTGAGCACGCCCCAGTCGTCGAGCGCCTCCACCAGCCCGGGGGCGCAGTCGAGCTCCCGCACCTGCTCGGGGGTGAACCAGCCGACGTCGTCCGCGTCGTCGCCGGCGACCACGAGCGAGGCGTCGGCGCCGTCCACGGGCGTGCACCGGTAGTCCGAGATGGCGTAGACCGAGCCGTCGGGCGCGTCTCGCTCCACGGTGCCCACGAGGTCGGCCACGGTGACCGCGAGCCCGGTCTCCTCGAGCACCTCGCGGGCGGTGGCCGTCGGGTCGTCCTCGCCCGCCTCGACCCGCCCGCCCGGCACCGACCAGCAACCCATGGCCGGCTCCTGCCCACGCCGGACGAGCAGGATGCGGCCGGCCGCGTCGACGACGATGCCGCCGACACAGGGCACTCGTCGACGTTGCATACCGCCCAGGGTAGGCGCGGCTTCCTTGACGAAGGGCGGCGACGGGCAGGACGGTTAGCGCATGACCCTCGCGGCCGGCTGCCCCAGCTGCACCTCGCCCGTGACCGAGGACGCGGACGGCTGGCGGTGCCCCGACCACGGTGCGATCACGCCGTTGTGGCGTCCGGCGGTGGCGAGCTACGAGGCACTGGCCGAGCATCTCGGACACTGCGACGGCCCCCCCACCCTGGTGCCGTGGCCGCTCGCGCCCGGCTGGACGATCACCGACTTCGGGTGCGTCGCCGAGAGTGACAAGGAGGCCCGGGCGAGCATGCTCTCGTGCTCCGGTGTCACCGACCAGGACGGCGTCGTGGAGCTGACGATCGTCTCGGAGGAGCCCGGTGTGGGCCTCGGCGCCCGGTGCGCGGGGATCGACCACAGCGACCCCGGTGCGGAGGTGGGCGAGGGCCCTCCGCACGCCCGGGTGAACATCGACGGCGTGACGCTGCCGCTGTGGTCGGTGTCGACCTCCCACTCGGACCCGACGTTCGACCGTTCGGTCTTCGCGGGCGAGGCGCACGGGCGGTGGCTCTGGCTGGTCCTGCGACCTGCGTCCGCGGCGCTGCTGCTGCGGGACGAGTGGTTCCTCGCCGACGTCGCGGGCCTCGGACCCGAGCTGATCGACGTGGCTTTCGGGGGCAACCCGCCCCCGTGGTGAGGGGGGAGGTGGCCGTTAGGCTGCGCACGTGCGCATCGACCTCCACACCCACTCCGACCGCTCCGACGGGACCGATTCGCCCCGTCTGCTGATGCGGCGTGCGCGGGAGGCGGGCATCGACGTGCTCGGGCTGACCGACCACGACACCACCGAGGGCTGGGCGGAGGCCGCCGAGGGTGCGGTCGAGGAGGGCGTGACGCTGGTCCGCGGCCTGGAGATCAGCTGCAAGCTCGAGGGGCACGGCGTGCACCTCACGGCGTACCTCCCCGACCCGACCTACGAACCGCTCGTCGAGGAGCTCAGGCGCGTGCTCGACGGACGCAACGCGCGGCTGCCCGCCACCCTCGAACGGCTGCGTGAGCTCGGCATCGACATCGAGGAGGAGGACGTCCGCCGCCTGGCCGGCGACGCGGCCGCGATGGGCCGTCCGCACATCGCCGACGCCCTCGTGAAGAAGGGGGTCGTCTCGCACCGCGGCGAGGCCTTCAAGTCGCTGCTCGGCTCCAACGGCCCGGCGTACGTGCCGCGCTACGCCGCCCCGCTCGAGGCGATGCTGCACACGGTCCGCGACGCGGGCGGGGTGAGCGTGATCGCGCACCCGTGGGCGAAGCGGCACAACTTCGCGGCCCTCGACGAGGCGCGCTTCGCCGCCCTCAAGGAGGAGGGGCTGGCCGGGATCGAGGTGGAGCACCAGGACCACGACGAGGCCACCCGCGACCGGCTCCGGTCGATCGCGCGCGACCTCGACCTGGTGGTGACGGGGTCGAGCGACTACCACGGCGCCGGGAAGGTCGACCACGACCTCGGCTGCAACACCACGGCGCCGGAGGAGTACGAACGCCTCCTCGAGCTCGCGCGGGCCGCGTCGGCGGCCTCGGGACGGACCACCCCCGAGGTGCTCGTCCCGTGAGCTGGGTCGACCTCGCGCTGACGACCGAGGTCTTCGTGACGCTGTTCGTGATCATGGACCCGATCGGCACGATCCCGGTCTTCCTCGCCCTCACCGGCGGCCGGTCGCCCGCCTCGATGCGCCGGGCCGCCTGGCAGGCGGTGGCGGTGTCCTTCGGGGTGATCGTGGCCTTCGCGTTCTTCGGCCAGCAGATCCTCGACTACCTCAACATCTCGTTGCCCGCCCTCCAGCTCGCCGGGGGTCTGCTGCTCCTCCTGATCGCCCTCGACCTGCTCACCGGCAAGGAGTCCTCGATCGGCGCCGGCCCCGGGGCCAACGTCAACGTGGCTCTCGTGCCCCTCGGCACGCCGATGATGGCCGGCCCCGGTGCGATCGTCGCGACGATGGTCTTCACCGACCAGATCGCCGACGCGGCGACGCTGCTCGCCGTCGCCCTGGGTGTCCTGCTGGTGCACGCCTCGCTGTGGCTGTCGATGCGGTTCTCGGTCCCGATCCTCAAGGTGATCCGGGAGAGCGGTGTGCTGCTGGTCTCCCGCATCGCCGGTCTGCTGCTGTCGGCGATCGCGGTGCAGCTGATGGCGGACGCGGTGCGGGCCTTCATGGCCGGCGAGGGCTGACCCGGGGAAGCTACTTCCGGCCGAGCCGCTGGAAGCGGCCCAGGACCGACGGCGGCACGTACCGGACGAACGTGGTGATCGCCTTGTACCGCCTGCTCGGGACCGAGATCGTCCTGCCGCGGTCGAGGTCGTCGAGGGCCTCCTCGACGACCCGGTCGGCGTCGAGCCACATCCAGCTCGGGGCCGAGCTCCGGCTGACGCCCATGCGCTCGTGGAACTCGGTCCTCACGAACCCGGGGCAGACCGCCATCCCTCGCACGCCGCGGTCGCGGTAGGTGACGTCGAGCCACTCGCTGAACGACACGACGTACCTCTTCGCGGCGCTGTAGGTGCCCCGGGGGAGGAAGGCCGCGACGCTCGAGACGTTGATGATCGCGCCCTCGCCGCGCTCGAGCATCGGACCGACCGCCGCGTGGCTGAGCCGCATCACGGCGGTGACGAGCACGTCCAGCATCTCCTGCTCGTCCTCGACGGAGTTCTCCGTGAACGGCTGCCTGTGGCCGAAGCCCGCGTTGTTCACCAGGATCGACACCGGCCGCTCCGGGTCGGCGAGCCGGGCCTCCACGCGGCCCATCGCCTGCCGGTCGGCGAGGTCCGCCACGAGCACCTCCACGTCCACGCCGTGCTTGGAGCGCAGGTGCTCGGCCAGCTCGTCGAGGCGCTGCTCGTCCCGGGCGACGAGCACGAGGTCGTGACCCCGGGAGCCCAGGGCCTCGGCGAACGCGCGGCCGATGCCGGCGGTGGGACCAGTGACGAGAGCGGTTCCGGCGATCATGGGAGAAGCATTCCACGGACAGCGGAACGAGTTCTCGCGCGGCTCAGGCACAATGTCAGGTGATGAGCACTCAGATTCTCGCGATCGCGAACCAGAAGGGCGGCGTCGCGAAGACCACCACCGTCGCCTCTCTCGGTGCAGCCCTGGCCGAGCAGGGCAAGTCCGTCCTCATCGTGGACCTCGACCCGCAGGCCTGCCTGACGTTCTCGCTCGGCATCGACCCCGAGGACCTCGAGCTGTCGGTGCACCACGTCCTCACCAAGGGGGTCGACGCCTCCGAGGTGATCATCGAGACCGAGGACGGGGTCGACCTCCTCCCCGCGACGATCGAGCTCGCCCGCGCGGAGGCGGACCTGCTCACCCGCACCGGGCGCGAGTACGTCCTGCGCGCGGCGCTCGAGGAGGTCGACGGCTACGACTGGGTGCTGCTCGACTGCCCGCCGTCGCTCGGCGTGCTGACCGTCGCCGCACTCACGGCCGCGACGGGCGTGCTCATCCCGCTGCAGTGCGAGACCCTCTCGCACCGCGGTGTCGGCCAGCTCCTCGACACCGTCCACGACGTTCGGCGGTTCACCAACAAGGGCCTCGAGGTCTGGGGTGTGCTGCCCACCCTGTACGACGGGCGCACCAACCACGCACGCATGGTGCTCGAGACCATCTCCGAGACCTACGACCTCGACGTGATCGAGCCGCCGATCCCCAAGTCGATCCGCTTCGCCGAGGCGCCGGCGGCGGGGCGCTCGATCCTCGCGACGGCCCGGCGGACCAAGGGCGCCGACGCGTACCGCGACGTGGCGGCCAACCTCACCGAGAAGGCGCGCAAGGGCGCCTAGACTCGACCCCATGGCACCGCGCCCAGGGGCACACGCGTCGCGCCGTCCGGCACGCGCCGGTCGTGTCCGGCCCCGCTACGGCCGGATCGTGTCCGCCGTGAGCTCGCTCGCCGTCACGACGGTGGCCGTCCTCGGGGCCACCGGCGTCTTCCCCGCGACGTCCGGCGACGACTCCGTCGGGTTGGCGGCAGCCGCGTCCACCACGTCCGTCGTACCAGCGGAGGCGGGGATCGCGCTGAGCGCGTTCGACGCACCCGCGCGGCTCTGGAGCGGGGACACCTCGCCCACGGACGACGCGCCCACCCTGGCGCCGGAGCCGGCCCCCGACCCGGAGGCGGCTCCCGACCCGGAGGCGCTGCCGGCCCGGTCCGGCGCCGGCAAGCGGGTCGTGTTCGACATCAGCGACCAGCGCGTGTGGCTCGTGGACCAGGGCGACCGCGTGCGGCGCACCTACCTGGTCTCCGGCAGCCTGACCGACAACCTGAAGCCCGGGCGCTACGAGGTGTACTCCACGTCGCGCCACGCCGTCGGCATCGACGACTCGGGGACGATGCAGTACATGGTCCGCTTCGCGCACGGCAAGCGGGCCGCGATCGGGTTCCACGACATCCCGGTCGACGACGGCAGGCTCGTCCAGACCCGGGCCGAGCTCGGCACGCCGCGGTCGCACGGCTGCATCCGGCAGTGGCGTCCCGATGCGCGGGCCCTGTGGTACTTCGCGATCGTGGGCACCGAGGTCGTCGTCACCGCCTGACCGCCCGGCACATGGAAAGGCACCATCCCCCGGGTCGGAGATGGTGCCTTCACCGAACGGCTACCGCCCTCAGTCGCTCTTCGCCGGCGCGGTCTCGCCGCTGCGGGTGCGGCGCCGACGGCGGTTGCGGCTCCGTGAGGGCGCGCTGCCCTCGGACTCGGCGGGCTCGGTCGTCTCTGCGGGACCGTCCATCGGGCCGGCGTCGGCCTTCTGACCGCCGCGGGTGCGCGTGCGGTTCCGGTCGCGGCGCGGCCGCTCGCCCCGCTCCGCGCGCGGCTTGGACTCGCGGTCGGGCTTCTCGGCAGGCTTCTCCGGGACGAGACGGCCCTTGGTCCCCGGCGGGATGCCCTGGTCGTGGAACAGGTGCTCGGAGGTGGAGTACGTCTCCGGCGGGTCCTCGAAGGGCAGGCCGAGGGTCTTGTTGATGACCTTCCACCGGGTGGTGTCGGCCCAGTCGACGAACGTGATCGCGATGCCGGTCGCGCCTGCCCGGCCGGTGCGCCCGATCCGGTGGACGTAGGTCTTGTCGTCCTCGGGGCAGCTGTAGTTGATCACGTGGGTGACGTCGGCGACGTCGATGCCGCGGGCGGCGACGTCGGTGGCGACGAGGACCTTGAGCTTGCCCTCGCGGAACTTCGCGAGCGCCTTCTCACGCGCCACCTGGGGCATGTCGCCGTGCAGCGGGCTGCTCGGGAAACCGCGGTCGGCGAGGTCGTCGGCGACCCTCTGTGCCTGGCGCTTGGTCTTGGTGAAGACGATCGTGATGCCGGAGTTCTCCGCCTGGAGGATCCGGCCGAGGATCTCCGGCTTGTCGAGGTCGTGGACCTGGTAGATGAACTGCGCCGTGGCCGGAACGGTCTGCTCGTCCGACGACGACTCCGCGCGGATGTTCATCGGGTGCCGCATGTGGACGCGGGCCAGGCCGACGATCGCCGCGGGCATGGTCGCCGAGAACAGCATGGTCTGCCGGGTCTCGGGCGTCTTCGACAGCAGCTTCTGCACGTCGGGAAGGAAGCCGAGGTCGAGCATCTCGTCGGCCTCGTCGAGGACGAGCACCTTCACGTGCGAGAGGTCCAGCGACCTGCGGTTGGCCAGGTCGAGGAGCCGGCCCGGCGTACCGACGACGACGTCGACGCCGGACTTGAGCGCGTCGAGCTGGGGCTCGTAGCCCACACCGCCGTAGACGGTGAGGATGCGCGTGCCGCGGTCGGCGGCGGCGGTCTTGAGATCGTTGGTCACCTGGAGCGCGAGCTCACGGGTGGGGGCGATC
This sequence comes from Nocardioidaceae bacterium, assembly GCA_035762105.1. GTDB lineage: Bacteria > Actinomycetota > Actinomycetes > Propionibacteriales > Nocardioidaceae > Nocardioides_C. The sequence goes on along the minus strand of DASTPU010000045.1, from coordinate 7,490 downwards.
ACCAGGGCCTGCGGCTTGCCGGGGGCGGCCAGGTCCTCGAAGTCGACGTCGTGCGGAGCCAGCGTCCGCTGGATCACGGGGATGCCGAAGGCCAGCGTCTTTCCGGTGCCGGTGCGTGCCTGGCCGATCAGGTCGGTGCCCATCAGGGCGACCGAGAGGGTCATCTCCTGGATGGGGAAAGGGGTCGTGATGCCGGCGCGTTCGAGTGCGTCGGCGATCTCGGGGAGCACCCCGAGTTCTTGGAAGGTAGTCAGGGGTCTTGCCTGTCTCTCTACGTAATGTCTGGCCAAGTCTATCGGTAGGCTGCGCGCATGACCGATTCGCCGCAGGAGCCCTCCATCACGGACCCCATGGTCGGCCCTCAGGCGGATCCCTCTTTGGACATCCCCGTGGCGTTCTCCGACCCGACGTACCTCGCCGCGGTCGTGGACCTGCTCGGGGCGATCGCGTACGGCGAGATGTCGGCCTTCGAGCGGTTGGCCGAGGACGCGAAGATGGCGCCCGCGCTGGAGGACAAGGTCGAGCTGGCGGCCATGGCGTCGCGCGAGTTCGGTCACTTCGAGGCGCTGCGCGACCGGATCGCCGAGCTCGGCGCGGACCCTTTCGAGGCGATGCAGCCGTTCCAGAAGCCGATCGACGAGTTCCATGTGCACACCGCCCCGCGCGACTGGCTCGAGGGCCTGGTCAAGGCGTACGTCGGGGACGGGCTCGCGGCCGACTTCTACCGTGAGGTCGCCGCCTTCGTCGACGTCGGCACCCGCGACCTGATCATCGACAGCCTCGAGGACTCGGGGCAGGCGGAGTTCGTCGTCGACCGGGTCCGCAAGGCGATCGACGCCGATCACCGGGTCGGTGGACGGCTCGCGCTGTGGGGCCGGCGGATCATGGGCGAGGCGCTGTCACAGGCGCAGCGGGTGGCGGCCGAGCGCGACGCTCTGTCGGCACTGCTGTCCGGCGGTGTGGACCGCCCAGGCATGGACCTGGCCGCGATCGGCCGGATGTTCACCCGGCTGACCGAGAACCACAACAAGCGGATGGATGCGCTGGGCCTCGCGCCCTGACGCCCCCGTGACATCGCTGCCGGTGCGGCCGTTCGCTCAGCTCCGGAAGCCGACCTGGCCGATCGTGGGGGAGCCCATCTCGACGTAGGCGAGGCTCGCGGTCGGGATGATCACGCGGCGGCCCTTGACGTCGGTCAGCGTGATGACGGGCTCGCCGCCGCTGAGGGCCTTCGCCACGGCTGCCTCGATCTCGTCACCCTCCTGGTTGGTGTCCACCGTCAGCTCGCGGTTGACGTTCTGGACGCCGATCTTGACCTCCATGGGAGGACCTCCTCGTTGCAGTCGCGCCGGCGCTGCCGGCAGGAAACTCGGGGCGCGTCACGATGGTGATGCGCGTACGACGACCCTACCGCCGCCGTGGGCACGGGCCGACCCGTGCAGGGCCCGGTGAGGGGCGACTCGCGGTCAGGACTGCTCGTCGGTGCGGGGGAACCCGCGGATGCCGCGCCACGCCAGGCTCGAGACCAGGTTCGCGGCATCGGTCTGGCTGATGCCGCGGCGGTCGTCGAGCCAGAACCGGGCGCTGACCTGTGCCATGCCGACGAGCGAGACGGCCAGGAGCCGGGACTGCTCGTCCGGCAGGCCGGTGTCGTCGTGGATCACGGCGGCGATCAGGTCCGCGGTCTCGGTCGTGACCCGGTCGACGCGCTCGCGGACAGAGGGCTCGTTGGTCAGGTCGGACTCGAAGACCAGTCGGAAGGCGCCCTGGGCGTTCGCGACGTAGTCGTAGAACACCTGCATGGTCGCGGCGACGCGCTCCTTGTTGTTGTGCGTGGCCTCGAGCGCCCTGCGGGTCGCGTCGATGATCGTGTCGCACGACTGGTCGAGGAGCGCGAGGTAGAGCTCGAGCTTGCCCGGGAAGTGCTGGTAGAGCACGGGCTTCGAGACGCCGGCGCGGTCTGCGATGTCGTCCATGGCGGCGGCGTGGTAGCCCTGGGCCACGAACACCTCGAGCGCCGACTCGAGCAGCTGGGCTCGCCGCGCCGTACGCGGCATCCTGCCTCCGCGTGGCCTCTGCTCATCCAAGGTGCTCAATGGTCGCCTTCCTCTTCGCAAGTTCGAGGCAGAAGCCTACTCCGCGGTAATGGATCGTCGCGTATGTAGCACGCCGAGCCGGCCCACCGCCTTCGCGGCTGTCGCGTCCGTCCCGCCGCGTCCTCCGGGTGAGGTGGCGCGCAGCAACAACAGGTCCTGGGGCGCGGAAGTTGCTGTCGAAGCGCTCTACCTGGAGCAATAACAGGTCCTTGGGCGCGGAAACTGCTGTCCCAGGGCACCTCCGCGAGCAATATCCGGTCCCGGGGGCGCGGATACTGCGCCCGGATGGATCACTGCGTCGGGCAGGCGCACGGGACGACGTGGTCTATTCCGACCAACTGCCTGATCGGGAAGGTCTTGTGGCCCTTGTCGCATCTGTTGCAAAAAGCAAGAGTCGTGTTGCGGGGGAAATAGATCGGTAAGCACCGATCCCGCAAGGGTTCAGGGCTGGGGGGCCACATGGACCGCACGACCGCTCTTGGGGGACAGCCGAGGCGCATGCCTGGGTTGCGTCCGACCGGACGCTCACTGCGACCTGCCCACCGAAGCCCTTTCGCGACCCGAAGTGATTGGGGTGGGTTAAATGCGTGCAACACCAAGGTCCCGAAGGCTTCGGGATCGTCTGACGGCCGTCGTCGCTGCGCTCGGCGTGGCGATGCTGAGCGCGGGCGTTCTGCTGGTCGGAGTGCCCGTCACGGGGTCGGCCCAAGAAGCTGATCCTCCCGGCAACAACGGCACTCTCAAGGTGCATGAGGAAGGCACCCCGGACGGAACTGAGAGCAACGACCCGAAGGTCTGCAGCTTCAACATCGAGGGCTTCGACTTCGACGCGCATCAACTGTTGGTCATCCGGTTCGACCCCCAAGGCGGAAGCAAGCCCCTCGGTACCGCCGCTGGTCCATTCGGACCATATGAAGCCGACGATGAGGGGTACTTCGACACCGAGTACTTCGACCTCGCTGACGGCACCTACAAGACAACTGCCCTCGGGAAGGACAGCGCGGGCGACTATGTCGTGGATCTGAAGGCCAAGTCGAAGGTGTTCAAGGTCGAGTGCGAGCCCGTACCGCCTTCGGAGACGGGGAGCTTGCAGTGGCTCAAGTACGACGGCGATGAGCACCTGCTGGGCGGCGCCACCTTCGAGGTCTGCCGCACCCACGACGAAACCGGCGCGGACATTGCGGATGAATGTGGGACGGTGAGGGACAACGCTGGTCTCGATACCGACGACACAGCCGGTGAGCTCTCGCTCGCGAACCTGGCCCTCGGCACCTGGACGGTCGAGGAGACCGACGCTCCGAACGGGTTCGTGAAGGACTCGGACGTCGAGACCGTGACCGTCACGGCGACCGGCCAGTCGACGATCCCCATCTTCGTCAACATCCCTCAACAGCATGGGGTCCCGGGCACGCTTCGGTGGTTCAAGCACAACGACAACCAGCAGCTGCTGGGTGGTGCGACATTCCAGGTCTGCAGGACAGCTGCCGTGACGGGCGCGCCGATCGTCGACACGTGCCTGACGGTCACTGACAACTCGGCTCCGGATGTGGACGAGACAGCCGGAGAGCTCCAGCTGGAACAGCTGGCACTGGGCACCTGGACGATCAAGGAGTCCAGCGCACCCGCCGGCTACATCCTCGACTCGACCACGAAGCCGGTCATCCTCACCGCGGACAACGCGAGCAACGCAGACGGAGACCCGCTGATCCCGGTGTTCGTGAACACGACACGGCAGTACTACGAGCCGAAGGGCACCCTGCGGTGGCTGAAGCATGACGAGGGCGGAGATCTGCTCGGAGGCGCCACCTTCCAGGCGTGCCTCGGAACGAGCTGCGTGACGGTCGTCGACAACAGCGCGCCGGACACCGACCCCGACGCCGGTGAGTTCGAGCTCAGGGAGCTGGCGCTCGGGACCTGGACGATCACCGAGGTCGAGGCCCCCGATGGCTTCGTCCGTGACATCGGCGCCGAACCGGTGATCCTCTCCGCGGACAACCCGGCCAACGCAGGTACGGCGGTCCCGGTGTTCGTGAACGTCGAGGAGGCGGAGATCGAGGTGCTGGGTGATCTCGGCTGGCTCAAGGTGGATGACCAGCAGGAGCAGCTCGGTGGCGCGACCTTCGAGGTCTGCCACACGGTGGACATCAACGGGTCGGACATCGAGGGCGACTGCCTGACGGTCGTGGACAACAGGGCTCCGGACGTGGACGCCGACGCCGGTGAGCTGGCCCTCAGCGACGTCCCGCTCGGTGTGTGGACGATCGAGGAGACGAAGGCTCCCAAGGGTTACGACAGAAGCACGGGAGTGGAGACGGTCGTGTTGACCGAGGCGAACCCCAGCAACCTCGACGACGATCCGGGCATGCCGACGTTCGTCAACGTCCTGTCCGAGATCGAGGGCGAGGAGACCGAGAAGCCGCAGCCTACGAAGCCGGCCAAGCCTGAGCCGAAGCCCGTTGTCGAACCTGATGAGGTGCTCGGGACCGAGGCGGCCGTCCCGACCGAGGTCGACGCCGGCCTGGTCGGCCCGACCGACACGACCGGTGGCTCCAGCAGCCCCTTCGGGCAGGCCCTCGTAGGCGCAGGCCTGATGCTCCTGGTCCTCGCCGCAACGATGCGAGCAGGGCGACGTGAACGTGGAGTCCACGAAGCCTAGGCGCAGAGCGCGCGGGCGCGGAGGCCTTCCCCTTGTGGCCTCCGCGCTCGGGCTTGCCCTCGCGCTCTCTGGATTCGTCCTGAGCGCACACTCGGCGGCGTCACATGATGCCGCGCCCCGACAAGGGACACTTGTGGCTCTCGGAGAGCCCTTCGTGGTGGCTCCGGAGATCGAGCTGGAGGCGAGACGCCCCACGGTCTCGTCGACGCCGGTCTTGCACCGTGCCCGCGGCGTCCCGCGGCGCCTCGTGATCAGGTCGCTGCGGATCGACGTACCGGTGCTCGCGATCGACGCGCCCGGCGGCGTGCTGCTGCCACCGAGCGACCCGCAGACCGTCGGGTGGTGGCGCTCCGGCGCGAAGCCGGGTGCAGCGCGCGGCTCGGTGCTGGTCGCCGGTCACACGGTCAGCTCCGGCGGCGGGGCCTTCGACGACTTGGAGACCTTGGATCGTGGCGACCGCGTCATCGTGCGTACGACGGAGGGCCGGATCCTCTACGACGTCGTCGGGGTCACTATCTACCGCAAGGCGTCCCTCGCCGAGGACGCGCAGCGGATCTTCAGCCAGAAGGTGCCAGGACGGCTCGTGCTCGTGACCTGCGAGGACTGGAACGGCACGACGTACCTGAGCAACGCGGTGGTCTTCGCTAGACCAGTCGCGCAGCGCTGAGCCATTTTCCGTAGGCGCCCGACCGGCCCTCTACGTCGCCTTGAGTAGACGCCTTGAGCCATTTTTCGCGAGTCGTGCGGATGATTCGGACGATTCGCCTGACAACGCGATTTTGCCGATTGTAGCCGCCATTCCTTGGCTTGAGACTGATGTGAGGGGACACAACAACAGGGCCGGCGCTGGGTTCGCCGAGCGGCCGTTCGGCCCATCGCCTCTCGGGGGGTCGGCCCGGGCCTGAGGGTCCGGAGACCGGTTCGGATGGGACCACCGGCGGTCGCCGCCGTGGTGAGAAGTCCGGAGCCGGCGACATCAAATGGGGTGGATTGGATGCAGGCAAGGCACAAGCGCACGCGCAGGCTGCGCAACAGGTTGGCAGCGGTCCTGGCGGCGACGGGGGTGGCGGCTCTCGTGGCGGGCTCGGTTGTCATGGGCACCGTGGGGACCGCGCAGGCGAACGACAACGGCGGGCCTCCGGACAGCACCGGCCAGCCGGAGGACGTGGGCCAGCCGGATGGGGCCGGCAAGCCGGAGGACGTCGGCAAGCCTGACGACGTGGGGCAGACCTGGTGGTTCGTCTGCAAGTACGTAGGGACGCCCGGCGTCGACGAGCGACTGCAACCGAGCGGGGAGAACCCGATCCGGGTGGCAGCCAACGCCATCGAAGGCTGGCAGGACGGCGTCTCCGTCGGGGACAGCTTCGAGGACGGCCAGGGGCGGTCGCGGGTCATCGCCCAGGACACGACACCGAACGACCGCACGGACGAGCCTGGAGTCGACCAGTGCCCGTCGGTCACGCCGCCCGGGACGGGGAGCGTGTCGGTGGTGTTCGTCCCTGACTGCCTCGCGACGAACGCGTGGCGGATCACCAACTCCTCCAGCGCTTCTGTGGCAGTGACCTACACCGGCGGGACGTCCGCGGTGACGATCGCCGCCGGCGGTACGTACGACTTCACGACCGGCGCGGACGTCGACTCTGTGACGGTGAGCTGGGGCGGTGGCGGTACGGGCATGAAGCCGGGCAGCGCCCACGCCGCCTCGGGTGCGGACAGCACCAACTGTGGGGGTTCGCAGACAGTTGTTCCGCCCAAGCCCGCTGTCGTCGTCGACACCGTGGTCGGCAGCGACCTCGACTGCGAGGACGAGATCGTGACGACGACGACGACCACGACGACCGTGGACTGGGTGTACGACTCGGCATCGAACACGTGGGTCAAGGGCCAGCCGCAGGTTTCGACGCAGCAGCAGGTGCGCGACGCGACCGCGGCGGAGTGCCCGGCCGAGGTGCTGCCGAGCGAGTCCGTCGACGTGTGTCCGAACCTCGCCGGGGTCCAGGAAGCGGTTCCTGCCGACTACTCGATGGTGAACGGCAAGTGCGTGAAGGACACGGTCGAGGGCTTCGAGACGGAGAAGCCGAAGCCTCGGCCCGAGCCGGTCCTGGGTGACCGCCCGGACGCGGTGCCCGTAGCTGTGCCGGAGGCTCTGCCGACTGCGGTGGATGCGGGCTTCGGTCCTACTGGCGCGGTCCCGCAGGGCAGCCTGCTCGGCCAGGGCCTGGTCGGCGGCGGTCTGCTGATGCTGCTCATGGCGGGCTCGATGCAGATGGGTCGTCGCGAGCGCGGTGCCCACGAGTCATAGGAAGGCGTCCCCGCGCGGAGGCCTCCGCATGGCGGCCTCCGCGGTCGGACTCGCACTGGTTTGTGGGGGAGGGGTGGCGGCAAGCACGGCTCGAGGGCCCGAGGAGGGCCTCGCCGGGACGGCCGCCACCCCGGCTCGCCCGGGGCCTCCGTCGTACGAGATCGAGCGCCTCGTCGAGCTGCAGGCAGATGCTGAACCGCGCGTCCCGACGGCCCACACTGCCAAGGGCGTGCCGCGGCGGGTCGTCGTACCTCGTCTGGGTGTGGATGCCCCGGTGGTGGGGATCGACGCTCCCGGCGGTGTGCTGCTCCCGCCGGACGACCCGCAGGTGCTGGGCTGGTGGCGTTCGGGCGCGAAGCCCGGTGCGCGGTACGGGTCGGCGTTGGTCACCGGGCACACGGTCAGCAGCGGCGGGGGCGCGTTCGACGACCTGGAG
>DASTPU010000044.1:0-62045 GCA_035762105.1 Nocardioidaceae bacterium | reverse complement strand
CGGAGAGGTCTGCTGGCGCGCACGGGGTCGGCTCCGTGGACGCTGCTGCGGTCACGGCCGTGGCCACCGTGCCAGTCCAGGCACAACACAGTGGCGTCGTCGCTCAGGTTTCGCCCGGTCGCGTCGAGCACGCGGTCGGCGAGCGCCCGAACCGCCTCGCGAGCGTGAAGCATCCGGGTCTCCCCGATCGCTTGCCCAAGATCGAGACCGGCGGCATGGCGCTCGAGCATGCCGTCGGTCACGAAGACGAACCGGTCGCCGGCTTCCAAGGTGACGAGGCTGCCGCGATAGCTGGTGTCGGGGAACAGCCCAAGAGGGAGCTCCACCGGCAGGTCGACGGCCATGACGTCGCGGCCCCGCGCGAGGTACGGAGGAACGTGCCCCGCGTTGACCAGCTCCAGTGATCCGGTGCGCAGGTCCAGGCGGCCGATCTGTCCCGTCACGAAGTCGTCGAGGCCGGCGGTGACTGCATGCTCGGCCAGAGCGCGATTGGCTGAGTTGACCTGTTCGCGCAGCAACACACCTGCGTTGCGCGAGTTGCGCAGGCTGCTCACGCACAGTGTGGCGTTCAGGGCGGCAGCCACGCCGTGACCCATCGCGTCGGTTATCGACAGGTGCAGCTCGTCACGCGCCAAGCTGAAGTCGAACGTGTCGCCTGCGATCGCCGCTGCCGGCTCCAGCCAGCCCGCGAGCGTGAACGCCCCCGCCTCGCAGGTCTGAGGTCCGGCAAGCAGCCGGTGCTGGATCTCGGCGGACAAGCTCAATGGTCGAGTGCGCTGTCCCCACTCGTACAGGTCGGTGTGCCGTCGATTGGCGATCACCACGAAAGCCAGCAGATGTGCGAGCTGCGCGATCTCAGCCACCGTCGAGGAGTCGGGTTCTTCCGGCAGGAACAGCTCCAGGAGACCGATGGCCTCGCCACGCTCGGTCACGGGCGCGAGCAGCCGCCACTCGTCAGAGCCTCGTCCGGATCCGACGGGCTGTCGTCCAGGCGCAAGAACCTGCAACTGCTGGGTGCGCATCACCTGCTCTTCCGGCCCACCGTTGAACGGAATCACCGTGGCGGACTCCTCGGCGTCCCGCCGTGCTCCGGCCGCGTTCAGCTCGCTGCTGTCTGTCTTCCCGGCCGTCTGTCGGGGGATGTGTGCAAGGCGGACCATGGCCCGCCCGGACAGGTCGGCGATGAGGAACGAAGCAGCCCTAGCGTGCAGCGCCCGCGCGAGCTCGCGGGTGACCGCCTCAACAGCCTCGACCGGCGCGGCCGCCTCAGCCGCCTCCAGGACGCTTCCCAGAGTCCTTTGACCCCTTCCCGACCTCATTTCCGGAGCATAGGCGTCACAAGGTGCGCACTCCCAGGGACCATCGACCTGTCCCTTGCTGCATTACGCAACCGAAGCCGAACCGCGGTTGCACAGCGGCCACGATCCGCCGCGGACGTGAGGTGTCACCTGAGGCCCATTGAGAGCCTGCGAGACGCCCCCGTAGCGCCCCCACAAACCTGGTTGGGCCCGAGGGCGCGTCGCAGTCGCCTTCGCGTGGACGCTCGACGGTGCGCTAGGCAACTCCGGTGCGGCATGGCACGATCACACAAGTGACCAGCAGACCCGCTGACGCACAGCACCTGCGCGACCTCGAGCGGCTGCGCCGCGTTCGCGACCGGATCGACCGGGAGTACACGCAGCCGCTGGACGTCGAGGCGCTGGCCCGCGGCGTGAACATGTCTGCCGGACACCTCAGCCGCGAGTTCCGGCTTGCCTACGGCGAGGCGCCGTACGGCTACCTGATGACGCGGCGGATCGAACGCGCGATGGCGCTGCTGCGGCGTGGCGACCTCAGCGTCACCGAGGTCTGCTTCGCGGTCGGCTGCTCGTCGCTGGGCACCTTCAGCAGCCGCTTCACCGAGCTGGTCGGCGTGCCTCCCAGCGTCTATCGGCGCCGGGCGGCGAGCGCGACGGCGGGCATGCCGTCCTGCGTGGCGAAGCAGGTGACCAGGCCGGTCAGGAATCGAGAAGCGCCGACCCCCGAGCCGCATCTAGCGTGACTGCCATGGACATCAGCATTCACGCGAGCTTCCTCCCGCACAGCGACCCGGACGCGTCCCTCGCCTTCTACCGCGACATCCTCGGCTTCGAGGTCCGCAACGACGTCGGCTACAACGGGATGCGCTGGATCACCGTCGGCCCCGCCGGCCAGCCCGGCACGTCCATCGTCCTGCAGCCGCCGGTCGCCGACCCGGGCGTCACCGACGAGGAGCGCCGCACCATCGTCGAGATGATGGCCAAGGGCACCTACGCCGGCATCCTGCTGGCCACCGGCGACCTCGACGGCGCCTTCGGGCGCCTGGAGGCCGGCGGCGCCGAGATCGTCCAGGAGCCGGCCGAGCAGCCGTACGGCGTTCGCGACTGCGCCGTCCGCGATCCCGCAGGCAACCTCATCCGCATCCAGGAGCTTCGCTGAGCCGTCCGGCGACTGGTTGGATCGAGCCCGCGCCGGAGACCGCGACGGCGCCCCCCCGTGAGGATGGAGAGACGATGAGCATGGCCACGAGGACGGACACGCAGTCGCCTGCGTCGCACGTAGCCGACACCCACGATCTGATCCGTGTGCAAGGCGCACGCGAGAACAACCTCAAGGACGTCAGCGTCGCGCTCCCGAAGCGCCGGCTGACGGTGTTCACCGGCGTCTCCGGCTCGGGCAAGAGCTCACTCGTGTTCGCCACGATCGCCGCGGAGTCGCAGCGGCTGATCAACGAGACCTACAGCGCCTTCGTACAGGGGTTCATGCCGACTCTGGCGCGGCCCGAGGTCGACGTGCTCGAGGGGCTGACCACGGCCATCATCGTCGACCAGGAACGGATGGGTTCCAACCCTCGCTCCACCGTCGGTACCGCCACCGACGCCAACGCCCTGCTTCGCATCCTCTTCAGCAGGCTGGGGAAGCCCCACATCGGCTCACCCAACGCCTACTCGTTCAACATGCCCTCAGTGAGGGCCAGCGGTGCCATCACCGTCGAGCGCGGCGACAAGACCAAGACCGAGAAGGCGACCTTCACCCGTCTCGGCGGCATGTGTCCGCGCTGCGAGGGCATGGGCTCGGTCAACGACTTCGACCTGTCCGCGTTGTACGACGACAGCCTGTCGCTCAACGAGGGCGCGCTCACGATCCCGGGCTACACGATGGACGGCTGGTACGGCCGCATCTTCCGGGGCTGCGGCTTCTTCGACCCGGACAAGCCGATCCGCAGGTACACCAAGAAGGAGCTGCACGACCTCCTCTACCGGGAGCCGACCAAGATCAAGGTCGAAGGCATCAACCTCACCTACGAGGGGCTGATCCCGAAGATCCAGAAGTCCATGCTCTCCAAGGACGTCGATGCGCTGCAGCCGCACATCCGCGCCTTCGTGGAGCGCGCGGTGACCTTCACGACCTGCCCCGACTGCGGCGGAACCCGGCTCACCCAGGAGGCCCTGTCGTCGAAGATCAAGGGGAGGAACATCGCCGACGTCTGTGCAATGCAGATCAGCGACCTGGCCGACTGGGTCCGGGACCTCCACGAACCGTCGGTGGCCCCGCTGCTCACCGGGCTGCAGCACCTCCTCGACTCGTTCGCCGAGATCGGGCTGGGCTACCTCTCGCTCGACCGCCCCTCGGGCACACTCTCGGGCGGCGAGGCGCAGCGGACCAAGATGATCCGCCACCTAGGCTCCAGCCTCACCGACGTCACCTACGTCTTCGACGAGCCGACCATCGGCCTCCACCCCCACGACATCCAGCGCATGAACAACCTGCTGCTCCGGCTGCGGGACAAGGGCAACACGGTGCTGGTGGTGGAGCACAAGCCCGAGACGATCGCGATCGCCGACCACGTCGTCGACCTCGGCCCCGGCGCCGGCACCGATGGTGGCACCGTCTGCTTCGAGGGAACCGTCGAAGACCTGCGGAGGAGCGACACCACCACCGGCCACCATCTCGACGACCGGGCCGCCCTCAAGGAGAAGGTGCGCAAGCCGACCGGCACGCTGGACGTCCGCGGGGCGTCGACGCACAACCTCCAGGACGTGGACGTCGACATCCCGCTCGGGGTGCTCTGCGTGGTCACGGGCGTCGCCGGCTCCGGCAAGAGCTCGCTGATCAACGGCTCGGTCGCAGGCCGCGACGGCGTCGTCGTGATCGACCAGGGCGCGATCCGCGGCTCGCGACGGAGCAACCCCGCGACGTACACCGGCCTGCTCGACCCGATCCGCAAGGCGTTCGCGAAGGCCAACGGCGTCAAGCCGGCGCTCTTCAGCGCCAACTCCGAGGGCGCCTGCCCCACCTGCAACGGCGCCGGCGTCATCTACACCGACCTCGGCGTCATGGCCACCGTCGAGTCCACCTGTGAGGAGTGCGAGGGCAAGCGGTTCCAGGCGTCGGTGCTGGAGTACGCGCTGGGCGGCCGGAACATCGCCGACGTGCTCGCGATGTCGGTGACCGAGGCAGAGGAGTTCTTCGGCGCGGGTGAGGCACGCACACCGGCCGCACACAAGATCCTCGACCGGCTCGCCGACGTGGGGCTGGGCTATCTCAGCCTCGGCCAGCCGCTGACGACCCTGTCCGGCGGCGAGCGGCAGCGGCTCAAGCTCGCGACCCGGATGGCCGACAAGGGTGACGTCTACGTCCTCGACGAGCCGACCACCGGCCTCCACCTCGCCGACGTCGAGCAGCTGCTCGGCCTGCTCGACCGGCTGGTCGACTCCGGCAGGTCGGTCATTGTCATCGAGCACCACCAGGCGGTCATGGCGCACGCGGACTGGCTCGTCGACCTCGGCCCCGGCGCCGGCCACGACGGCGGCCGGATCGTCTACGAGGGCACGCCCTCCGACCTCGTCGCCTCCCGCTCCACCCTCACCGGCGAGCACCTCGCGACCTACGTCGACGCCTGACGCCCGCGGCCCAGGGGCGGTTCAGACAGCCGCCACCGCGTCCATGTCACAGACAGCGGGGCCGTCTCGTCTCAGGTCTCGAAGACAGTCTCTGGAGACAGGAAGGTGATCGTCATGCGGGTGTTCGTGGCAGGCGGGACCGGGGTCGTGGGGCGGCGGCTGGTGCCGCAGCTCGTGGCCCGTGGCCATCAGGTGACGGCTACTACGACGAGCCCGGCCAAGCTGGGCGTGCTGGAGCAGCTGGGCGCAGATGCCGTCGTGATGGACGGGCTGGATGCGATGTCGGTCGGCGAGGCGGTGGCCGCGGCTCTGCCCGACGTGATCGTGCACCAGATGACCGCCATCGCCGGCAAGCCCGACATGAAGCACTTCGATCGTTGGTTCGCCACCACCAACCGGCTGCGCACCGAGGGCACGGACCACCTGCTGGCCGCGGCCGAGGCGACCGGCGTACCCCACTTCGTCGCACAGAGCTACGCCAGCTGGAACGGCATCCGCCACGGGGACTGGGTGAAGACCGAGGAGGACCCGCTGGACCCCTTGGAGGGGACGGTGGCGCACCCGGTGATGGCGGCGATCAGCCACGTCGAGGACGTGGTCGGCAAGGCCGGCGGCGCGGTGCTGCGGTACGGCGGACTCTACGGACCGGGCGCCACCGACGACCAGATCGAGCTCGTGCGCAAGCGGCAGTTCCCGGTCGTCGGGAAGGGCACCGGCTACTGCTCGTGGGTGCACGTCGAGGACGCGGCGAGCGCTACCGTGCTGGCTGTGGAGCAGAAGGCGAGCGGCGTGTTCAACATCGTCGACGACGAACCGGCTCCGGCCGGCGAATGGCTGCCCTACCTGGCAGCGTGCGCGGGCGCCAAGCCCCCCATGCGCGTCCCCAAGTGGCTGGCCCGGATGCTGGCCGGCGACGTGGCGGTGGCGATGATGACCGAGGGACGCGGCTTCTCCAACGCGAAGGCCAAGAGGGAGCTCGGCTGGGAGCTGCGCTACCCGTCGTGGCGCCAGGGCTTCAAGGAAGGGTTGGTTTGACCCGGGTCGAGGAGTTCGAGGAGCTGCGGCCGCTGCTGTTCGCGATCGCCTATCGGATCCTGGGCAGCGTGACCGAGGCCGAGGACGCGGTCCAGGAGACCTGGCTGCGCTACGACGCCTCCCCGACAAGACCCACGTCGACCAAGGCGTTCCTCTCGGCCGTGGTGACCCGGATCTCGATCGACGTGCTGCGCTCGGCCCGCTCCAGGCGGGAGCAGTACGTCGGGCCGTGGTTTCCCGAGCCGCTGCTCTCCGACCCCTACGAGGACCCGGAGCGCTCGGCGGAGCTCGCCGACTCGGTGTCGACGGCGGCCCTGTTGCTGCTCGAGCGGCTCAGCCCGCTCGAGCGCGCGGTCTTCGTGCTGCGGGAGGTGTTCGGGTTCGGCTTCCCCGAGGTCGCGTCGGCGGTCGGGAAGACGGAGGTGGCGTGCCGCCAGCTCGCGGTGCGGGCACGGCGCCACATGGAGGATGGGCGTCCCCGGTTCGAGGCGGACCGCAGGGAGTGGGAGGAGCTGGCGGCGCGCTTCTTCGATGCACTCCGGGTAGGCGACGTCGAAGGCCTGCGGGAGCTGCTCGCCGCTGACGTCCAGCTGATCGGGGACGGCGGCGGCAAGGCCCCCCAGTGGGTCGGGGGCGTCGTCGGCGCCGACAACGTGGCCCGGCTCCTCGCCTCGATGTTCTCGACGTTCGTCCCGGTCGGCGTGGAGCTGGAGCCACACGAGGTGAACGGCCAGCCGGGCGCGATCATCCGCGACCGGGACAGGAGGGTCGTCAACACCTGGACTCTCGACGTGCTCGACGGGCAGATCCAGACGATCCGTGCGGTGCTCAACCCCGACAAGCTCGGGCACGTGGGTCCGGTGGCTGACGCCTGGGCGGTCATCCGTGAGGCGAACCAGGCTCGCCGACGGCGACCCACCTGACCACGTCAGACCACGGCACGGACGGCGAGGAAGACACCGGCGGCGATGCAAGCCAGAGCAACGATCTTCCGCAACCCCTCGGCGTGGATGCGCGTCGCCACGACCGCGCCGACGAGGGTCCCCAGCGCAGCCAGCCCGCCGAGCAGGGTGCCGAGGCGCACGTCGACCAGCCCGGTCTGGAGGTAGCCGACCGAACCGGAGAGGACCACCGGCAGCTGCACGGCCTGGCTCACCGCCACCGCACGCAGCGGACCGATGCCCAGCGCGAGCAGGATCGGTACCAGCAGCACCGGCCCGCCGGTGCCGGTCAGCGCGGACCCGAACCCGACGAACGCGCCGATACCCACCAGGGGCACTGTGCCGAGCTCTGCCCGGGCGGCGGCCCGGGCGCCCGGCCGTAGCTGGTGAACACCGACGAAGATCGTCAGCGCCGCCAGCCCCAGCAGTACGACGGACGCGGGCAGCGTGGCGTTCACGAGCGCACCGACGAACGCCGCGGGGATCACCCCGATCGCCAGGCGCAGCAGCATGTCCCACGGGACGACACCGCGCGACGCGTAGGCGATCGTGCCGACCACGCCGGTGAAGATGAACGCCCACGTGCTCGTCGCGGTCGCCTCGTTCGCGGTCAGGTCACCGAAGGCGACGAGCCCCGGAGGCAGCAGCACGCCGCCGACGCCGACCATGCCGATCAGGACGCCGACCACCAGCGCGAGCAGGGGAAGCACCGGTCCCACGTGATCGGTCCCCTTCGACGACGGCAGTCGCCCGAAGACTAGCGTCACCGGCCGGAGGGGCGAGCGCCCCGAGGGGGCCGCCCCTCCGGAGCGCGGTCAGCTGGTCGGCCAGAAGCCGGCCTTCCAGGTCTGGGTCGCGAGGACGGTCTGCCCGGCGGAGTTCGGGTGGAAGTAGTCCCACTGCGAGAGCTGGCTGAGCGTGAACGGGTAGCCGAACACCGCCCCGCCGTCGTACTTGCAGAACGTGTAGGTGGCGCAGACGTTCGCGAGCTGGGTGTTGTAGTCGACGACCCGCTGCCGGACCCGCGCCCGGCGGTCGACGTCGGCCTGGTCGGTCGACTGGGGGTTGGCCAGCATCGACTGGCAGATGCCATAGGCCGACCACGCGCTGCGCGCGGACGCGCTCGTCCTGCCGACATCGTAGAGCCGGTAGATGTCGGGGATGCTCGCCACCAGCACCTTGGGCGGGCTCGCCTGCGCCGCCAGCGTGTCCATGCCCGCCTTGAACTGGGCGGAGAAGCTCGCCACGGAGGTCATCTGCCCCTCGGTCTCGGTGCAGGCGTCGTTGGCGCCGAGGAGGATCGTGACGTACTGCGCCTTCTGCGAGACCGCCGAGCTCGCCTGTCCGGCGAGCGCGGTCATCTTGGCGCCGGTGCGCGCGTCGTTGTACGCGGTGATCCGACTGTTGTACTTGCGCAGCCGGAGGTAGTGGCTGTTCACGGTCGTGTCGGTGCCGGTGGACCAGGACCTGGCCGGCCAGTCCGAGTACCAGCCGTTCGCGTTGAAGCCCCGTGTGATCGAGTCGCCGAGCGAGGCGATCGACGTCGGGTAGGTCGTGGCGTTGGCCGACGGATTCTTCCGTGCCGCCTGGGCCGGGCCTGCGCTGCCGACGGCCAGGACCGCGGCGAGCAGGATGCTGATGACGGCTGCGAGCTGTTGCCTGCGCATGGGCGTTTCCCCTCGTTGAGCGCCTGGAGGTGCAAGACCTCACGGACCTCGCACGCTAGTGAGGTTTGCGAGGTTTGCGCTAGAGCCGATCGCCCTGACTCGTACCCACCCCAACGGCGCATGCTGGCGGCGAGAGGGGTGATGACCATGGACCAGACCTCCGCGGCAGCACCAGGTCAGGCACCCGCCCGTGGTCGCCGGCTGGCAAAGGCGTCGCTGTGGATGCTCGCGGTCTTCGTCGCGTGGACGGTCGCGTTCAGCTTCGGCACCGCGCTCCTGGCCGAGCCGCTCGGCCTCGAGACCGAGGCGTCCGGAGAGGTCGCCTACATCGAGGGGTGGGTCCCCTGGATCGCGGCGACGCTGGCGTGGTGTGGCCACCGGTGGTCGGGATCGTGCTGGCGCTCATGGCACGTGCCCACAGCGGCGGCCGGCTGGCCTGGGTGGCGCTCGCGCTCAATGCCGGCGCGCTCATCTTCGTGACCGTGCCGTCGCTCGTCGACCGGCTCATCCACCTCTGACCCGCATCACCTCCCGAGCGCGCACTCGTTCACCCATGGAGTACGGCGGACGTCGGGGAGAGGGCGCGCCGACCGGTCGCTAAACATGTGAGAGAAAACGGTCCAGACGTCATTGCGTCCTTTGCCCGGATTGACGGAAACTCTGTCGGTGTCGGGGGCCGCGGTTCGGACACTCTCCCGCGGACCAACTGAAGATCCAGCCGTCAGGTCGGCGCTCAGGGGAGCCGGCGACCAACGCCCGCTCGGGCAGGTGAGAAGTCGTGACACGAGACGAGTACGCATCCATGCACCATCGCTCCCCTGCGGAGATCCGCAACGTGCAGTTCTCCCACCGCATCCGCGGTCTCGACGAGCTCGAGGTCGGCGAGTATCTCGGCCTCCTCGCCGACCAGGTCCAGGCGATGCAGCAGGAGGCGATCCGCCTCCGCGAGGAGGTCGCCCGGCTCCGGGGCGAGAACCAGCAGCTCCGCCCGACCACGCTGCAGCGCGCCACGCCCGTCGATGCCCACGACCTGACGCCGCATGCCGCATCTCTCCTGCTGCACGCCCAGCGGGTGGCCGACGCGCTGGTCGAGGAGGCGGTCCGGCGGTCCGGGGAGATCCTCGCCGCCGCCGGGGCCGAGCGGCGCGCGATGCTCCGCGACGCCGAGGAGACCGCCGCAGCCCTCGTGCGCGAGGCTCGCGACAGCCGCGACGTCACCCGCGTGGCACCGCAGCGGTCCTGGCAGCTCGACAGCCACGCCGCTGTCTGACCAGGACGAGGATAGTCGCCATGACAAGAGACCTCGTGGGACCTCACCTCCGTGACATCCGGTTCGTCGACGACGTGCCGGCGGACCCGGAGACACCGCTGGGCAGGCATGCGGCCGCCCTCGGGTCCCGGCCGTCGGAGCCCCCGATGCCCCGCACGGAAGCGGCGTTCGCCGTGGTGCTGTACTTCGACGAGTTCTCGGAGAAGCGGGTACGCCAGGCGTGGGAGGCACTCGACGAACGTGGCGTACCGTCGGCGGGAACCACCTACGACGAGAGCTACCGCCCGCACATCACCCTCGCGATCGTGACCACGCCCGACCCGGAAGGGCTGGCGACACGGCTGCGACGCCCCCTGGCCGGTGTCGCGGGGCTGCCGGTGACCATGACTGCGCTCGGCTTCTTCCTGACCGGCAAGGCGCCCGCCTACCTCGCCGTCGCACCGACGCGGCGCCTGCTCGAGCTGCACGACGAGGTGCACCAGGCGATCGGTACGACGGAGAGCTGGTCGTACTACCAGCCCGGCAGCTGGATGCCGCACTGCACGCTGGCGATGGACGTCCAGTGCCAGACCACGGTGGCGGACGCCCTCGGCCCGGAGTCGCTCCCGATCAAGGCGACGGTGGGGTCCGCCTTCCTGACCGAGCTCCCGCCGAGCACCCGCACGCCGGCGTCGCATCGACGTACGCCCGGAGCCCACCGCCGGCAGGTCGGCGCCGTGCGCCCTCAGGCCTCGCTCGAGCGTGAGCTCGTCCGCCCCGGCTCGGTCTGACCGTGCGGCGACCGCCGGACGGGCCGCCGGTCAGCCCGCGGTGGAGCTGACCAGCAGGAAGACGACGGCGATCAGCGCGAGGATCAGCAGCGTCGCCACCAGCGGCCCGAAGGTCTTGCGGCGCGGCGCGTTCAGGGGCTGGTCGTGGGTGGGCATCCGGATGTCCTGCTCGTGGTCCGCCATCGTTCCCCTCCTTGCGTCGGTGTCACGTGCGGCCAGGACGTACCCGGGCGGCCCGGGACGCATGCGGTGAGGCGCACCGCCCCGCCCGCTCACGGTCAGGCCAGCTCGGCGAGCACAGGAGGCACCTGCCTCGGGATCTCGCGGGCGAGGTAGCCGACAGCGCCGACCGAGGACGCCAGCCGCTCGCCCGAGCGCGCGTGAAGGTAGCCACCCCACACCGCCGCCTGGGAAGGCTCCGCCCCGCGGGCGAGCAGGCCGGCCACGATGCCGGCGTTGACGTCGCCCGAGCCGGAGACCCCGAGCCCGTGTCCGCCGCCCTGGACGACCCACGAGCTGCCGTCAGGAGTCACGACGAGCTTCTCCTCGCCACCGCAGAGCACGACCACCTGGGACCGGCGGGCCACGTCGCGCGCTGCGTCGTACGGGCTGTCCTCGACCTTGTCCTCGTCCCACCCGGCGGTGCGCGCGAGCTCGGTCGGGTTCACGGTCAGGACCACGCGGCCCTCGAGGTGGCGCAGCCCGTCGGGGTGCTCGGTGAGGTACGCCGAGGCGAGGGCGTCGACGACCAGGGGACCCCGCAGCTTCGGGACGAGCTCCTCGAGGAGCAGCACGCACTCCTCGGGGTCGCCGAAGCCGGGCCCGACGAGGACCGCCTCGGCGCCCTGGGCGAAGGACACGAGCTCGCCCACTGCGCTCACCGAGATGCTCCCGCCCGGCGACACCGGGAGACCGACGACCAGCGCCTCGGGCATGGCCACCGCGAGCGTGACGGCTACGGGCCCGGGTGCGGCGACCGTGAGCTTCCCCGCTCCGGCCCGGAGGGCTGCCTCGCCGGCGAGGAGCACCGCGCCGGGCGTGCCGACCGTGCCGCCGACCACGGCGATGCGACCCCGGGCGCTCTTGTCGCTGCCCGGCTCGGGCAGCGGCCACGACCGCAGCGTGGCCGGAGTGACGACCGTCGGCTCAGCCCCGCTCATCGGCACCGTCCTCCTCGGACCCCTTGGAGGCCTCGTCCGTGACCTCGGTGCCCACGGCAGTGGTGTCGGCGAAGCGGACCAGCTCGAAGCCGTCGCCCTCACGGCGGTACGTGGTCATCGAGGCGTTCGGCAGCGGCTCCTTGCGGTCGATCTCGAGAAGGCGCTCCTCCGAGAGCCCCTCGAGCACGTAGCGGAAGGTCATCAGCACGGCCTGGTGCGTGAACAGCCACACGCGCTCGCGGTCGTAGCCGTGGCGCAGGTCGTCGAGGAGGCTGCGCACTCGGAGCGACACGTCGCACCAGCTCTCGCCCGACGGCGGCTGGTAGTAGAACTTCCCGAGCTTCTTTCGACGCTCGGCCTCCTCCGGGAACCGGGTGCGGATGCCGAGCCCGGTCAGGCCGTCGAAGATCCCGAGGTCGCGCTCGCGCAGCCGCTCGTCGTGCATGATCTCCAGGCCGAGGTCCCCGACCGCATGCTCGGCTGTCTGGCAGGCGCGCCGGTACGGCGAGCTGATCACGACGGTCGGGCGGTCCGCGTCGTCCTGCGCTGACATCCACTTGCCGAGGCTCTCGGCCTGCGCGAGCCCGGTGTCGGACAGCTCGACGTCGGCGTCGCGGAAGTCGAGGTCCAGCTCCTCGGCGCCCGCCTCGGTGGCGCGGGCGTCGGCGTGGTTGCCGACGCTGTGCGCGTGCCGCACCAGGGTCAGGGAGGTCGGGCCGTTGTGCCAGCGTGGTCGAACCATGGCTCAGTGTCCTCTCCCAGCAACGGGTTCGGTCAACGACTCGGTCAGCACCTCGTGCAGGCCGCGCCGGTGGAGCCGCCGGCCGGCGACCACGAGGAAGTGGAAGCTCCAGCTGGGGGCGAGCCGGCCCTGTCGCCACGCGACCAGCGTTGCGACCGAGCCGCCGAACACCAGCGCCCACGTCGCGAGATGGAAGAACCCGTCGGCCAGCGTGTTCACCTCGAGCCCGGCGAGCGTGGTCATCGGGTACTCCCCGACGTCGCTGACCATGTGGTGCCACTGGAAGACCTGGTGCAGCACGATCCCGTCGATGAACCCGCCGAAGCCGAGGCCGTAGAGCAGACCAGCCATCTTCGACGGCGGCCGCCGGTCGGCTTCTACCACCGGCATCAGAGGACCGCGACGCCGATCACGAGCACGACAAGCAGCCCGACCACGACCGTCGCCAGGAGCCAGGCGGCCATCGGCGCCTTCTTCTTCTCCGTGTTGTCGACCATGCCCGCGGTGTACCCCGAAACGGGGCGGTCACGCGGCTAGGAGTCCCGGAGCAGCGCCACGTCGCTGACCAGCTGGATGTGCTCGGCCATCGCCTCGCCCGCCGCGGCGGGGTTGCCCGACCGGATGGCGTCCGCGATCTTGCGGTGGCTCTCCAGTGACTGCTGGGGCCGGTCCGGCTGGGAGAGCGACTCGATCCGGGTCTCCCGGATCGCCTGCGAGATCGCGGTCATCAGGTCGGCCAGCAGGGGCGAGCGCGCCGCGGCGGTGACAGCACCGTGGAAGAGCTCGTCACCCTCGAGCCCGCGCTCTCCACGCTCGACGGCGACGGCCATCTGCTCGAGCGCGTCGTCCATCCGGGTGATGTCGTCGTCGGTACGGCGCTCCGCCGCCAGCGAGGCGAGCTTCACCTCGAGTGCCTCCCGCGCCTCGATCACCTCGGGCAGCCGACGCCGGTGCGCCTCGACGGCCGACAGCACGGCGTCGTCCGGCCGCGTGTCCAGCAGGATCGCGCCCTCGCCGTGGCGGACGTCGACGAGGCCCTGCACCTCGAGGACGACCAGCGCCTGGCGGACCGATGCCCGGCTGACCCCCAGGTCAGCGGCGAGCTCCCGCTCGGGAGGAAGGCGGTCGCCGGGCGCGAGCTCGAGCTCGTGGATGAGGGCGAGCAGCCGTTCGACGAGCTGCTCGTACAGACGGGACCGCTGGACCGGGCGCAGGGCACGTGCAGTCTTCGGCGACTTGGGAGTCTCGGTCACGACGGTCGCCTCCAGAAGGTCTCGTGAGCTGACGGGGTTTCCGGGGGGTGTCTTGACAGGCACCCTCCCGGCGGTTCAATGTGCAGGTGGCTCAGCCACTGAACCACCGACAAGGGGACGTCGTCCATGGCCATGCTCTCGGACATCACTGTGCTCGACCTCACCCGCGCGCTCGCCGGCCCGCATGCCGCGATGATGCTCGGCGACCTCGGCGCCCGCGTCATCAAGCTCGAGACGCCGGGCACCGGGGACGACAGCCGCCTCTGGGGGCCGCCGTTCGTCGGTGAGGGCGACAGCCGCGAGTCGACGTACTTCATGTCCTGCAACCGCAACAAGGAGTCAGTCACCGCCGATCTGAAGAGCGAGGAGGGCAAGGACCTGCTCCGACGGCTGGTCCGCCGCTGCGACGTGCTGATGGAGAACTTCCGACCGGGCGTGCTCGACCGCCTCGGCTTCTCCGTCGAGCACCTCCACGAGATCAACCCGCAGCTGGTGATCATGTCCATCACCGGGTTCGGCCACGACGGCCCCGAGGGCGGCCGGGCCGGCTACGACCAGATCGCCCAGGGTGAGGCCGGCCTGATGAGCATGACCGGCCCCGGCCCGGAGGAGCCGACCAAGGTGGGGGTGCCGATCGGCGACCTGCTCGCCGGCATGTACGGCGCGTTCGGGGTCGTTGCCGCGCTCAACGAGCGGCACCGCACCGGCCGGGGCAGGGTCGTCCGCACGAGCCTGCTCGCCTCCATCGTCGGCGTGCACGCCTTCCAGGGCACGAGGTACACGGTGGCCAAGGAGGTCCCCAAGGCGATCGGCAACCACCACGCCTCGATCGCGCCCTACGGGCTCTTCCACACCGCCGATGCCCCGGTCCAGGTGGCGGTGGGCAGCGAGGGCCTGTGGCAGCGGTTCGCGCCGGTCGCGGGTCTCGACCCGGCCGACCCGCGCTTCCGGAGCAACGAGTCGCGGGTCGCCCACCGCGACGAGCTGATCGCCGAGATCGACCGCGTCTTCGCGACGGCGGGCGCGGAGGAGTGGCTCGCCCGGCTGGCCGAGGCGGGCGTCCCCGCGGGCAAGGTGCGCACGCTCGACGACGTCTTCACCTGGGACCAGACGCTCTCCCAGGGCCTGCTCGTCGACGTGGAGCACCAGACCGCCGGCCCTCTCCAGCTCCCCGGCCCCCCGCTGCGCTTCGACGACAACGCCCACGCCGGTGACCGCACCGAGCACCTGCCTCCCCCGCTGCTCGGCCAGCACGACCAGAGCGTGCGGCAGTGGCTCGACGAGCTCGACGTGGCCGAGGCGAGCGGGGCCGACCGGCCCAGCTGAACAGACGCCCATCCCGGCGCTCACCCCGCCCGCGCCCCGGCCGTGACGGGCGTCGCCGACACCCGGTCGCTGAGCCCGCCCAGCACGACGGCCGCCGCCAGACCGCACACCAGGCCCGTGACACCTGCCGGGACGTAGCCGAGGCGGTCCACCAGCAGCCCGGTCGCGAGCGGGCCGAGCCCGGCCCCGAACACGTGCGAGGTGTAGAGGATGCCGAGCAGGCCGCCGAGCCGCTCCAGGCCGAACCGGTGCGCGACCAGCCCCGGCAGCAGCGCGACGAAACCGCCGTACCCCACGCCGAGGACCACCGCGTGCAGGAGGAGGGCGGGGTAGGCGGCCCCGGGCCACAGCCAAGCCACGAAGCTCGCCCCGATCGCGACGAAGCAGATCCGGTAGGTGCGGAACAGCCCCCACCGGTCGGCGACCCATCCGAGACCGAGCCGCCCGACGACGCTGGCGGCACCGATCACGCCGACCAGGGCAGCGGCGTCCACGGCGTCGGCGCCGCTCTGCTCGGCATAGGCCGGGAGGTGCGCGAACGGCGTGAAGATGGCCACCGAGAGCAGCACCTGGGAGGCGTACATCAGCCGGTAGTCGCGCGTCCGGGTCGACTCCGACGCAGGAGGGGCGTGCGGACTGTGGAGCCGAGGCCCCTTGGTCAGCGCAGCGCAGACGAGCAGGACGGCCGTGGACCCCGCCGCCAGCACGAGGTAGCTGTCACGCCATCCGACGGCCCGGATGAGCGCGGCGAGGAGGGGCGCCATGACGAGGGTCCCGAGGCCGATGCCGGACACCGCCACCCCGACCGCGGTGGACCGCCGTCGCTCGAACACGGCGCTGACCGCGGCGGTCAGGGGGATGAACGTGGACGACATCGCCAGGCCGACCAGCAGCCCGTGCCCCAGGTACAGCATCGCCGCGTTGGGTGCAGTGGCGGTGACCAGCAGGCCGCAGCCCATTGCGAGAGCCCCGAGGGCGAGTACGACGCGCGCCCCGACGCGGTCCGCGAGCACGCCCGCCGGCGCGCCCATCAGGAAGAACACCATCACGGTCACCGCGAAGGCCCCGGCCACCGTGCCCTCCGCCACCCCGAGGTCGCGTGACGCCGGCAGGACGAGCACGCCGTAGCTGAAACCGGTCCCGATGCTCACGAACATCGCGACGAACGACAGGAGCGCGGTCACCCACGCCCGGCGCGAGTCCGGCTCAACCCGCATGCGCCCAGGCCGCCGTGACGAGGTCCTCGAGGTCGGCCATGCACTCGGTCTCGAAGTCGGGTCGCGGTCCGTCGGGGTCGAGCCGGTGACCGGGACGGCGGAGGCGGACGACGGGGATGCCCGCCTCCAGCGCGCCGCGCACGTCCCGTGCCGAGGTGGCCACGTGGACCATCTCGCCGAGTGCCTCGCGGGCACGGTGGTAGATGGCGGCGTCCGGCTTGTAGACGCGCAGGCGCTGCGACGTCATCGCGAGGGCGGGGTCGACGTACACCGCTGCCCGCGTGCTGAGGAACAGGTCGTCGTCGACGTTGGAGAGCAGGCCGACACGGTGGGAACGCGCGAGCCTTGGCAGCTCGTCGTCGACGTCGGGCCACAGGGGCCACTCCGGCATCGAGGCGAGCAGGACCCGGACGTCCTCGACGGGGTCGCCCTCCAGCCCGAGACAGGCGTAGGTGTCGGCGAGTGCCCGGCCGGCGAGCGCCCGGTAGGGCACCCACGTCGTGCAGGTCCGCTGTGCCTCCTTGTTGCGGGCGTCCCACGCGTCGTACACGTCCTCACCCGTGACCCGCCAACCGTGGGAGCCGCCGACCTCGTCGAGGGCGGCGGCTCCGCCGGCACGGGAGTCGACGAGGGCGCTGAACAGGTCGAACGTGACGACCGGTCGCTGTGCAGGCATGTGTCGGCCGCCTTCCGGATCGTCAGTACAACAGCTGTGGCAGCCAGGTGACGAGCTCGGGGAAGATCGACAGGATGACGATGCCGATCGCGAGCATCGCGACGTAGGGCAGGGTGCCGACGAGGATCTCCTTGAGCGGCACGTCGGGGGCGATTCCCTTCAGCACGTAGAGGTTCAGACCCACCGGGGGTGTGATCAGGCCCATCTCCATGTTCAGCGTCATGATGATGCCGAACCAGATCGGGTCGAAGCCCAGCCCGATGATCAGCGGGTAGAGCACCGGCGTGACCATCACGATGATCGACACCGGCGGCAGGAAGAAGCCCATGATCAGCAGGAACACGTTGATCACGACCATGATCACCCAACGGTTGACGTCCATCTCGGTCACCATCAGCGCGAGGTCCTGAGGGACGCTCAGGAAGCTGAGCACCGTGGCGATGACCGCCGAGAAGGCGGTGATCAGAAGGATCATCGTGCTCTGGTTGGTGGTCTCCAGCAGGACGTGCAGGAACTGCTTGCCTCGCAGTCCGCGGTAGGCGACCCCGACCAGCAACACCACCAGGACGACACCGATGGCCGCGGCCTCGCTCGGCGTCGCGATACCGGTGTACAGCACACCGAGGATCGCGAGGATGAGCACGATGAACGGCAGCGTCTTGAACATCGCCGTGAACCGCTGCGACCAGGTGTACTCGGGGATGACGTACCGGGCGGGCTCGCCGGCCGGGCCCGTCCCGGCCCCAGCGCCTCCGCCGCCGACCCCGGCTCCAGCCATCGCCGGAGTCCGTGCCTCCTTGCGCTGCTCCATCGTGACCGCGATGAAGATCCAGATGATGAAGAGGATCGTGACGAGGATGCCCGGGACGATGCCGGCCGCGAAGAGCTGGCCGATGGACTCCTCCGCTGCGATGCCGTAGAGGATCAGGGTCACGCTCGGCGGGATCAGGATGCCGAGCGTTCCGCCTGCGGCGATCGCTCCGGTCGCCACCCGGGAGGAGTAGCCGCGGGCCCGCATCTCGGGGACCGCCACCCGTCCGATGGCCGCTGCCGTTGCGGGGCTCGACCCGGTCAGAGCCGCGAACACCGAGCAGGCCAGCACACTGCTCATGCCGAGGCCGCCGCGGACCTTGTTGAGCCAGGCCTCACCTGCCTGGAACAGATGCTGGCTGGCGACCGAGCCACCGAAGAGGTTGCCCATGAGCACGAAGAGCGGGATGGCGAGCAGCCCGAAGTCGTTGACCGAGTCGTAGAGGAACTTGCCGTACAGCTCGAGCTCGGACGGCTCGAGAAACAGCAGGATCGAGATCACGGCCGTCATGCCCAGCGCGAAGGCGATCGGCATGCCGGTCATGAAGAGAACGATGCCGAGCAGGCCGATGATGGCGCCCATCGTCAGTGAGCTCATGGCCGGTTCCGCCCTTCGCCGGTCTGGTCAGGGGTGTGGAGCGACGCGGTCCCGGACCGGCCCACGGAGGCTGTGTCCTCGGCGGGCTCCTCGATCGCCGCCGCCAGCTCGGCGTTGCCCTGGCCGAGGATCGCCGCGCTCTCGGCCGGGCGGCCGCCGAACAGGCCCTGGAACCCTTCGACGAGGAAGGCGAGGTACTGGAAGACCAACAGGAGCATGCCGAGCGGCACGATCCCGTAGACCAGCGACAGTGGGGCGCGCAGTGCCGTCGGCGACCGGAAGTTGCCCTCCACCGCCTCCCACCAGGTGTTGTACGACGTCCACAGGACGAAGAACACGACCACGAGCGAAAGGATCGCGTTGAACAGCCGGGCCGCGAGTCGGCCCCTCACCGGCAGCCGCTCGACGAGGAGGTCCACGCCGACGTGGGCATGGTGCTTGAGCCCGTAGGCGGCGCCGACGAAGGTGACGAAGACGAGGAGGTAGATGCTCACCTCGGTCTGCCAGACGGTGGGGCGGCCGAACAGGTACCTGTTCAGGACGCCGTGCGTCATCGCCAGGGTCGCGAGCACCAGGGCGACGGCGCTGAGGTAGCCGGCTATCTCCGACAGGGTGTTGGCCCAGCGGAACGACAGCACGTACTTCACCGCTCGCATGGCCCTCCTTCCCGAGTTGGGGACGTGTTGCGGTCGTGATGCTCGCAGCCGAGGCGGGCCCTCGTCATGAGGACCCGCCCGTGGCTACGTCACCCTTCGGTCGCCTGCTTGGCGAGGTCCATGAGCTCCTGGCCGTTCGGCGCGGACGTGGCGTAGGCGTCCCACTGCTTCTGGGCGAGCTCCTGCCACTGCGAGAACGCCTCGTCGTCCATGGTCGTCACCTCGACGCCGGCGTCGGAGAAGATCTCCTCGACGCGGGTGTCGTCCTCCTCCGACGCGGTGTAGGCGAACTCCTGCAGCTCCTCACCGACCGCCATCACGGCGTCCTGCTGCTCGGGGCACAGCTGGTCGAAGCTCTCGTTGCTGATGATCAGCGGCTCGAACATGAACCAGAAGGTGTTCTCGGTCGGCGAGGTGTAGGACTTCACCTGCTCCTGCAGGTTGTAGGAGGCGAAAGACCCGGTCGAGGTCACCGCAGCGTCGAGGACACCGGTCTGCATCGCCGTGTAGATCTCGTTGGAGGGCAGGCTCGAGATGCCGGCGCCGGCGTCCTCGAGCATCTTCTCCACGTAGCTGCCGGCCGCGCGCATCGTCATGCCCGACTTCACGTCGTCGGGCGAGACGACCGGGTCACCCTTGGTGCCGACTGCGCCTGCGTTCCACACCCAGGTGACGATCTTGATGCCGTTCTCGTCGAGCACCTCCTCGAGGCGCTTGCCGATCTCGGCGTCCTGCCAGGCCTGCGCCTGCTCGTGGTTGCGGATCAGGGCGGGCATCAGCGTCACGCTGAAGTCGGGCACCCGGCCCGAGGCGTAGTCGAGCGGGAACACCGACATGTCGACCGAGCCCTGCATCATCGCGTCGTACTGCTCGGTGGACTCGACCAGCGAGCTGTTGGGGAAGATCTGCACCTTGACCTGGTCGTCGGTCTGCTCGGCGACCTTGTCGGCGAACTGCTGGGCGAGCTCGGAGCGGAAGTCGCTGTCCTCGCCACCCGTCGCCGCCGGCCACTGGTGCGACAGGCGCAGCGAGACGCTACCGCACTCGCCGTCCCCGCCTCCGGCGGCCCCACCGCCGCCTTCGTCCCCGCCGCAGGCGGCCAGAGTCATCACGGGCATCAACGTCGCGGCGACGATCGTCGCCCGGCGGGCTCCTCGTACGGTCATGTGTGTCTCCTTCGGATGGGGCGAGCTCCCGAGGCGCCGGCCACTGTCGACCGGAGCGAGTCAGTGGCATAGTGGCTGAACCACTGCAGTGTTGCCCAGGTCACAGAGCACCGTCAAGCATCGGTGCTCCTCTCGGAAGGTCCGCACGATGGTCGACTACAGGATCGGGATGATCGTCCCGAGCTCGAACCTCACCATGGAGACCGAGCTTCCCCGGATGCTCCAGGCCAGGGAGCGGGTGCTCCCCGGCGAGAGGTTCACGTTCCACTCCAGCAGGATGCGGATGCAGCACGTGACACCCGAGGAGCTCGCACGCATGAACGCGCAGACCGGCCGCGCGACGCTCGAGCTGGCCGACGCCCGCCCCGACGTGGTCGCCTCCGCGTGCCTCGTGGCGATCATGGCGCAGGGGGCCGGCTACCACTGTCACGCCGAGGCGCAGATCACCGGAGTCCTCGACGGGCAAGGCCTCGACACCCCTGTGGTCACGAGCGCCGGCGCCCTCCTGCGCGGCCTGGACGCCATGGGCGCGCGGCGGGTGGCCATGGTGACGCCGTACATGAAGCCGCTGACCAAGCTCGTCGCGGACTACGTCGAGGACGCGGGGTTCGAGGTGCTCGACGCGCTGAGCCTCGAGGTGTCGGACAACCTGGAGGTCGCCCGCCTCGACCCCGGGGCGCTCGAGGAGCACTGGCGCAGGGTGAACACCGCCGACGCGGACGCACTCGTGCTCTCAGCCTGCGTGCAGATGCCGTCGCTGCCCGCCATCGCGCCCGTGGAGGCACAGGCCGGCATCCCGGTCCTGTCCGCGGCGACCGCCACGGTGTTCACCATCCTCAGCGAGCTGGGGCTGGAGCCGCGGGTCCCCTCGGCCGGCCACCTGCTCAGCGGAGAGGTCCGCATGGACCCCGCACCCCGTCGCGCTCCGGAACCGCTGCCCAAGGACGCACCCGCGCCGCCCGACGACGTCAAGGGACTGCCGTCGCTCGCGCTGTGAGGGCCGGGGGTCAGACGGAGAGGCCGCCGAGCATCCTGGTCAGCACGCGCCACCAGCGGAGGTGCTCGGTCGACCCCCGTCCCTCGTGCGAGGCGCGGTGCACCGCGGCATGCGCCTCGGACAGGTGGCCGCCGGGGTCGCCCAGACGGTGGATGTACCCGTCGAGCGGGCACGGCTCCTCCACCTGCGGGACCGCCATCGCACCAGTTGCGATCGCCGAGACCCGGTGCTCCCACGCGACGTGGGCGGCGAGGCCCCCGAGACGCGTCGTCGGGCTGTGGTGGTCGATGTCGAGGTGGAAGCTCTTCGCCCAGGCAGGGACGTCACGGGAGTGGAGCGGCCTGCTGATGCCGTACCCCTGTCCGGCGTCCGCCCCGAGCATGTAGGCCGCCTCGATCAGCCCGTCGTTCTCGAGTCCCTCGACGATGACATGCAGGCCCATGCTGTGCGCCAGGCTCGTCAGCGGGTGGATGAAGTTCAGGGCACCGCGCGGGTCGAACTCCTCGCCCCGGATCAGGCTCTGGTCGAGCTTGACGTCGTCGAAGGCGAAGTGGCGAAGGCGCAGCAGCGAGCTGTACCCCGACCCGAGGTCGTCCTGGGCGAGCCGCACGCCGAGCGACTTGAGCTGGTCGAGCACCTGGCTGCGCCAACGTGGCCGACCGGCGTCGTACCCGGTCTCCAGCAGCTCGAGGGTCAGCCGTGACGGCTCGGCACGATGGACGGTCAGTGCGCGCTCCACGAGTGCGACGTACCGCTCGTCCTGCGAGGAGACCGCGGGCAGGTTCAGGGAGACGCCGATGTCGAGCCCCTGCTCGGACCAGGTCCGCATCCCCCGGAGTGACTGGTCGAGGCCGAGCTCGAAGAGCCGCACCAGCTCCTCGTCGCCGTACGCGGGCAGGAACTCCGCCGGCAGGACGAGCCGGTAGTCGCCGACCAGCCGCGCGAGCGCCTCGACCTTGTAGACCTGTCCCGTGCGCAGCTCGACGATCGGCTGGAAGAGCATCTCCACCTCGCCGGCGTGCAGCCTTGCCAGGTACGACGTCCGCGCGGAGTAGGCACGAACCCCGCTGGCGACCGTGCCCCGCGCATCGAGCGCCGCGAGCGCCCGCTCGACGAGATGCTTGACCTGGAGGAGCATGCCCTGCCTCGCCGGAGTCGCGAAGAAGCCGGGCCAGTAGGAGTAGAACGACAAGAGGGCGCGCGGCTCGCCCAGGGAGTCGCTGATAGGCACGGACACGCTGGACCGCCATCCGAGGCGCTCCCCCAGGTCGTGCCAAGGAGCGGTGGTGGGGTCGTTGAGGTAGCTGTCGGACCGCTCCACGGCCCCGCTGCGCCACGAGCGTCCCGACGGCCCCTGCCCGCTCGCCTCGTCGCGGAGCACCGTGATCGTGAGCGGCTCACGCCTGGCCACCTCGGCCATGAACTCCTCGGCGCCGGCCCCGACGCCCATCTCGAACTGGAACACCTCGGCCTGGTCGGGCCGGCCGAAGAACCCCGCGGCGATGCCCTCCGCCGCCTCGCACGCGCTCAGCACACCCCGGACCAGGTCGGGCACGGTCCCTGCTGTCGTCACCGCCTGGTTCACCCGCATCATCGCGCGGTGCTGGGCCGCGTCGACGTCCCGGTAGCCAGCGAGCGCCGCCTGCAGGTCCCTCATCAGCCGCTGCGCCACCGCGGAGTAGAGCCATGCCTGCTCTCCGGAGTCGGGAATGCTCCCGACGAGGTCGAAGATCTGCTGGTGGTGCGAGGACATGGCCGCGGCGTACCACTCGATCTCGACGCCGACCATGGAGTGCACGCGGCCCACCTGGCGCGCCCGGGCGTACGCCGCCTGCTCGTCCAGGTCGGGGTCGAGCACGAAGAGGAGGTGCTCCGCCTGGTGGCTCTTCAGCCGCTTGCGCTCGGTCTCGCTCAGCCGCGCGAGCACCTCCGCCGGTCCCTGCCTGTCGGAGAGGTCGTCATAGAACCGCTCGACGAAGTCGTCGACCGTGGCGGCGAGCATCGAACGGATGTCGCCCAGCAGCGAGAGCCTTCTCGCTGTCAGGTCGTCCTCCATGGCCCACATCCCGTCCGACACCCTCCTGCGACTGCTCAGCCACCTTAGGTCGCCGTCGAGACCTGCGTGCCCGGAACGCCCGAGCCGTCCTCTTCCTGCCGAGGAACGGGGGACGGCGGACGTCGCCGGCGACTCGGGGCTGGTCCGGTCGCCCGACCGGCCGCACCACCCGTCGGCCTCGCGCGTAACCAGCCCTCCCGGGGGTCGTTATCCGGTGCAACATCAGCCGCTTGCGGGCCCACCAGGCCGCGCACTCAGCAAGGGATCTTGTCCGTTGACCGCTAAGCCATGGTCACGACGGCTCACCGCCGCCTCGATCAGCCTCGTCCTCCTCAGCCCGTCCGGCCTCCTGGTCTCGCCGGCGCTCGCCACCGCCCCCACACCGGGTACGTCGATCGCCACGACCGCCGAGCCGAGGGCCGCGGCCGCCTCCGACTTCCTCTTCTACATGTACCCGCTGGCCACCCTCGGCGTGCCCGTGTGCGAGGGGGTCGCCCGCAACGTGACCGAGCCGTTCTACGCCTCCGACGACTGTGGGTTCGTGTCCTTCACGCTCACCGGCGCGGCCACGAAGGTCGAGGCGAAGGCGGTCTTCGAGGACGGCAGCTCGGTGCCGCTCGGGGTGACCGGCAGCGGGGGCGAGTACGACGCCGTGCTCACCCCCGACGCGGCGAGGTGGAAGCCCGGGACGGTGCGTCTCATGGTCACCGCGGACGGCGCCCCGGCCGGCGAGACGACCTTCGGCTACAACCTCCTGCAGGCGACCTTCGACGCGGCCGAGCCGGTGGAGGCGGGCGACAAGGTCCCGGTCTCCGGCACGGTCGTGCAGCGCAGCTCCGGCGTCGCGGGCTCCGAGGACGCCGGCGTCCCGGCCACGTTCACGCTCGAGGTGACCGACCCGAGCGGGAAGGTCGTGCACCGCTCCGCCGTCACCGCCGAGGAGGACGGCACGTTCACCGCCGAGGTGCCGGCCTCGGTGACGTCGAACCTCTACACGACCGCGGCGGACGACTTCCGGACCGTGCTCGGCGTCAAGGCCGTCGACGCCACCTTCGCCGACGGCGACGACACGTGGAGGGCCCGGGAGGCCGGCGTCGGCTCGGTGACCGTGGTCTCCGCCGCGTCCACCCTCCAGCTGCACAACAGCTTCGTATCCTCGGTCGGCTGGGTGAAGCCCGGCGACAGCTACCCGTCGCGGCTCACGCTGACCAACGCGACGGACCGGGACTTCACCGGCGTCGCCGTGAAGATCCCCGCTCCCGACGGCACGTCCTTCACGCAGGCCCGGCCGGGAGCGTCGGGCGGTACCGCGTCCGTCAGCGGCGGCAACGTCACCTGGACCCTCGGCACCGTGCCGAAGGCGTCCGGCGACACCCCCACCGTGCGCACGCTGGTGCTCGAGGCGGCGGCGGACACGCTGAAGGAGGACCCCGAGGTCGTCTGGAAGAACATCTCCTCGACCGCGACCCTGGTGCTCGACGGCCTCGAGCAGAGCGTGCGGTCCGAGAGCCGCGGCCCCCGCGTCATCCCACCGGGCTCGCAGTACGACACCGCCCGGTACGGCGATCGGCCGTTCCCCGTCGTGCCCGTGGACTACCGCGACCGCAAGCACCAGGAGACCAACTCCGGCGACGAGCTCTCCGACGTGATCAACTCCCCCGAGATCCCCGGGTCGACGTTGAACCTGTTCCAGGAGATCTCCCTCGGCCAGCTCTTCCCGGAGGGCACGGTCCCCTCGGCCGGGATCGCCTCGGCGCCGTTCGAGGAGGGTGAGGAGTACGACTTCACGGGCCTCTCCCCCGAGGGCACCTGCACCGGCACCACGACCGGCAACGACGGCGCGGGCACGCCGCTCCACCCGAACCGGATCGAGGACGGCTTCTACCAGCTCCCCGGCGACACCGCGTACTACGGCGCGGACAAGTACGGCTCGGCCGTCGTCGGCGCGGTGGCCGGTGTCGGGACGCTGATGGACATCGACTCCGCCTGCGGACCCACCGGCAAGCTGGTCTACGACTCGGCCGCGATCGCGGACCCGGAGATCGACTACTCCGACTACG
Source organism: Nocardioidaceae bacterium (assembly GCA_035762105.1). Lineage (GTDB taxonomy): Bacteria > Actinomycetota > Actinomycetes > Propionibacteriales > Nocardioidaceae > Nocardioides_C. The sequence goes on along the minus strand of DASTPU010000044.1, from coordinate 36,723 downwards.
ACACCGACAAGGACGGCGTCGTCGACTTCTTCATGGTCGTCTACGCCGGCTGTGGCGGGCACGGCGCGTCCCAGCTGACCGTGGCCGGCTGCGCGTACCCGGACGCGCCGTACGACAACGTCTGGCCGCACTCGTCGAGCCTGGAGTTCTACTACACCGACGAGGAGACCGGCCTCACCGGCTACATCACCGACGACCAGCTTGAGAACCTCGAGGGTCAGAAGATGTACTACGTCGACAAGACGTACTCGCAGATGACCACTCGGCAGACCGCCTACCCGGTCTACGTCCGTGTCGGTCCGTACAACGTGAACCCGGAGACGTCGATCGACAAGGCGTCGGTGATCTCGCACGAGTACGGCCACTCGCTCGGCCTGCCGGACTTCTACTCGCTCGGCAGCCGCGAGACCTACGGCGACTGGAACCTGATGGCGACGGACAAGTCGCAGAACATGGACGTCTTCTCCCGCCAGGAGATGGGCTGGGTGGTGCCGGAGGTGCTGACGCCTGGCCGGCGGACCACGGTGAAGGGCTGGAAGGACTCGAAGAAGGACACCCATCGGATCGCGTGGCGGCGACCGGACGGGAAGGCCTACACGCTGACCGGGCCGAAGGTGCACAACGCGCAGGCCTACGTCGCCAAGCTGCCGGGGCGCCGGCTGATCGACCCCGCGAAGTTCGACAGCGGTGACAAGGCCAGCAGGAGCCACGCCTGGTGGTCGGGCTCGGGCAACGACTACGGCTGCCCGCCGCAGGGCGGCCACAACCTCGACATCGCGCTGCCGAAGGCCAAGGACCTGCCGGAGGGCAGCACGGTCGAGCTGACCTTCAAGTCCCTGTGGGACATCGAGTGGGACTACGACTACGGCTTCGTGCTGACCTCCGGCGACAACGGCGAGACCTACACCTCGCACGAGTCGAAGAAGGGCTACACGACGCCGGCCGGCAGCAACCCCAACCAGAACGGCTGCCAGGCGAAGCTCGGCAACGGCATCACCGGCACGAGCGGGTCCTACGACGCGGGCTCGGCACAGACCGACCGGCTGCTCGGCGAGTATCCCGACTCGGTGTTCCTCGCCGACGCCTACGACGTCTCCGACCTCGCGGGCAAGGAGCACCCGGTGCTGCGGTTCACCTACGCAACCGACCCCGGCCTCGCGCGGCCGGGCTGGTTCGTCGACGACATCTCGGTGGTCGCGACCACCCCGGACGGCAGGAAGGTCGAGCTGCTGAGGACCGACATGGAGACCTCGGGTGACCCCGACGACCCGGCGTTCTTCAACGGCGGCTGCAAGGGGCTCCCGGGCCAGGCGCTCACCACCGCGACCCGGTGCACCGACGGCTGGAACCACGTCGACGCCTCCTCGGACTCCCCCGCCGACCACGCCTACTACCTGGAGCTGCGTGACCGGTCCGGCTTCGACCACGACGGCAAGGGCCAGAACGACCGCGACCCGATCAGCTTCGAGCCGGGCCTCTCGCTGGTCTACACCGACGAGGCCCACGGCTACGGCAACGTCGGCACGGACAACCCGCCGGCCCAGTCCCCGCTCGACGCCAACCCCGAGCCCGGGAGCGACACCCCCGAGCTCGCCGACGCGGCGTTCACCGCGAAGGGCGAGAAGAGGTTCAGCGACTCGGGCGCGGGGCACGTCGACAACTACTCCGACCCGACGGAGGAGAAGCCCGCGGGCGACGTCGCGAACCCCTGGCGGTTCGACGACGACTGCCTCACGTTCGAGATCACGCGGATGGCCGGCGACGACGTCGACGCGCCCCCGGCCGTGGGCGACCTGAACGCCGACGTGGTCTTCGACCTCGGCGCGGGCTGCGGGACGTTCGACTACGGCTACGCGAAGGCGACCGCCGCGAAGAACACCGCCCCCACCGCGAAGGCATCGGCCCGGCCCCAGCCCGCTCGGGCAGGCAGGCCGGTGCGTCTCAGCGGCAGGGGTACGACGGACGCCCAGACGGCACGGGACCTGCAGTACTCCTGGGACTTCGACGTCCGCCGCGACAGCAACGGCGACAGGCGCGCCGGCAACGACAAGGACGCCGTCGGCCGGGACGTCCGGACGACCTACCGCAAGCCGGGCCTCTACACCGCGCGGCTGACGGTCACCGACCCCGAGGGCGCCGTCGACCGGAGGACGGTGAGGGTGCGCGTGATGCGTTCGGTCACGTGCCAGTCGTCCAAGGTCCGCCGGAGCGGCTCCTGGCGCAGCCGGTCCGGCGCGGGCGCCGGCGGCACCTACTGCGACAACCTCGGCACGCGGGACGGCAGGGACACCCTGACGCTGCGGTTAACCGGTCCCCGCCTGGCGCTGGCCTACGGCGTCGCGAAGCGCGGCGGCACAGCCGTGGTCCTGGTCGACGGCCGCAGGCGCGGTGTCGTCGACTTCGACGGGCGGACCCGCCGGCCGCGGTTCGGACGCCTCCGCACCTGGTCCGGACTCGGCCGCGGTGAGCACACCGTGCGCTTGGTGATGCGCCGGGGCGCCGGCTTCGTCGACGACTTCCTGGTCAGCGGAGTCGCCCGTCGCTCGTAGTCCCGGCCACGAGCAGGGGGTGGACCGTCGTACGGCGGCCCACCCCCTGTCGCATTCCCTCCCACGCCGCCCGGTCGGGGCATCAAAGTGGGTCCGAAGGGGAACCGGCGCCGAGACGAGAGGACACGCCCATGACAGCCACCGACCGCCCCCTGCCCGAGCACACCGTCCCGGAAGGCGTCGACGACGCCACCGTCGAGGCGGTCGGCCTGGTGACCGAGGCCCTCGAGACCGTCGAGCGCGCCCGAGGCGCGTTGTACGACTTCCATCAGCTCACCGGCGGCGCCGACCTCAAGCTCGGGGAGGCGGTGGACAGGCTCCGCGAGGCCGGCCACCATCACATCGCCGACGAGCTGGAGAAGGAGATCATCGGCCGCAACGTGCTGGACGGCCGGTGGACCTTCCAGGTCGTCGAGGAGTACGACGACACGTACTGGATGCCGTTCCGTGAGATGGAGCGGTCGGTGCGCGAGCGGCTCGTCCGGGGCCGCCGTCACCTGTTCGAGGCGAACATGAAGGAGGACCGTCGTACGCACGGCCATCCGCTCCACACCGCGCGCCCGGGGAGCGAGCCGGCGTGACCGAGCGTCCGGGAGCGGCGTCCTGGGTCCCGACCGGCGCCTCGTTGGAGGAGCTTCGGTCGGCCGCCCAGGACTGCCGGGGCTGCGAGCTGTACCAGCACGCGACCCAGGCGGTCGTCGGCGAGGGCCCGGTCGACGCGGCGTTGATGATGCTCGGTGAGCAGCCCGGCGACAAGGAGGACCTCGCCGGCGAGCCGTTCGTCGGGCCGGCCGGAAAGCTGCTCGACCGTGCGCTGGAGGAGGCCGGCATCGACCCGGCGACGGTGTTCCGCACCAACGTCGTGAAGCACTTCCGCTTCGCCGGCACCCGCGGCAAGCAGCGCATCCACAAGTCGCCGAGCCGGGTGCACGTGGCTGCGTGCGGGCCGTGGCTCGTGGCCGAGCTCGCGCTCGTCCGGCCGCGCGGCGTGGTGGTGCTCGGCGGCACCGCGGGCAAGGCGCTGTTCGGGTCGTCCTTCCGGGTCGGCGAGACCCGCGGGAGACTCGTGGACTGGCCGCCGGCCGTCCCGGTCGACGACCCGCCCGCCTGGGTGCTCCCGACGACCCACCCGTCGGCCGTGCTCCGGTCCACGCAGCGCGACGAGGAGCTCGCGGCCTTCGTCGCCGACCTGAAGGTCGCCGCCGGGTCGCTGTGACCGGAAGGTCGCCGCCGGGTCGCTGTGACCGGTCTGTGGGCTGCACCACGTTGGCGGTACGGCGCACAGAACCTGTCCTAGGCTCGCGGGATGGACGAGAACTCCTACGAACGCATCTCCATGTCTCTCGACCAGATGCACGAGCACGACCGCGTGTTCGGAGGCCTGGCCCAGCGCGTCCGCGAGCTCATCGACGCGAGCCTCCACACGACCGTGGACCACGAGACGGTCGAGGAGGTCACCGCCGCGCTGGCGACCCTCACCGAGCGGCTCCAGAAGGAGACCGACCCCAACTACCTCGGCGTGAAGATCGGCCCCGACGGGTCCGGCCGCAACCACGGGAACGCCGTGGTCGGCCTGCGGAACCCGTTCGCGCCGCCGCTGAAGGTCGAGAAGACCGAGGAGGGCACCGCGTTCGCTGCCTTCCACCTCGGCGCCGCCTACGAGGGGCCGCCCAGCCTCGTCCACGGCGGTGTCAGCGCGCTGATCCTGGACCAGATGCTCGGCGAGGCCGCCGCCGCGGGGGGCGCACCCGGGATGACCGGACGCCTGAACCTGACCTACCGCCGCCCCACGCCGCTCGGCGACCTCACCGCGAAGGCCTGGATCCACGCGGTCGACGGCCACAAGACCACGGTGCGCGGGCACATCATGGGACCCGACGGCGAGCCGACGGTGGAGGCCGAGGGGCTCTTCATCCTTCCGCGGTGGGCCCGCGAGGCGCTGGCCAGGGCCAAGGACGCCGGCAAGCACCCCTTCGAGTAGGCGCCCCGGTGCCGGCCGGACATGCACTTGCGAGCGTCGTACCGTCGGACCACGCTGGAGTGAGCGAACGTCGGTGGGAGTCCATGTCCGACGGAACTTCGAGTGAGGCACGCGCGACACACATGCGGCAGCGGCCTCGGGGCACAGGCGCGTGGCAAGCGCCGTCGACGTCTGACGGTCAGCAGCTACTGGAAGGTGAGAACGATGACTGAGCAGCCCGACAGCACCAGCGGCTACGACGACAACACGAGCGGCGAGAGCTACCACGGCTACAGCGTCGACGACGAGGACCAGCCGCAGTCGACCGAGGACAGCCTGTCCGACAGCGGCCGGGTGGCCGAGCCGCTCGACGAGGGCTACTCCCCGCCGGAGAAGTGGTCGCCGGGCGAGGGCTACGGCAACACCCCGCTCGAGGAGGAGCTCGGCGAGACGCTGGACCAGCGGATCGCGCAGGAGATCCCCGAGCCGGACCCGTACGAGGTCGCCGAGAACGAGACCGAGGGCGTCTACGGCGAGGTCGGCACCGAGCGCACCGGCCGGCTCGTCGACGAGGACATGGGGATGGGCGAGGACACCGAGGCCGACCTGGTCGCCGACGACATCGGCATCGACGGTGCCGGCGCCAGCGCCGAGGAGGCCGCGATGCACACGATCGAGGAGGAGTAGCCGCGCCCCGCGGACGAACCGCGACGCCCGCAGACTGCGAAGGCCCGCGAGAGCTCAGCTCTCGCGGGCCTTGCCGTGTCAGGAGGGTCAGCGGGCCTGGCCGCTGGAGACCTCGTCGCGCTTCATGCCTCGCTCGCCGGAGTCCGTCAGGCGGGCCTCCTCGGCGGCCCGCTCCTCGAGCTCGGCTCGCCGGGTCGCCTCGATCATCTCCCGGGTGGCGTCGTAGACCCCGGGCCGGCTGACGAGGTCTGCCGCGCCGTGCTCGAGCCGGTTGAGAGCGGCACGCGCGAAGATCTGCTGCTCGGTCGTGGTGCGCTCGGAGCGGCCGCGGCCGATGAAGGACACCGCCCAGTGCAGCAGCGCCGTGACCCGGCTCTTGAACCCGGTGATGTAGACCAGGTGCAGGCCCAGCCACATGAGCCAGGCGATGAAGCCGGACAGCCGCAGCTTGCCGATCATCGCGACCGCCCGGAAGCGGGAGATGATCGCCATCGACCCCTTGTCCCAGTAGCGGAACGGCTCCTGCGGCGCCTTGCCACGGACCCGGTTGTCGATCTCCTTGGCCGCGTACTTCGAGCCCTGGATCGCGACCTGCGCGACGCCGGGCAGGTTGTCGAGGCTGATCATGTCGCCGACCACGAACACCTCGGGGTGACCCGGCAGGGTGAGGTCGGGGTTGACGCCGATCCGGCCGGCGCGGTCGAGCCTGGCACCGGTCTGCTCGGCGAGGGTCCTGCCGAGCGGGCTCGCCTGCACACCGGCCGCCCACACCTTCGTCACCGCGTCGATCCTGCGGTGGGTGCCGTCCTTGTCCTGGACCTCCAGGCCGCGCTCGTCGACGTCGACGACCATCGCCCCGAGCTGGACCTCGACGCCGAGCTTCTCGAGCTCGGCCTGCGTCTTGCGGCCGAGCTTCTCGCCGAACGGGGGCAGCACCTGCGGTGCGGCATCGAGCAGGATCACCCGGGCCTCGCGTGTGTTGATCCGGCGGAAGTCGTGCCTGAGCGTGCGGTGCGCGAGCTCGGCGATCTGCCCGGCCATCTCCACACCGGTCGGCCCGGCGCCGACGACCACGAAGGTCAGCAGCCGCTGGATCTCCTCCTCGGTGTCGGCGAGCTCGGCGAGCTCGAACGCGCCGAAGATCCGGCCGCGCAGCTCGAGGGCGTCGTCGATGGACTTCATGCCCGGCGCGAACTCGGAGAAGTGGTCGTTGCCGAAGTACGACTGACCGGCGCCGGCGGCGACGATGAGGGAGTCGTACGGCGTCACGGTCTCGCGGTTGAGGACCTGGGAGGTGACCGTCCGGGCCTCGAGGTCGATGTCGGTGACCTCGCCGAGGATCACCCGGGCGTTCTTCTGCGACGCCAGGATCTCGCGGGTCGGCGGGGCGATCTCGCCCTCGGAGAGGATGCCCGTCGCCACCTGGTACAGCAGCGGCTGGAAGAGGTGGTGGGTCGTCTTCGCGACCATCGTGATGTCCACGTCCGAACGCCTGAGGGCCTTCGTGCCGAACAGGCCTCCGAAGCCGGAACCGATCACCACGACCTTGTGCCGGTCCGGGGTCGCCTGGTTCATCGCGTTGCCTCTCCTGGGTCGGGGTGTGTCAGGGCCTCGAGTGACTGTGCCCATTCTCGGCCCTCACTAGGCATAACGCCCTGCCCGTCTCGGGCCATTCGGCCCCGGCCATGACGTGGCTCACAGGTGTTACGCGTGGCGGCACCCACGCGCAGGGTGGAGTGCGAGCAGGCTCACACGCTCGTGGTGGGGAGTGAGCGGCCCGCTGCGCGTGCCCGTCGAGTCCGGGGAGGCGTGCTTGTATGGACCGCGTGACCCATTTCGACCTCGCGATCATCGGCAGCGGCTCGGGCAACTCCATCGCCGACGGCCGGTTCGCCGACCGCAGGACCGCGATCCTCGAGAAGGGCGTCTTCGGCGGCACCTGCCTGAACGTCGGCTGCATCCCGACCAAGATGTTCGTGCACCCCGCCGACCTCGCCGCCTCCGTGGAGCACGCCCGCGACCTCGGCGTCGACCTCCGCCTCGACGGCGTCCGGTGGACCGAGGTCCGCGACCGGATCTTCCGGCGGATCGACCCGATCTCGGTCTCCGGGCGCAACTACCGCGCCGAGCGCCTCGAGAACGTCACGCTCTTCGAGGGCCACGCCCGGTTCACCGGTCCCCGCACGCTCGACACGGGCACCGGCGAGACGATCACCGCCGACCAGGTCGTGATCGCGGCCGGCAGCCGGGCGGTCGTCCCGGACATCCCCGGCCTCGAGGACGTCGAGCACCACACCAGCGACACGATCATGCGCATCGACGCCGTGCCCGAGCACCTCGCGATCATCGGCGGAGGGTTCGTGGCCGCCGAGTTCGCCCACGTGTTCGGCTCCTTCGGCAGCCGGGTCACGATCCTCAACCGCTCCGACGCCCTGCTGCGCGGGGAGGACGAGGAGATCTCGGCGACGTTCACCGAGCTGGCACAGCAGCGCTGGGACGTGCGGCTGGGGACCGTGGCCACCAAGGCCGAGGGGTACGACGGACGCACCCGGCTGCACCTCGCAGGGCCCGACGGCCCCACCACCCTCGACGTGGACCTCGTCCTCGTGGCCACGGGGCGCCGCTCCAACTCCGACGGCCTCGACCTGGACAAGGCCGGCGTCGAGGTCGACGACGACGGTCTCGTGGTGGTCGACGAGTTCCAGAGGACCACCGCCGACGGGGTGTGGGCGCTCGGCGACGTCAGCAACCGCTACCAGCTCAAGCACGTCTCGAACCACGAGGCCCGCGTCGTGCAGCACAACCTGCTCCACCTCGACGACCCCGGCGGCTGGGTCAGGGCCGACCACTCCGCCGTACCGAGCGCGGTGTTCACGCACCCGCAGGTCGCGTCGGTCGGCATCACGGAGCGGGAGGCCCGGGAGCAGGGCATCCGGCACGTCACCGCGAAGCAGATGTACGCGGACACCGCCTACGGATGGGCGATGGAGGACACCACGAGCTTCGCGAAGGTGGTCGCCGAGCCAGGCACCGGCCGGCTGCTCGGGGCGCACGTGATGGGGCCCGAGGCGGCCAACCTGGTCCAGCCGCTGGTCGCTGCAGTCGCGTTCGGGCAGACCGCGCACGAGCTGGCGCGGGGGCAGTACTGGATCCACCCCGCGCTCATGGAAGTCGTGGAGAACGTCCTGCTCGGTGTCGCCGTCGACGTCCCGCGTACCGCGACACCCGGCTGACAGCACGCCCGAGCACCGGTCCGCCGAGGCGGTTGCGGTGCGCCGGGCGGCCGGGCCTCACGAGCACCGTGGCCACCTGCTCCAGCACCGGGTTCTGGTTGTCGCCGTGCTCGACCGCGCCGGTCCACCAGGAGAGCGCGAGCCCCTCGGGTCCGCGGTCCTCGAGCAGCGCGAGGTTGTTGTCGAACCAGGGCCCGCGCAGCAGGCCCCACGAGAACGGCGGGTCGGGCACGTGCGCCGACCTCGCTGCCACAGCCCCCATGGGGCCGGCGAGGCCGTAGGACAGGATCGCGGTCGCGAAGCGCATCGCGCGTGGGAGCGGGTTGCGGATCGGCGAGCACACCGCCTGCACGATCCGGCTCCGCTGCCCGGTGCGCCCGCGCACCCGTCGTACCTCGGAGACGTAGGAGTGGTGCACGTCCCCGGACAGGAACGTCACCGTGTCCGGCGCGGGCCCCCGCTCGCCGTACGCCACCGCCAGCGCCATCTCGGCGACCTCCTTGAAGCCGTGCTGGAACGCCGCCCAGTGCTCGAGGTCGACCATCTGACGCAGCCCCTCGCCCCAGTGGGCGCCGCGGTCGCCCCAGGCCCTCGCGACGAGAGCCTCGTTCCAGGCCTCGAAGTGGTGCAGGCCCGGGCTCAGTAGGAACGGCAGCGAGGTGCCGACGAGGAGGTGCCGGAAGCCGCCCTGCATGTGCTCGTCGAGCCAGGCCATCTCGTCGGGGTCGAGCATCGAGCGGCTGTCCGGCTCCAGCACCCGGGCGGCGCGGGAGTCGACCACGATGAGCCTGACGTCGTCGATGTCGCGGACGTAGCTCCACCGGTACGCCGTCGGCTCCCGGTCGACCCGCTCCGCGAAGGCGTCGACCAGCTCGGTGAGGTCGACCTCACCCTCTCCACCGCCGGACGTGGCCGCCTGCCAGAGCTCGTCGCCCTTGCGCGCCTCCGGCGAGAGGTTGCCGAGGTGCTGGTAGACCCAGTAGGACCCGAGCCCGGAGACGATCCGCTCGTGCCACCACGAGGTCTCCTCCATCTCCTGCCTCCACCGGTAGGAGGTGTTCCAGTCGTCGCGGATGTCGTGGTCGTCGAAGATCATCATGCTGGGCAGGGTGGAGAGCAGCCACCGGTTGGCCTCGTCGGTCCACGCGAGCTTGTACAGGTGGGCGTACTCCTCGAAGTCCTTGAGCTCGTCCCACGGCGGCTGCTCGATGTCGCGCCGGGACTGGATGAACTCCTCCATCTCCTTGCTGGTCTCGTCGGCGTAGACCTGGTCGCCGAGGAAGAGCACCAGGTCCGGCCAGGGCCTCGGGTCGCCGTCGTCCTCCCCCGCGGCCATGTGCAGGGCGTAGGCGCGCATCGAGTCGACGCCGTGGGTGCGGTTGCCCCACTCGTCGTGGGCGACGCTGGTGCGGCAGGAGCCGTAGGCCATGCGCAGCGGCTTGCCGTCCTGGAGGGTCGCGATGACGCTCTGCGGGAACGGCGAGCCCTCCGGTGGCCAGACCTCGGTGCCGTCGACCTCGACGGTGTAGGGGTTCTTGCTTCCCGGCTCGAGCCCGTCCACCTCGACCAGCGCGAAGTGGTGCCCGTGCACCCCGAACGTGCGCGCCGACCACGACCGGCCCGCGGCGCTCACGGTGACCGTCGCCGCGTCCCGGGTCTCCACCCACACGGTCGCGTCCGTGCGGTCGACGTACCTGAGCAGGGGGCCGAGCACGAGCGAGTCCTGGGTCACCCCCCTGTTGTACTCCACAGCCGGGCACGGCACCCACTTTCGGCGGACAGACCCTGCCCAAGCCGCCGAGCCCGCCCATACCGACGCCGGCAATGCCCGCGTCGCAGGACACGCGATCTCCGGCAGACATTGACCGGCTCGGATCGGGGTACAAGTGCTCTGCCCGGTCGTCCCGGGCCGAGAGAGGGAGGGAAACCCATGAACGCCGGGCAGATGGCTGCACAGGCTCAGCAGGCAGGCCGCAGGGCCGACAACAGCGAATGGTTCGACCGCGCCATCAAGGTGGGCATCATCGCCTACGGCGTGGTCCACCTGATCATCGCCTGGATCGCGATCCAGCTCGCCTTCGGCGACCGGGAGGGCAAGGCGTCCACCGACGGGGCCCTCAGCCAGCTGGCGCAGAACCCGGTCGGCGGCTTCCTCATGTGGGTCGTGACGGTCGGTTTCGCGGCACTCGTGCTGTGGAAGCTCACCGACGCGATCTGGGGCTACCGGGACGAGGAGGAGGGCAGGAAGCGCACCTTCAAGCGGCTCGGTTCCGGCCTGAAGGCAGTGCTCTACGGCGCGCTGGGCCTCAGCGCCCTCAAGATCGCGATGGGCGGCGGCTCCGGCGGCGGTGGCGGCACCGACACGATGACCGCGAAGGTCATGCAGATGCCCGGTGGGCAGCTGCTGGTCGGCCTGGCCGGCGTGGCCGTGTTCGCGTACGGCGCTCGACTGATCTACCGCGGCCTCAGCGAGAAGTTCATGGACAAGCTCGACGCGCGGGGTCAGGCCGGCAACTCCGGCAAGGCCTTCGTGACCTTCGGCAAGGTGGGCTACGTGGCCAAGGGCATCGCCCTCTTCGTGGTCGCCGGTCTGTTCATCTGGGCAGCCGTCGCGCAGGACCCGAAGAAGTCCGGCGGTCTCGACCAGGCGCTCCAGACCGTGCTCGAGCAGCCGTTCGGCGTGCCGATGCTGCTGGTGCTGGCCGCCGGCATCGGCTGCTACGGCCTGTTCGCCTTTGCTTGGGCGCGGCACCTGGACAGGTGACCTCGCGAACGCCGAGGCTCGACCGATGACAGAGGTCGAGCCTCGGCGTTGCGCGTCCCGCGGCCGTCCGGCCGTGGCAGCCTTGGGCAGGACCACGGTGTGCCACGACACCGTGTCCGAGCTCTTCCGCGTCACCAGATCGGAGCAGGGATGAGCCAAGAGATCCGGACCGACCTGACCGTACGACGGGCGGGGCAGCCGGAGGGGCAGGCCCCGCCGATGCTGTTCCTCCACGGGCTCACCGACTCCGGGTCCGGCTGGCCGAGCGCGGAGGCGCACTGGGGGTCCTCGTACGCCCTGGTGATCCCCGACCAGCGCGGGCACGGCACCTCGCCCCGGTTCACCGAGGAGCAGCTCGCCGGCCACCCCGGCGAGGTGATGGTCCAGGACGCGACCGGGATCCTCGAGCAGCTCGGCGAGCCGGCGGTGGTGGTCGGTCACTCGCTCGGCGGCGCGGTCGCGCTCACGGTGGCGGTACGTCGACCCGAGCTGGTGCGCGCTCTGGTCCTCGAGGACCCCGCCCCGCTGGGGCCCGACGACGAGCAGCGCGACCCTGCCCACGGCTCGGACGTCCTCGCCGGGATCAACGCCAGCCTCGAGGCCCGCGACGACGACGACCTGCTGCGCATCCGGCGCGAGGCGCACCCGGACTGGCCGGAGGACGAGCTGCTGGTCACCGGCATCGCCGAGCAGCAGATGGACCTGCGCTACCTGGCCTACGGCGACTTCAAGCCGACCACCCGCTGGCCCGAGCTGTTCGCCACGGTCACCGTGCCGACCCTCGTGCTCTCCGGGGACGACATGGGCGAGGTGGTCATGACCGACGAGGTCGAGCGGGCGCTCAACGAGATCGGCAACGCGCACGTCCGGTTCGTGCGCATCCCGGCCTCCGCGCACTGTGTCCGCCGCGAGCACCCCCACGCGTTCTTCGACGCCGTGGACACCTTCCTCTCCACCGTCCGCTGACTGCCCCGGACGGGGGCGCCGGCCCCCCCGGTCGAGCGGGTCCGTGCAGGAATGGAAGAACGGCCCGACGAGTACGGGGGATAACTCATCGGGCCGTTCAACCAGAACATCGGTGCACCATGAGAAGAACTTGAGGGATCGAAAGTAAAGAAAATGCGGGGCCGACCCCGAGACGAGGTACGGGCACGGGGACGGGCCGCTCGACCGGCGACGTCCGGCCCTTCCACGGGCGCGCGGGGCCCGGACAATGGCCACATGAGTACGACGACCTCCAGCCTCGATGCGCTCTACAAGGGCCGGAAGGGGCGAGTCGACCTCGTAGACGTGCCCGAGCTCGGTTACCTGATGGTCTCCGGGCGGGGCGGACCTGAGGGCGACGAGTTCGCCGAGGCGGTGCAGGCGCTCTACGCCGTGAGCTACGCCGCCCACTTTCTCGCGAAGAAGGAGCACAGCGTGGCGACGAAGGTCAGGCCGCTCGAGGCGCTCTGGTGGGTCGACGACCCCGGGCAGCAGGCCATCGTCACCGCCGTGGCAGCCGGCCGGACGACGATGGCGGGCAGCGACCGCCGACTCTGGCGTTGGCAGGCGATGATGGTGCAACCGGACCCCATCGACGAGGACACCATCCGCGCCGCGGTCGAACGGACCCGGCGGAGGCGCGTCCCCGCCGTGGACCGGCTACGCTTCGAACGATGGGCGGAAGGCCGTTGCGCACAGGTGCTGCACGTCGGGCCGTACGCCGCTGAGGCGTCGTCCATCGCGCTGCTGCACGAGGGGATCTGCGCAGCCGGTTGCCGGCCGCGTGGCCGGCACCACGAGATCTACCTCGGCGATCCACGTCGGAGTGCGCCCGAGAAGCTGCGCACACTGCTGCGCCAGCCGGTGGCGCCTGCCGAGTAGCGCGCGAGTCAGCCCTTGCTTCCCGTCGTGGCGATGCCTTGGACGAAGTGCCGCTGGCCGAGGAAGAAGAGAACGATCATCGGGAGCGTCGCGATCACGCTCGCGGTGACCACGATCTCCCAGTGCCACTCCCCGCCGAAGCCGAACTGGTCAAGCAGCGACTTGAGGCCACGCGGGACGGTGAACGTGCTCGAGTCACGCAGGTAGATCAGCGGCCGCATCAGGTCGGTCCAGGCGGCCTGGAACTCGAACAGCGCGGTGACGATCAGTGCCGGCTTGGTCAGCGGCAGCGCGATCCGGACGAAGACCTGCCAGTGGTTCGCGCCATCGATCCGCGCCGCCTCGAAGAGCTCGCGCGGGAGGCCGAGGAAGAACTGGCGCAGAAGGAAGATGTAGAACGCGCTGCCGAAGAGGTTGCCGGCCCACAGGGGCGTCAGGTTGCCGACCTGGCCCAGCGCGTCCCAGATGAGGAAGACCGGGATCATCGTGACCGCGCCCGGAAGCATCATCGTCGCCAGCACCAGTCCGAACAGGAAGCTGCGCCCCCGGAAACGGAAGTAGCTGAACCCCCACGCCACCATCGCGCTGGAGATGGTCACCGTGACCGTTGCGAGCACCGTGACCAGCATCGTGTTGAACATCCACAGCGCCATCGGGGCTTCCTGCCACACTGCGATGTAGTTGTCGAAGGTGAACGTCTCGGGGATCAGCTTGTTGTCGAAGACCTCCCCGCGAGGCTTGAACGACGCGCTGACCAACCAGATGAACGGGTAGACGAACACCAGCGTCAGCGCCGACAGGGCCACGTAGAGCAGCCACCTCAACGCGGTGCTGCCCACCTCGCGCGAGGGCGGCTCGCTGAGCCGTTGCGCCTCCGCTACCGCGGTCTCGGCGGTGATCCGAGGTGCCGGCGTCTCCACCGCGGTCATCGCTGCTCCCCCTCGTAGTAGACGAACCGCTTGGTGAGCCTCATCTGGACCAGGGTCACGACCATGATGACCACGAAGAGCACCCAGGCCATCGCCGACGCATAGCCCATGTGCAGGAACTCGAAGGCCTGCTGGAACAGGTAGATCGCGTAGAACAGCGCGGCGTCGTTGCTGTACGTCGTGTTGCCGGAACCGAAGAACGCCGTGTAGGCCTCGGTGAACGACTGGAACGCCGCGATCGTGTCGACGGTGAACACGAAGAAGAGCGCACCGCTGATCATCGGGATGGACACGTGCCACGTCTGGCGCCACCAGCCGGCCCCGTCGACCCGCGCTGCGTCGTACAGCTCCTGCGGGACGTTCCGGAGCGCCGCCAGCAGGATGATCACCGAGCCCCCGACGGTCCACAGGCTCATCAGCACGAGGCCGGGCTTCACCCAGGTCGGGTCGGTGGTCCAGGACGGGCCGTCGATGCCGACCGCGCCCAGCATCTTGTTGATCAGGCCGCTCTGTCCGTTGAACAGCAGCAGGAGCAGGATGCCGATCGCGACCGGCGGGGTCATCTTCGGCAGGAAGAACGCGGTCCGGAAGAAGCCTGAGGCCCGACCGGCCCAGTTCAGCAGGAGCGCAAGGAACAACGACACGAGCAGCTGGGCCGGGACCGAGAGTGCCGCGAAGATGAAGGTGTTCTTCAGCGCCAGCGCGGTCTTCGGGTCCTCGAGGAGCTGCCGGAAGTTGTCCAGGCCGACGAAGCTCGGGTCGTTGATGACGTCGTAGTCGGTGAGCGACAGATAGCCGGTGTAGACCACCGGGTAGAGCGTGAAGACCAGGAACCCGACGATCCAGGGGCTGATGAAGAGCAGAGCCGCGCGAGTGTCCGCCCTGCGCATGCGGCTCCGCCGAGGCGGGGCGGGCGGGCGAGAGGCCGCCCTGACCGCCGTACTCACCTGTCGTCCCACTCAGCCCAGGCCTCGTCGAGCGCCTGCTGTGCCTCCTCCTGGGCCTGCTTCATGGCTTCCGCGGGCTGCTGCTGCCCGTTCAGGACTCGGTTGACGGCGTCCTGCCAGGCCGCCTCGAACTCCTCGCCCGCGGGATTGGCGGGCAGCGAGAAGGTGCTGTCGTTGGCGGCGTACACCGCCTCGACGGCGCTGTCCCAGGTCTCTTCACCGCTCGGCATCACCATCTCGCGGATCTGCTCGTCGGCCTCAGTGTTGCCGGTGAGTACGCCGGTGAACATGCCGCCCTCCTCCTGGCGGAGACGCACACGCTCCTCGGCAGCTTTCACCCAGCTCTGGGTCTCGGTCATCACTCGCGCGTACCGGCAGGCGGCCTCGGGGTTCTTGCTGCCCTTGGGGATCGCCCACGCGGACCCGGATGCGAACGCCAGCGGCTCGCCCTCCCGGGACATCACGGTGTCGAAGGCCATCGGCGCATCCGGGGAGACCTCGTTCAGCACGTTGACGTACCACTGCTCCATCGGCATCGCGCCGAGCGTGCCGCTCGCGAACTGGTTGCCCTCGCCGAAGAAGTCGGCCGAGTCACGGAAGGCCTTGACGTCGCTGAAGCCGCCCTGCGCGTCGTAGATGCCCACTGCGAACTCGAGGGCCTCGACGACCGCGGGATCGTCCAGCTGGGCGGTCCGACCGTCCTCGGAGATCAGGTCCGCGCCGTTGGCCTTCGCCCACAACGGGAGGAACTCCGGCAGCTTGCTGTCGAAGCCGATCACCTCGAGCTTGCCGCCGTTCCGGCGCATCAGCTCGTTGTTCGCAGCCTCGACGGCCTCCCAGTCGGAGCCGTTGACGTCCTCGACGGCCAGGCCCGCCTGGTCGAGCAGGTCGGCGTTGGCCTGGATGATCTGCACGACGTTGAACTCCGGGATCCCGTACACCTCGTCGTCGAAGGTGACCTGCTCGAGTGCGGACTCACGGAAGACACCGGTGTCGATGCCCTCCCCCTCGATGCAGTCGGTGAGAGGCATGATCGCCCCGCGTGAGGCGAAGGTGCCGATCTGGTTCCGGTCGGCATAGATGATCTCGGGCGGCTCGCCGGTGGCCACCGAGGAGAGGAACTGCTGGATGTCGAGGTCGCCCTCGATCAGCTTGACGTCGACGTCCCCCAGCGCGGCCTTGGCCTCGTCGAGCCGTACCGTCGCGATCTCGTCGCCCGCTCCGAAGCCCATCACCGTCAGCTTCCCGCTGAGCTGCGCCTCAGGGTCGAAGGACGCGTTCGTCGCGGCCTCCCCACCGGTCCCCTGGGCACAGCCCGCGACGAGCGCGCCTGAGAGGAGAAGTACTGCGGCAGCCGTCAGCGGGCTTCGTGTCATCGGTTCGCTCCATTTCGCTGGTGCCTCGGCCCCAGCCGAAGTGGGGTCCCACGGGGGGAAGTAACCGACTTCTCCCCCTACAAACGCCTTTGGCAGAGAAGCGCTTCGCGGGTTGCCAAGAGCACAGGGGAAAGCTCCGCTCTGCACGGCGTGCCGCCGTCCCTCACGCTGCTCCTCCGCCCCGTCGTTGCCGATGCGGGCTAGCCTTCCTCCGTGGGAGTGATCGCGTTCGTGCGCCAGACACCCAGCGGGGCGATCCTCGTCGCGCAGCTGGTCGGCATCCTGGCGTACCCGTTCATGGAGCAGACCGCGGTGGGTCGCGCCGCCTTCGCGATCCTGGGCATCACGGTGCTCTCGCTCGTCGTCCTGGTCGTGCGGATCACGCCCTTCCTGTCCTGGGTGAGCGTGCTGATCGCGGCGCCGGCGATGGTGCTGCTGGTCATCCAGGTGTTCACCGCCAGCGAGCAGCTCTTCGCGTGGTCCTCCGCGTTCGAGGCAGTGCTGTACTTCTACGCCGCCTTCAGCATGACCGCGTACATGCTCGCCGACACGACCGTGGGCAGGGACGAGCTGTTCGCGATCGGAACCGTGTTCACGTTCTTCGCGTGGGCGTTCGCCTACGTGTTCGTCGTGCTCAACGCGGTGGACCCGCTCGCCTTCACCGCGCCCACCGGGGACGACGTGCACTCCTGGATGGACATGCTGTTCATGTCCTTCACCACGCTCACCGGCACCGGCATGACCGAGGTCCTTCCCGTCTCGGGCCAGGCGAAGAGCGTCATCATGATCGAGCAGGTCGTCGGCCTCTTCTACGTGGCGATGGTCGTCACCCGTCTCATCGGGCTCCAGGCAGCGCGGAAGCGGGTGTGACCAGATGCCGCTGAACCTCGAGGCCATGCCGCTCGAGCCCGACCCGGCGTCGGTGCGGAAGGCCCGCGCCTGGGTGCGTGAGGTGCTCAGCCGGCTCCAGCGCGAGGACATCGTCAGGCCGGCGGAGCTCGGGGTGTCCGAGCTGGTGACCAACGCGATCCTGCACGGCACGCCGCCGATCACGGTCCGGGTCCGCGGCACGCGCGCCCACCCACGAGTGGAGATCCGCGACGCCTCCGTCCGGCCGCCCTCCGTGAACGTGGAGATGGCCGACGAGGAGAACCTCCTGGCGACCTTCGGCCGTGGGCTCGGGCTGGTCGCGCTGCACTCCGCGGCGTGGGGAGCCGAGCTGACCCCCGAGGGCAAGGTGGTCTGGTTCGAGCCCTCCGACGAACCGCCCGACGACGACGACCTCGCCGGCGAGGTGTTCGACCTGGACCAGACCGTGCAGGACCGGATCGCCGAGGCCGGGTTGCCGGACAACCCCGTGCGGATCCGCTTCGTCGACCTCCCGGTGGAGCTGTACCTGAAGTTCCGGCGGCGCTACTACGAGCTCGGCCGCGAGCTGCGACTGCTCGCCCTGGCCCACGGCCACAAGTACCCGGTGGCCTCCGAGCTCTCCGAGATCTTCATCCGGGCCGAGCAGGAGCGCCGGCTCACCCGAGGCATCGACCAGATGGAGCGAGAGCTGGCCTCCGGCCGGGAGCAGGCCACCTTCGAGCTCTTGGTCCCCGAGACCATGCCGCAGACCATGACCGACCTCATGGAGACCCTGGAACGGGCCGACCAGTTCTGCCAGGAGCAGAAGCTCCTGGTGCTCTCCTCGTCGCGGCTGGAGAAGAAGCTTCAGCGCTGGTTCTTCGGTGAGTTCGCCCGGCAGGCAGCCGGCGAGGCACCGCTGCCCTGGCCCGGCCCCTCCACGGACGACGACTCCGACCAGACCTCGTGACCGCGCGCCACCCGCTGCACGGTGTCGTGCTCCTCGCCGTGGCCGTCGGCGGCGCCGTGGGGGCCGTGCTCCGGCACGCCCTCAGCGTGGGCGGCGCCGATGCCGCCGGGTTCCCGTGGGCGACCTTCGGGATCAACGTGGTGGGCGCGTTCCTGCTCGGGCTGCTCCCGGCCTCCGCCTGGGTACGACGGCATCCGCTGCTGCCTCCCCTCCTGGGCACGGGCGTGCTGGGAGGCTTCACGACGCTGTCCGCCTGGTCGGAGCAGACCCGCGCGCTCACCGACGCCGGTGAGGTGGTGACCGCGGGCGTCTACGCCGTGGGGACGGTGGCGGCGTGCCTCGCCGCGGTCGCGCTCGCGGACCGGTTCAGCACGCCGTCGAGCAGGGCTGAGTTCGACGAGGAGGAGGGCGACCTGTGAGCTTCCTGCTCGTCGCGCTCGGCGCCGCCGTCGGGGCTCCGCTGAGGTACATCGCGGCGCACCTGCTCGACGGGTACCTCCACTGGGGCACGATCCTCGTCAACGTCGCCGGCTCGTTCCTGCTCGGCCTGTTCAGCGGGATGGCGCTCTCCGGGGACAAGCTCGCGCTGCTGGGCACCGGGTTCTGCGGCGCTCTGACGACCTACTCCGCGTTCGCCGTCCACGTGCACGATCTCGGGCCCCGCCGAGGGGCCTGGACGGTCGCGCTGACCGTCGTACCGGCGCTGCTGCTGTGCTTCGCCGGCTTCTGGCTCGCCGCCCGCTGACCGCCGATTACCAGGGTGCCCTGGTAATCGGGCACTCCCCATGGGGAATTCCCCGCGGGAACATGAAGTTCTCCGTGGGAAGCAGCGAGGCCCCTCAGGCGTAGCCGAGGTCGTGGAGGCGGTCGTCGTCGATGCCGAAGTGGTGCGCGATCTCGTGCACGACGGTGATCCGAACCTCGTCGACCACCTCGTCGGCGTCCTCGCACATCCGCAGGATCGGGTTGCGGAAGATCATGATCCGGTCGGGCACCACCCCGGCGTACCTGGTGTCGCGCTCGGTGAGCGGCGTCCCGTCGTAGTAGCCGAGCAGGTCGGGGTCGTCCGCCGGCGGCTCGTCCTCGACGAGCACTACGACGTTGTCGACGAGCGCGGCCAGCTCCTCGGGCACCTCGTCGAGGGCGTCGCCCACCAGCTCCTCGAAGCGCTCCCGGCTCATCTCGATCACGCCTCCATTGTCGCCGTTCGGGGCGGCGGTGGTGATTTGGGGCGTGTCGGTCCGTGCCCTATGCTTGAGCGGTCCCTGACGGCAGTCGCGCCCGACGGCCTTTGGGTTGCCAGCCCCCATCGTCTAGTGGCCTAGGACGTCGCCCTTTCACGGCGGTAGCACGGGTTCGAATCCCGTTGGGGGTGCCACTTCCGGCCCGGCTCACGGTCGATTCGGAGGAATGGCGGTGGATGGGTTAGAGTTCCACCGCTCGAGCAACACAAGAGAGCATGGCCCCGTAGCGCAGTTGGTTAGCGCGCCGCCCTGTCACGGCGGAGGCCGCGGGTTCGAGTCCCGTCGGGGTCGCCACCGAAGCCCTGGACCGCGAGGTCCGGGGCTTCGCTGTCTCCGGGGCTTCGGCCGCGCAGCATGGCCCATGTCACAGCGGATCAGGGATGGTTGAATGGTCAATCACCGTTGCACCCGGTATGACTCTCGCACTCTCCCCCGAAGCCCAGGCCCTGCTCTTCCGTGACGCCCGCACCGCGAACACCTTCACCGACGAGCCGGTGACCGACGAGCAGATCGCCGCCATCTACGACTTGGTCAAGTACGCCCCCACCGCGATGAACATGCAGCCGCTGCGGATCGTGCTGGTGCGTGAGGGCGAGGCCCGCGAGCGTCTCCTGAAGCACATGGCCGACGGCAACCGCGACAAGACCGCGAACGCCCCGCTCGTCGCTGTCCTCGCCGCCGACACGGAGTTCCACGAGCACCTGCCCAGGACCTTCCCGCACTTCCCCGGCGCGAAGGACGCCTTCGCCGACGACGCCGCGCGCGAGCAGGCCGCCCGGTTCAACGCGACCCTCCAGGCCGGCTACTTCTTCCTCGGGGTCCGCGCGGCCGGCCTCGCCGCCGGTCCGATGGGCGGCTTCGACGCCGCGGCCCTCGACGCCGACCTGTTCGCCGGTACGTCGCTGAAGTCGCTCGTCGTGGTGAACATCGGCAGGCCCGGTGAGAACGCGTGGTTCGACCGCCTCCCCCGCCTGGAGCAGGACGAGGTCGTCCTCGAGGCCTGATCGCCGGTCAGGCCACGAAGATGCAGAACGGGTGGCCGGCGAGGTCTGCGTAGACCCGTAGTGGCTCCTCGGGGTCGTCGGACCGGTCGAGGAGCAGCCGCCCGCCCAGCGCGAGCACGCGTTCGTGCTGGGCGTCGAGCTGCGCGACGTCCGGGACCGTGAGGTCGAGGTGCAGCTGCTGGGGCCGCGGACCCTCGGGCCACGTCGCCTCGGGCAGCTCGGGCACCTGCTGGAACGCCAGCCTGTTGTTGTCGTCGGCGTCGCGCAGCACCAACCAGTCGTCACCGGCCGGGTCCGGTTCCTCGTCGCCGGGCCGGTACCGCAGTCCCAGAAGCTGCCGGTAGAACTCCGCCAGTGCGCGGACGTCGGTGGTGTCGAGGACCGTCTGGCACAGGGCCGGGTAGGTCTGCTCCTCGGTCATCGATCTCCTTCCTGCGGGCACCCCGGTCGCCGGTCGGTCATGCGCGAGGTCGATCCGCTAGGACCGGCCGAGCGCGTCCAGGGCGGCCATGTCGTCGGCGGAGAGCTCGAAGCCCCCGACGTCGGCGTTGGACCGGATCCGCTCGACCTTGGTCGACTTCGGGATCGCGATGAACCCGTGCTGCAGGTGCCAGCGCACGATCACCTGCGCCGGGGTCCGCCCGAGCCGGTCGGCGATGCCGAGGATCGTGTCGTCCTCGAGCGTCCCGCCGCGCAGTGCGCTGTACCCCTCGAGTGCAACGTCCCGCTCGCGGTGCTGCTCGACCACGTCACGCTTGAACAGCAGCGGGCTCCACTTGATCTGGTTGACGACCGGCTTCACACCGGTGTCCTCGGTGATCTCGTCGATCAGCTCGGCCGGGAAGTTGCTCACCCCGATGTCGCGGGTGAGGCCCTGCTCGCGGGCCTCCACGAACGTGCGCCACATGTCGCGCGACACGCCGTCCTCGCCGGGCCAGTGGATCAGCCAGAGGTCCACCCGGTCGAGGCCGAGCATGTCGAGGCTCCGCTTCAGGGTCTCGATCTCCTGCCCGGCCAGGTGCGGCGGGCACTTGGTGGTGACGAAGACGTCGTCGCGCGCGAGCCCGCTGCTGCGCAGGGCGCGGCCGACCTCGGCCTCGTTCTCGTAGATGGTCGCGGTGTCGATGTGCCGGTAGCCCGCCTCGAGCGCGGCCCCGGTGGCCGCCGTGGCCTCGTCGCCCTTGATCTGCCAGGTGCCGAACCCGAGCAGCGGCATGCGGCCGCCGCCGGCGAACGTGACGGTGTCGTCGGGGATCTGCGGCATGGGTGCGTTGTCGTCCATGCTCGCGATGCTAGCCCGCGGCCGGAGAGCGGCCTCCGCGCGAGCGGGGCTCGATGTCGGTCGGGGTGAGCGCCATCGGGACCAGCTCGCCGGACAGCTCGGCGGCGAGGTACGCCTCGTGCTCGTCGAGTGTCTCGGCCTCCAGCAGGCGGGCGGCCAGCCGGTCGAGGTTCGGGCGGTGTGCCCGCAACGTGTCGAGGGCCTCGGCGTAGCACTCGTCGACGATCCGCCGTACCTCCGCGTCGACCAGGTCACGCGTCGACGGCGACGGCCCGTTGACGTCGAAGAAGGTCTGCTCCTCCCCCGGGGCGGGGAGTACGGCGACCGGCCCGACCGCCTCGGACATGCCCCACCGGCCCACCATCTGCCGGGCCAGGGCGGTCACCATCTGCAGGTCGGACTCGGCACCGGTCGTCGCGTCCGCGTACACGAGCTCCTCGGCCGCACGCCCGCCGAGCGCGCCGACGATCCGGCCGCGGACGTAGGCACGCGTGAAGTAGTGCTTGTCGTCCTCGGGCGCCTGGTACGTCGCACCGAGAGACGCTCCACGCGGGATGATCGACACCTTGCGCACCCGGTCGGCGCCCGGCGTGATCATGCCGAGCAGCGCGTGTCCGGACTCGTGGAAGGCCGTGCGCCGCCGCTCCTCGGGCGAGATCAGGATCCGCCGGGCGGTGCCCAGGACGATCTTCTCCAACGCGTCGGTGAAGTCGTCCGCCGTGACCCGCTCGTGGCGGTTCTTGGCGGCGAGGAGCGCGGCCTCGTTGACGAGGTTCTTCAGGTCCGCGCCGACCATGCCGGGAGTCGCGGCGGCGACGTCGGAGAGCGCGACGTCGTCCGCGAGCGGCACCCCGCGCGTGTGCACACCGAGGATCTGCGCGCGCCCGTCCTTGTCGGGCGGGTTGATGTGGATCTTGCGGTCGAACCGTCCCGCGCGCAGCAGCGCCGGGTCGAGGATCTCGGGCCGGTTGGTCGCGGCGAGGACGACCACGCCCTCGGTACCGGTGAACCCGTCCATCTCGGTGAGGATCTGGTTGAGGGTCTGCTCGCGCTCGTCGTGGCCGCCGAAGGTGACGCCGGCGCCGCGGGCACGCCCGATCGCGTCGAGCTCGTCGATGAAGATGATCGAGGGCGCGGCCTTCTTCCCCTGGTCGAACAGGTCGCGGACCCGGCTCGCACCGACCCCGACGATCATCTCGATGAACTCCGACGCGGAGATGTGGAAGAACGGCACGTTCGCCTCCCCGGCCACGGCCCGGGCCAGCAAGGTCTTGCCGGTGCCCGGCGCGCCGGTCAGCAGCACGCCCTTGGGGATGAACGCTCCCAGCTTGCGGTAGCGCTCGGGGTTCTTGAGGAAGTCGACGATCTCCATGACCTCCGCCTCGACCTCGTCGATGCCCGCGACGTCGTCGAAGGTGGTCCGCCTGCCCGACTCGGGGTGGTACATCTCCGCGCGCGACTTCCCCAGGCCGCCGAGTCCGCCGCCCAGCCCCGCGCGCGCGGAGCGGCCGAGGAACCACACGAGTAGGCCGATGAACAGCAGCGTCGGACCGAAGCCGATCAGGAGCTGCTGCCACCACGGCGCGCCGGTGTACGGCTCGGCGGACACGCTGACGCCCTGGTCGATCAGGTCCTCGATCACGCTGTCGTCGGCGAAGGTCGGCCGGTAGGTCCGGAACACCTCGACCCGGGTCTGCTCCTCCGCCTTCGGCGGGTAGGCGACCTCCCGCTCGAGGGTGCCGGTGAGCTCGTCCTCGACCGCGGTCACCTCGGCGACGTTGCCGGCCTCGACCTGGGCGCGGAAGAACGAGTAGGAGACGTCCGTCGGCGCCTCCGGGCCGAGCACGGCGTTCGAGATCGCCCAGTTCAGCGGCAGCAGGATCAGCAGGAGCAGGAGCCAGTGCCACCACGGTGTGCGCCGACGCCCGCCGTCGTCGGCCGCATGCTTGGGAGCCCCCTCGACCCGCCACGGCGGGCGGCTCCGTTCCGGCTCCTTCGCAGGCGTGGTGCTCATGACACTCCTCGGCAGCAGGGTGTGCTGCTGCTCCCAGCGTGTCCCGAGCCGGCTCGCCGTGCGAAGAGCCGAAGGTCCCAGGCGGCAGGAAGGGCCCCCCGGTGGGGGCCCTTCCGCGTCGAGCAGCCGGTACGTCGACCGGCCCTGCGACCGTCAGCCCATGTCGACGATGGCCGCGACCGGGCCGCCGCCGTCCGGGCCCTGGTGAGCCGCGGAGACGGAGACGAACACCGCCGGGTCGCCGGTGACCGCCGCGGTCACGCCGCCGACGGCCGCCTTGATCTGCCGGTGCCAGTGCACGTCGGAGTCGTCGAGCATGGCGTTGCGTCGCCCGCGGACCTCGCCGTCCTGGCTGGCCTCGCACTTGAGGAAGACGTTGACCAGCCGGTCGCCGAGGTCGGTGTGGTGGGGACGCTCGGGGAGCTCGAGCCCGGCGTCACGGATCGCCTCCCAGATGCCGTCCTGGTCGAGGGCGTCCTTCATCACCGAGTGGCCGATGCGGTAGCGGCCGCCCACGCCGCGGGCGTTGCCGACCACGACCACCTGCGCCTGGTCGAGCTCCACGCCGGAGGAGCAGGACGCCACCGAGGAGTACAGGGCGCGGTTGTGCATGACGTCCTCGTCCGACGGCATCTCGATCTCGCCGAGAGCGACGGCGACGCCGAGCGCCGTACACCCGTTGGAGAGGTCCATCGACTCGTGGGTGTGCTCGGTCCACACGGTCTCGCCGCGGCTCTTCGCGTCACGGATCGTGTGGATGGTGAGCAGCGGCGTCTTGGTCTGCACGTAGTGCACGTCTGCCGGGTCGGTGATGCCGGCGCGCTCCATGGCGACCTTCACGGCGTCGGCCACCTTCTCGATCATCGGGGTGCGGCCGATGTCCTCGGGCAGCAGCCGCTCGCTCATCGCGAAGCCGACCGTCAGCCGCAGGTCGTCGGTCTTCTCGGCCTTGTCGTCGGGCACGGTCGCGAAGATCGTCGCGTGCGGGCTGATCACGCCGTCGGTGCCGCCGGACCACACGATCGGGATCTGCCGGACCTCCTCCGTCGAGCGCGAGCCCTTCACCTGGATGACCTCGCGGAAGGCACGGTCGGCGATGATGCGGGTGTAGTCGTTCACACCGCCGTTGCCCTCGGTCTTGCCGATCACCGCGATGATGCGGTCGGCCTCCATCACGCCGTCGTCGATGAGCCTGGCGAGCTCGCTCGCGTCGGCGACGGAGTGGATGGGCACCTTGCGTACTTCAATGGCAGCGGGCACGTGTCGCTTCCTTCCTGGTCGGTTCCTGCGTCAGATCGAGCGGGGAGTCACCCGGGCACCACCCGGGTGCCGAGATGACCCTCGATGGCGAGGGAGATGCGGGCCAGCGAGGTGATGATGCCGGTGCCGCCGGTGCGTTCGGCGAACCTCGTGACCGCCTCGACCTTCGGCCCCATCGACCCCGCCGCGAACCCCTGGTCCTTCGCGATCGCGCGCATCTCGCTGGTCGTCACCTCGCCGATCGGCCTGGCGTGCGGGGTGCCCCAGTCGGTCACCGCGGAGTCCACGTCGGTCGCGATGACGAGCAGGTCCGCGGAGGTCTCCTGGGCGATCAGTGCCGCGGTCAGGTCCTTGTCGATGACCGCCTCCACGCCCTCGAGCGTCCCGTCGCTCCTGCGGACGGTGGGGATGCCACCGCCGCCGGAGCAGACGACGACGAAGCCCTGGCCGAGCAGCACGTCGGCGGCCGGCCCGTCGAGGACCGCGATCGGCTCCGGCGAGGCGACGACCCGCCGCCAGCCACGGCCGGCCACCTCGACGTACTGCTGGCCGTGCTCCATCATCAGCTTCGCGTCGTCCTCGGGAAGGTACCGGCCGATGGGCTTGGTCGGGTGGGTGAACGCCGGGTCGTCGGCGTCGACGAGGCTGCGGGAGACCAGGACGGCGGTACGCCGGTCGCTCCCACGCTGCGCGAAGGCGGCGTCGAGCGCGTTGAGGAGCAGGTCGCCGATCGTGGCCTGGGTCTGGGCGCCGCACCAGTCGAGGGGAACCGGCGGGACGATGCTCGCGGAGAGCTCGTTCTTGAGCAGGATGTTGCCCACCTGGGGGCCGTTGCCGTGCGTGAGCAGGACGTCGTGGCCCTGGACGGCCAGGTCGGCGATCGGCCCGGCCGCCTCGGTGACCGCGGCGCGCTGGTCCTCGGGGCGCGCGCTGCCGTCCGGGGACGTCATGGCGTTGCCGCCGAGGGCGATCACGATCCGCATGCCGACGAATCTAGGGTTCGGCGCTCGGGCCTGGCACGGTCAACAAGAGCCAAGCACCCCGCGGTCGCTGGGCAACTTCTGCCAACCCTGCCCGGGGCGGCGGTTCCGCAGGCGGGGCGGGGCCCGCGTCCGTACGATCGCGCCATGGAGGACATCGCCGGCCTGCTCGGGCGGATGCCCGAGCACCGCGCGCTCATCGAGTCGCTGGTGAGACCGTTCGCGGCGATGTCGCCCGCAGGGCACGCCACCGCCCCGACCCGGTCGTTCGCCTCCGGGTCCCCGTTCCTTCCTGAGAACCGCGACTGGCCGACGGACGCCGACGGTCGCGGCCTGAGGTTCCTGGTGCAGGTGAACTTCGCCGAGGTCCCGCCGCTGCCGGACTTCCCGCGGTCGGGGCTGCTGCAGTGGTTCGTCGGCAGCGGTCCTCTGTGGGGCCTGACCCCTGACGAGACGCACGGCCTGACCGGCTTCGAGGCACGGTGGTACGACGCTGCCGCCCTGCAGCAGCCGTCGCGGAGCCGACCCGAGCGGCCGGACCACCCAGCCGGACCGGTCGGTCCCGGCGGCCCGGGCACGGCCATCTCCTTCACCCTCGAGCAGGGCGTGCCCTCACGCGAGGAGATCGACAGCCTCGACCGGCCGGGCTACGACGTGCTGCGTGAGGCGGACCCCGACTGGGAGGTCTACGACCCCGACGACAACCCCGGCACCTTCTACGGCAGCGGCGACAAGGTGGGCGGCTACCCCAACCCGTGGCAGACCGATCCGCGCTACTTCTACCCGGACCGGTGTCAAACCCTGCTCATCCAGCTGGAGCTCGGCTTCATGATGTGGGGCGACGGGGGCTCCGGGCAGCTCTTCGGTGACCCGAAGGCGCTGGCGCGGGGAGACCTCTCCTCCCTGTGGTGGGACTGGGCCTGCGCCTAAGGATCCTCGCCGCCCGGCCGCTCCTGCCCGGCCGACCGGCCGGGACGGCGACCTTCCCCCGGCTACAGCCAGTCGACCTCCGCTGCGTCGCTGCCCCCGGAGAGCGTCGCGTAGCCCGGCCCACGGTCGAAGAACGCCTGGTCCTCTGCCCGGCCGGCGAGCTGCTCGGCCCGTCGGGACCCGGTGGCCTGTACGTCGTACGACAGGGTGTCCTCGTCCAGGGAGCCGGTCAGCACGACGCCGTACTCCTCCAGCGCCGCCTCCGGCGAGACCTTCCGCCAGACCACGTCGCGTACGACGAGCTCCGGGTCGCGCTCGAGGGGCTCGCCCCATCCGCCTCCCCCGGTCGTGCGGATCCGGATCACCTCGCCGGCACGCACCGGCTCGTCGTCGGCGAGGGCGTCCACGACGCGTTCGTCCGGGCCGCCCGGGTCGACGACGACCTCGAACGGCCGGCCGGCCTTGCCGCCCTTGACACCCCAGCAGGCCAGGATCGACCGGTCGGCGATCGACATGAAGTGGCCGTCCTTGAGCATCCGGATGTGCTTCTCGTAGCCGAGGCCGCCGCGGTACTTCCCGGCGCCGCCGGAGTCCATCGCCAGGCCCAGCCTCTCGACGCGGAAGGGGAACCGGGACTCGGTGAACTCCGTGGGGAGGTTCCGGGAGTCGGGCACCACGTGGATGGTGTCCTCGCCGTCGGCGTAGTAGCGGCCGCCCGACCCACCGCCGAGCACCTCGCGCATGAGGTAGGGGCGACCGTCGAGGTCCTCGCCGTACACGCCGGTGTAGCGGATCGTCTCCTGGTCCGCGGGCATCCGCCCGTCGACGGCCTTGGCGACCACGCCGGCGAGCACGCCGAGCAGACGGAGGATCACGAAGGTGCGGGCGTTGGTCGGCGCCGGGAACTCCGGGGTCAGCAGGGTGCCCTTGGGTGGGAACCGCATCTCGATCAGCGGCACGACCCCCTCGTTGACGTCGAGCTCGGCCATCCGCTCGGGGGTGTCGGCGAGGTTGCGCAGGATCGGGGCGAGCCACTTCTTCAGGAAGACCCCGTCGGAGTAGTCGCCGCAGTGGTTGATCGGTCCCTTCGCCTGCGGGGAGGTGCCGGCGAAGTCGAGGACGATCCGCTCGCCGTCCGGGTCGTCGGCGGCGGTACGGGTCAGCGTGATCCGCTGCGTGTGCAGCCTCGGCTCGTCGACCCCGTCGTGCTCGGCGTAGTCCTCCCACACCCACGAGCCCACCGGGATCTTGCTGAGGATCTCGCGGCGGTAGGTCTGGGTGGTGCGGTCGATGATCGCGTCAAAGCAGGACTCGACGACGTCGCGTCCGTAGCGGTCGAACAGCTCGCCGAGCCGGCGGGCGCCCATGAGGCAGGCCGAGCACTCCGCGTCGAGGTCCGCGGCGAGCGACTCCGGCATGCGGGAGTTGCGCGTCATGATCCGCAGCGCCGAGCGCACCGGGACGCCCCGGTCCCACAGCTTGATCGGCGGGACCATCAGGCCCTCCTCGAACACGGAGGTGGCGTGGCTCGGCATCGAGCCGGGGACTGCGCCGCCGATGTCGTCGTGGTGGCCGAACGCCTGGACGAAGGCGACCACCTCCGGGCCGTTCCCGGTCTCGTGGAAGACCGGCACGGTCACGCACAGGTCGGGTAGGTGGCCGATGCCGCCCTCGGACTCGTAGACGTCGTTGTGGAAGAAGACGTCGCCGGGCTTCATCTCCTCGAGTGGGAAGTCCCGGACGACGGGATGCACGAGCGCGCTGTAGGAGCGGCCGGTCAGCTTGCGCAGCAGCCGGTCGTGGATGCCGGCGCGGAAGTCGTGGGCGTCGCGGATCATCGGCGAGCGCGAGGTCCGCGCGATCGCGGTCTCGACCTCCATCTCGACCGACGCCAGGCTGCCCTGGACGATCTCGACGAGCACGGGGTCGGCCTGGGCTCCGGCGTCGGCGGTGAGCGTGCCGAACGGGAACTGCGTCGGCGCCTTGGCCGACGTGGACATGGCGGTGGTCCCGGTGGGCCCGGTGGGCCGGGTGGGCTCGGTGATGGTCATGCGGTCGCGGCCTCCCGGGTGACGATGATGTTGCGGTGTGCGTCGATGCGCCCGGTGAAGCCGGGGTGCAGCGGCACGGTGGAGCCGAACTCCTCGACGATCGCCGGCCCGGTGACCGTCTGGCCCGGGGCCAGGTGGGGCCGCCAGTAGACCGGGGTCTCGACGTACCCCCCGACGGCGTCGAAGCAGACCGGGCGCCGGCCGGACGGCTCCGGGACGCCGGGCTCGTCGGGCACGGGCTCGGCGGCGATCCCGGGCCGCTGGATCGGCCCGATCCCGGAGACCCGGAGGTTGACCCACTCGACCTGCTGGGTCGGGTCGCCGGCGAAGTCGTAGCCGTAGAGCGCGCGGTGCTCCGCGTGGAAGCGGCGGGCGACCTCCTCGAGCACCGCCTGGTCGATGTCGCCGTCGGGGACCGGCACGCGGACCTCGAAGGCCTGGCCGAAATAGCGCAGGTCCGCAGTCCGCACGAACCGGTGCTGCTCGGCGGCGAAGCCCTCGACGTGGAGGGCCTTCGCGGCCTGGGCGGTGAGGTCGTCGTACACCGAGGTGACGGTGTCCGCGGTGAGGTGGTCGTGGAGGGACACGTGGGTCTGCACGTAGTCGTTCTTGACGTCGACGGTGAGCAGGCCGAACGCAGAGACGTTGCCCGGGTTCGGCGGCACGAGCACCCCGGCAAGGCCGAGGATGTCGACGAGCCGGCACAGCAGCAGGGAGCCGGAGCCGCCGAACGTGGTGAGCGTGAATTCACGGACGTCGAGGCCACGCTTGACGGTGATCTGCCGCAGCGCGTTGGCCTGGTTCCACGCCGAGATCTCGAGGATGCCGGTGGCACACTCCTCCAGCGTGATGCCGAGCCGGCCGGAGAGCTCGACCAGGCCGTCGCGGGCGGCATCCACGTGGAGCGGGATCTCGCCGCCGAGAAGGTGGGGTGGGATCCGGCCGAGGGTCACGTGGGCGTCGGTGATCGTGACCTCGGTGCCACCCTGGCCGTAGCAGAGCGGGCCCGGGTCGGCGCCGGCCGACTGCGGGCCGACCTTGAGCGTGCCCTCCGGCGAGAGCCAGGCGATGGAGCCGCCGCCGGCCCCGACCGTGACGACGTCGATCATCGGGATCTTGCTGGGGAACCGGCCGACGCTGCCTTCGGTGGTCAGGGTGGGCTCGCCGTCGATGACGACCGAGACGTCGGTCGAGGTGCCGCCACCGTCGCAGGTGAGGACCCTGTCGAAGCCGGCGACCCTGGCGATCAGCGCGGCGCCGAGGGCACCGGCTGCGGGCCCGGAGAGGACGGTGGTGATCGGCTGGTGCACGACCTCGTCGGCGCTGAGCACGCCGCCGTTGGACTTCATCACGTAGAAGGGCACGGCGCGCTGTCCGGCGTACGCGTGCAGCCGGTCCTTGATGTTGGTGACGTAGCGCGACAGCTTCGGCTTGACCGCGGCGTCGACGAGGGTGGTCATGGAGCGTTCGTACTCGCGGTACTCGCGCAGCACCTGCGAGGAGACCGAGACGACCGCGTCGGGGTGCTCCTCGGCGAGGATCTGCCGCATCCGCTCCTCGTGCGCGGGGTTGGCGTAGGCGTGCAGGAAGCAGACGCCGAGCGTGTTCACGCCCTGGCCGCGGAACCAGCGGGCCACTGCGCGCGCGCCGTCCTCGTCGAAGGGCCGGACCTCGGCGCCGGTGAAGTCGAGCCTGCCGCCGACCGCCTTGACCAGGTCGCGAGGCACGATCCGGTCCGGCTTCACCCAGAAGTAGGAGTTGCCGTAGCCGTCGGGGACCGACTGCCGGGCGATCTCGAGGATCGCCTCGTAGCCCTCGGTGGTGATGAACCCCAGGCGGTCCACCTTACCTTCGAGGAGCTGGTTGGTGGCGACCGTCGTACCGTGGCTGACCGCGGTGATCGCGTCGCCGTGGCCCGCCGGGAGGCCCAGCAGGCCGAGCACCTTCTCCACGCCGGCGAGGAACCCGTCGGCGGGGTCGGACGGCGTCGACGGGGTCTTCGTGGAGACGATCTCGCCGGTGTCCTCGTCGAGGGCGACGACGTCGGTGAAGGTGCCCCCGGTGTCGATGCCGATCCGGATCCGGCGGTCCTGCGTCACCATCTGGTCTCCCGTCCTTCGCTGTGCGACCGGCCTTCATTCCACCCGCTGGCGGCCTCGGGAGGCCACGGCAGGACCTGCCGGAGGCGCGGGGCTGCGTTGTGCAGATGTGCCAGCCCGCCGCCGGCCTGGATCCGGTCCCGGGGACCGGTTGTTGCTGCCGATCCGGACTTTCCACCGCAATGTCCGCGCCCCGGGACCGGTTATTGCTGCCCGGGCGTCAGAGCGACGGGTGGCGGTCGCCGACGCGGGTGAGCTGCTCGAACGCGTGCGCCACCTCGAGCAGCCGCCGCTCGGCCGAGTGCGGCGCGACGATCTGGATCCCGACGGGCAGGCCGTCGTCGGTGAACCCGGCGGGGACCGAGACCGCGGGGCAGCCGGTGACGGTCACGAAGTAGGCCGACCGCATCCAGTCGAGGTACGTCGACTGCACGCGGCCGTCGACGTCCGCGGGGTACTCCTGGTCGGCCGGGAACGGTGGCACCTGGCTGACCGGCATCACCAGCACGTCGTGGCTCTCGAAGAAGACGCGCATCCGCTCCCCGAGCGTCGTCCGCTTCGCGTAGGCCCGCGCCACGTCGTCGCCGGTCAGCGGCTCCCCTGCGCGGATGTTGTCCGCGAGGGACTGCTTCATCCCGTCGGGGTGCTGCCGCAGGAGGCGACCGAGCTTGGCGTGCATGTGCCAGGCCCGCAGCGTCCGGAAGGCCTCCTCGGCCTCCCGCAGGTCCGGGTGCGCGTCGACGACGCCGGCGCCCGCGTCCTCGAAGACCTGCCGCTGCGCCTCGAGCACCGCCCGGACCCGGTGGTCGACGTCGAACGCTCCGCCGAGGTCGGCCGACATCGCGACCCGCAGCCCCCGGAGCGACCCGTCCAGCGGCTCGGCGAACACACCTCCCGGCGTCTCCAGGGCGAGCGGCACCCGCGGGTCGGGGCCTGCGATCACGGACAGCAGGAGGGCGAGGTCCGAGACGTTGCGCGCCATCGGGCCCTCGACCGAGGTGGTCTCCCAGGCGTTGTACAGCGGCCACTCCGGGACCCTGCCCAGGCCGGGCCTGAGGCCGACCACGTTGTTGAACGACGCCGGGTTGCGCAGCGAGCCGCCCATGTCGCTGCCGTCGGCGAGAGCGACCATACCGGTGGCCAGCGCGGCTGCCGCTCCCCCGCTCGACCCGCCCGCGGACCTGCCCAGGTCGAAGGGGTTGTACGTCGTACCGAAGACGGGGTTGAAGGTGTGGGAACCGGCCGCGAACTCGGGGACGTTCGTCCGGCCGATGACGACCACCCCGGCCCGGCGGATCCGCTCCACGAGGAGCTCGTCGGCCTTCGGGACGTTGTCGGCCATGATCGGCGAGCCGAACGTGGTCCGCCACCCTGCCACCTGGTGGGTGTCCTTGAAGGCGAACGGCAGGCCGTGCAGCGGTCCTACCTCCTCGCCGCGCGCCAGCCGGTCGTCCGCCTCCGCCGCCTGCGCCCGGGCGCGGTCGGGGTCGAGGCTGACCAGCGCGTTGACCCGCGGGTTGACCTCGTCGACCCGGTCGAGGTGCAGGTCGAGCAGCTCCCGCGCGGAGATGCTCTTGTCCCGCACCGCGGCGAGCATCTCCCGGGCGGTGCTGTACGGACCGACGTCAGCCATGCTCGTCACCTCCCTAGCCGCGGCGCCGCGCGGCGAGCGCGCCGGCGACGACGCCCGCGAGCACCAGGCCGCCGCCGACCAGCAGCCCCTTCATGAAGTCCCCGGACGCAACGGCCGCCGGTCGCGGCGGCGCCACGAAGGCCTGGCCGACCTGCGGCGCGCCGGCCTCCGGGGACGGCGCAGGTGCGACGGCCTCGGCGGCACCGAGCGGCGGCGCCGCGGCGGGAGCGGTCAGCGCCTGCTCGACGTTGCCGAAGAACTCACCGGCCATCCGCTTGCTCACCGACGTCAGCATGCGCTGCCCCACGCCGCCGATCGCGCCGCCGACCTCGGCGTCCGCGTCGTAGCGCAGCAGCGTGGTCCCGTCGCCGTTGTCGGTGAACCCGACCTTCACGTCGGCGGCGATCGTGCCGGGGCCCCCGGCGCACGCGGCCTTGAGCATCAGCGACTCGAGCGGCTCGAGCTGGGTGAGCTCGCAGCGGCCGGAGTACGTGCCGCGGATCGCAGCCACCCCGGCGTTCACCGTCAGGCCGTAGGCGTTCTCGCCGGTGACCTCGAGCCGCTCGCAGCCGGGGATGGAGCGCACCAGCACGTTCGGGTCGAGCAGCGCGTTCCAGACGTTCTGGACGGGAGCGTTCAGGACTGCTTCTCCGGCAAGCTTCATGCGATGGGTCCTCCCTGGGAGTGGCGGCGCCGCAGCTCGAACAGCTCCGACGGCGAGATGGGCATCGAGGTGATCGGGATGCCCTCGGCGTCCTCGATCGCCGCCGCGAACACGGCCGCGCTGGGGATCACGCCCGCCTCGCCGGCACCCTTGAGGCCGAGCGGGTTCAGCGGGGACGGGGTCTCGAGGTGGTCGATGTCGATGGTCCTCGGCACCTCGGTGACGTAGGGCATGAGGAAGTCCATGAACGACGCGTTCTGCAGCTGGCCGTGGTCGTCGTAGACCATCCGTTCGTACAACGCTCCGCCGACGCCCTGGGCGACGCCGCCGTGGATCTGCCCCTCGACGATCATCGGGTTGATGAGGTTGCCGCAGTCGTGCACGACGGCGTACTTGAGGATCCTGACCTCGGCGGTGTCCGGGTCGGTCTCCACGATCACCGCGTGCATGCCGCTCGCGAACGTCGACCGCTGGGGGGAGTAGAAGTCCTTGCCCTCCAGGCCGGGCTCGTCGTCGTCCGCGACCGGTGGCTTCTCGGGGTCGCCGACGACGAACTGGGTGGCGGCCTTGGACGCCTCGTCGAAGGCGTACCGCAGCGGGTTCGACAGCACGGCCACGGTGCCGAGCGCGATCTGGCTGGCCGGCGCGCCCCTGACCTGGACGATCCCGTCGACGATCTCGAGGTCCTCGGGGCTCGCCTCGAGCGCCTCGGCGGCGATCCGCAGAGCCTTCTCCCGGGTACGACGGGCGGCAAGGGCGATCGCCGAGCCGCTGATCACCGCGGCGCGGGACGCGAAGGTGCCCACGGAGTACGGCGACCGCCGGGTGTCACCGGTGACGACCTCGACGTCCTCCATCGGCACGCCGAGCTCGTCGGCGACGATCTGGGCGAAGGCGGTCTTGTGGCCCTGGCCCTGCGTGGTGAGGCCGGTGGCCACCTTCACCTTGCCACTGGTCTCGATGTGCACCCAGCCGCCCTCGTAGGGCCCGACGCCCGTGCCCTCCACGTAGCAGGCCAGGCCGATCCCGACCGTCCGGCCCTCGGCGCGGGCCCGGGCGCGGTACTCCTCGAACTCGTCCCAGCCGACGAGCTTGCGGAGCTTCTCGAGCGAGGCCGGGTAGTCGCCGGAGTCGTAGATCAGCGGCCGCCCGTCCTGGAACATCAGGCCCTGGTCGTAGGGGAACTCGTCGGGCTGGATGAAGTTGGCGGCGCGGACGTCGGCGCGGTCCTTGCCGAGGTACTTCGCGATCGCGTCCATGGTCCGCTCCATCGCGTACACGCCCTGGGGACGTCCGGCGCCGCGGTAGGGCGTGACGATCACGGTGTTGGTGTAGAGGCTCTCGAAGACCACCTTGTAGCTGCGCGGCTTGTAGGGGCCGAGCAGCTGGGTCGAGGTGATGATCGGGACGATGAGGCCGTAGGGCGTGTAGGCGCCGTTGTCGTGCCAGAGCTGGACCGAGAGGCCGAGCAGCCGTCCCTCGTCGTCGAAGCCCACCTCGATGTGCTGGTCCTGGCCGCGCTCGTGGGCCGAGGAGACGAAGTGCTCGCGCCGGTCCTCGGTGAACCTCACCGGACGGCCCAGGGCGCGGGCGGCCATCGGCACGAGCAGCTCCTCCGGCCACGGGTGCACGATCTTCACGCCGAAGCCGCCGCCCACGTCGGGCGTGATCACGTCGACCTGGCCGAGGTCGAGGCCGAGCTTGTTGGCCACCGCGGCACGCACGCCGGTCGAGGTCTGGGTGGAGGTCCACACCTGGAGCCGGTGGGAGTCGGTGTCCCAGCGCGCGACCGTGCCGCGCCCCTCGAGCGGCATCGACGCGCTGCGCTCGACGTGGAGGTCGAGGGTGAGCCGGTGCGGTGCCGCGGCGATCGCGGTCTCGGCGTCCCCGACAGACTGCTCCATCCGCGCTGCGACGTTGCCGGGGACGTCCTCGTGGACGAGGCGGTCGGCCCGGCGGGCCGCGTCGATGCCGACCACCGGCGGGAGGATCTCGTAGTCGACGTGGATCCGGTCGACCGCGTCCTCGGCGACGTACCGGTCGACGGCGACGACCATCGCGATCGCCTCGCCGACGTAGTTCACCTCGTCCTTCGCGAGGGCGTACTGGGTGCGGCCGTGGGTCAGGTCGGGGTGCGGGATGAGCAGCGGGAGCGGCTCGGCCATCGGACCCTCGAGGTCGTCGTAGGTGTAGACCGCGAGCACTCCCTCGACGTCGAGGACCGCCTCCACGTCGATGTCCTTGATGCGGGCGTGGGCGTGCGGGCTGCGCAGGACGGCCGCGTGCACCGCCCCGGGCATGAGGTCGTCGACGTACTGACCGTGGCCGCGCAGGAACCGGTCGTCCTCGACCCGGTGGACCCGCTCGCCGAACATCTTGGTGGTCACGTGCCCTCCTCGCCCTCGCGGGTGATCGCGGCGGCACGGGTGACGGCGGCGACGATGTTCTGGTAGCCGGTGCAGCGACAGAGGTTCCCGGCGATCATGTCGCGGGCCTCGTCCTCGGTCGGGGACGGGTTCTCGCGCAGGCCGGCGGTGATCGTGGTGAGGAAGCCGGGGGTGCAGAAGCCGCACTGCAGTCCGTGGCAGTCGCGGAAGGCCTGCTGGACCGGGCTCAGCGACCCGTCGGGCAGGGCCAGCCCCTCGACGGTGGTGATCTCGTGGTCCTGCGCGGAGACGGCGAAGATCAGGCAGGCCCGGACCGGCTCCCCGTCGAGGAGCACCGTGCACGCCCCGCAGACACCGTGCTCGCAGCCGACATGGGTGCCGGTCAGGCCGATCTCGTGGCGCAGCGCGTCGCTGAGCAGCCGGCGGCCGGGTACCCGGATGTCGTGGGTCGCGCCGTTCACGCGCAGCCGCACGTCGTGGAGCTGCTCGCCGGTGGTCGGGGACGTCATGCGGGTCCTCCGGTGCGTGAGGAGGCGCGGTTCTCGAACGCGCGGCGGACGACCTTGCGGGTCAGCACGGCGGCGAGGTGGCGACGGTAGTCCGCGCTGGCGTGGATGTCGGTCTCGGGGTCGAGCGCGGTGACCGCGAGGTCGGCGGCCGCGTCGAGCTCCGCGTCGGTGGGCGTCTGCTCCGTGAAGGCGTCGGTCAGGTCGACCACGGCCGGCACCTCCGACACCGACAGGTAGCCGGCGCGGACGGTGGTGGGTACGCCGGCGGGGTCGGTGCGGACCAGGGCGGCCACGCCGCACAGGGCGTAGTCGCCGTGCCGGCGGGCGACCTCGTCGAAGGCGACCCCGGCGTCGACGGGAAGTGCAGGGAACCACGCCTCGGTCGCGATCTCGTCGGGACGCAGGGTGGTCTCGAGCGGTCCGACGTACAGGTCGTCGGCGTGGATGGTGCGGGTGCCCGAGCCGGACGCCGCGGTGACGGTGCCGCCGAGGAGCCGGAGGACGACGGGCATCTCGGCGGAGGCGTCGGCGTGCAC
>DASTPU010000043.1:0-8185 GCA_035762105.1 Nocardioidaceae bacterium | reverse complement strand
CGCCCAGCTCGGCGCGATGCGGATCTCCGAGGAGGTCGACGCGCTCGAGGTCATGGCCGTCCCCTCGATGCAGTACCTCGT
Organism: Nocardioidaceae bacterium; assembly: GCA_035762105.1. GTDB lineage: Bacteria > Actinomycetota > Actinomycetes > Propionibacteriales > Nocardioidaceae > Nocardioides_C. The sequence continues at coordinate 8,104 of DASTPU010000043.1, read as the reverse complement.
CACGACCCGCGTGCTCGCCGGACTCATCGCCATCGTGCCGCTCTACATCGTCGGCCTGCTGTCCTCGTACTTCGCCACACGAGTCACCATCACCCAGCTCGAAGGGCAGAGCTCTGGCACCTACGACCACTACTTCAACACGTTCTTACCGCCGGGCGACGTGCTGTGGTCGTTCGGCAAGGTGCTCGTCTTCGCGGTGACGGTCATCCTCATCCACTGCTACCACGGCTACACCGCCTCCGGCGGCCCCGCCGGGGTGGGCGTGGCCGTCGGCCGTGCCGTGCGCACCAGCATCGTGGCCATCAACGTGATCGACCTGTTCCTCTCGATGGCGATCTGGGGCACCACCACGACCGTCAGGCTGGCGGGGTAGCGCCATGGTCAACCGCCAGTCACGCGCGTTCAAGGCAGCCGTCACGGTCGAGCACAGGGTGCTCGGCGCGGCGTTCCTCGCCCTGCTCCTGCTCGCGGTCTGGTTCACCTACGCCGTCTTCAACAAGACCTTCACCGAGTACGACGAGGTCACGCTGCGGGCGTCCAAGATCGGCCTGCAGCTCCCGGACCGTGCCGACGTCAAGGTCCGCGGCGTGCTCGTGGGCGAGGTGATCGGCACCCGCACCACGTCGGAGGGCGCCGAGCTCACCTTGGGCCTCTACCCCTCCAGGCGGGACGTCGTCCCGGCCGACGTCGAGGCGCGGATCGTCCCCAAGACGCTGTTCGGGGAGAAGTACGTCGCACTCGAGCCGCAAGGACCGGCAACGGAGCCGATCCAGGCCGGCGCCGTGATCGAGGAGGCGGAGCTGTCGATGGAGGTCGAGCGCGTCCTCCGTGACATCTACCCTCTCCTGCGGACGGTGCAGCCCGCGGAGATCAACTACACGCTGACCGCCATCGCCACCGCGCTCGAGGGGAGGGGCGAGGCGATCGGGGCGAACCTCGCCACCCTCGACGACTACCTCGAGCGGACCAACCCGCAGATCCCGGCGCTCGTCGAGGACCTCCGCATGCTCAGCGAGGTCTCCGACGTCTACCGCTCGGCGATGCCGGAGGTCGCGCGGCTGCTGCGCAACAGCGTCACCTCCGGGGTGACGTTCATCGAGAAGGAGCAGAAGATCCAAGCCCTGTTCGCCGACGTCGCCGCGTTCTCGTCGACCTCCCGGGACTTCCTGGAGGCCAACGGGCGGAACATCATCCGCCTCGGGGAGCTCGGCGCCCGCCAGCTGCCGGTGTACGAGAAGTACGCGCCGGAGTACCCCTGCCTGCTCGACGCCATCGTGAAGATCGCCCCCCGGCAGGCGGAGGCCTTCCGGGGCTACACCCTGCACATCAACCTCGAGACCCTGCCGAAGCAGCCGCGCGGCTTCGGTCCCCAGGACGACGCGGTCTACGGCGACAAGCGCGGGCCGCTGCCCGAGGAGCTGTGCCGGCGCGCCATGAACGACGAGTGGCACCAGGGCAACCTGCCTCCGGACTCGCTCGTCCCCGACCTCGTCGACGGTGTCGACGAGCCCACCGGCAAGCGGCGTCCCGCGCCCGTGCTCGACATGACGTCCGGGTACGCCGGTAGCGAGGCCGAGCAGGGTGTGGTCAACACCGTCGCCGGCCCCGTGCTCGGCGTGCCGGCCGACACGGTGCCCGACGTGGCCACGCTGCTCTTCGGCCCGCTCGCGAGGGGGATGGAGGTCGAGCTGCGATGAGTGCACGGTCGCTCGTCGCAGCAGGCGCTCATCGCATGCTCGGCGTCGTCTTCCTGGTGGTCCTGCTCCTCGGGGTGTGGGGCACGTATGCCGTGTTCACGAAGAAGTTCGTGGACTACGTCCCGGTGACCCTCGAGACCTCGAAGGTGGGCCTCCAGCTCCCGATGCTGGCCGACGTCAAGATCCGGGGCGTCATCGTGGGTGAGGTCCGCGAGATCACCACCGACGGTGAGGGAGCCCGACTCCAGCTCGCGATCAAGCCCGACAAGGCCGACATCATCCCGGCGAACGCCACGGCCCGGATCCAGCCGAAGACGCTCTTCGGCGAGAAGTACGTCGCCCTCCAGATCCCCGAGGACCCGGCCGCCGAGCCGATCCGCGCGGACGCCGTGATCACCGAGTCCGAGGTGGCCACCGAGGTCGAGAAGCTCCTCAACGACATCTACCCGTTCCTGCGCACGGTCCAGCCGGCCGAGCTCAACTACACCCTCACCGCGCTGGCCACCGCTCTGGAGGGCCGGGGTGAGGCGATCGGGCAGAACCTCGTCACCCTCGACCGCTACCTCGAGCGCACGAACCCGCAGCTGCCCACGCTGATCGAGGACCTCAGGCTGCTCGGCGAGGTCTCCGAGGAGTACCGCGCGGTCATGCCGGAGGTGGCACGGCTGCTGCGCAACAGCGTCACGACCGGCAACACGTTCCTCGAGAACGAGCAGAAGATCCAGGCGCTCTTCGACGACGTGGCCGGCTTCTCCTCGACGTCGACGGACTTCCTCGAGGCCAACGGCGACAACATCATCCGGCTGGGCGAGCTGAGCGTCCCGCAGCTGCGGCTCTACGAGAAGTACGCACCCGAGTACCCCTGCCTCTTCCAGGGCATGTCGGACTGGATCCCGCGGATGGACAGCGGCTGGCGAGGCCACACGCTGCACATCAACCTCGAGACCGTGCCGACCCAGCCCACCGGCTACTCGCCGGCGGACGACCCGGAGTACGACGCGAAGAACGGCCCGCACTGCGAGACGCTGCCGACGCCGCCCTACTCGCAGGCGAACCCCGGCCCCCAGCCGCCCATGTCCGTGGTCGACGACGGCGTCGAGGACGGGCACGGCAAGTTCCGTCCGCGTGCGGCGACGGGCTTCGACCTGACCTCCGGCTATGCCGGCACCGCGGCCGAGCGATCGGTCGTCGACGCAATTGCAGCACCTGTGATGGGAGTACCCGTGGATGGCGTCCCCGACGTGGCCACCTTGCTGTTCGGCCCCCTGGCACGTGGAGCGGAGGTGAACCTGCGATGAGCCTGCTCGACAAGCGCACCGCGAGCGACGCGGTCAAGCTGGTCATCTTCATCGTCGTGACGACGGTCGCCACGAGCCTGCTCGTGGTGACCATCGGCAACATCTCCTTCAACGCGAAGAACGAGTACAAGGCGGTCTTCAGCGACGCGACCGGCGTCGTGAAGGGCGACGACGTGCGCATCGCCGGCGTGAAGGTCGGCAGCGTGGAGGACATCGAGATCCACGACCAGGACAAGGCGATCGTCACCTTCACCGTCGACGAGGACGCACAGGTGACCGCCGGCACCAACGCCGCGATCCGATACCGCAACCTGGTCGGGCAGCGCTACATCGCGCTCCGCCAGGGCGTCGGCAACCCGTCGATCCTGCGCGAGGGGGCGACCATCCCGATGTCGCGCACCCAGCCCGCGCTCGACCTGACGGTGCTCTTCAACGGCTTCAAGCCGCTGTTCGAGGCGCTGTCTCCCGAGGACATCAACAAGCTGTCCTACGAGATCATCACCGTCTTCCAGGGCGAGGGCGGCACGCTGGAGAGCCTGCTGGCGCACACCGCCTCGGTGACCAGCACGCTCGCCAGCCGTGACCAGGTCATCGGCGAGCTCATCGACAACCTCAACGAGGTGATGGTGACCCTCGGCGACCGGGACGCCGAGCTCTCCGAGCTGCTGGTCCGCCTGCGCCAGTTCGTCTCGGGCCTGTCCCAGGACCGCGAGGCGATCCTCGGCTCGCTCGAGTCGATCTCGGACCTCGCTGTGGAGACCTCGGGTCTCGTGACGGGCATCCGCAAGCCGCTGGCTAAGGACATCAAGGAGCTGCGCGAGGTCGCCGGCACCCTCGACCGGAACAAGGCCGAGCTCGACCGCGCGATCCAGGTGCTCCCGATCAAGCTGAACAAGGTGGGCCGGACCGCGATCTACGGGTCCTGGTTCAACTTCTACCTGTGCAACTTCAAGGGCCAGGTGAGGCTTCCGGACGGCACGATCGTCGACGACATCCAGTACGACACCGGGGCAGCGAGGTGTGATCTCGGATGAGCGTTCCCTTCCGTGAGAGAAATCCCGTCATCGTCGGGGCGGTGAGCCTCGCCGTGATCTTCGCGATGGTGATGGCCGCCTTCCGGGCCGAGGACCTTCCGCTGATCGGCGGGGGCGACACCTACTACGCCGCCTTCAGCGAGGCCGGGGGCCTCAAGGCCAACGACGAGGTGCGCGTCGCCGGCGTGCGCGTCGGCAAGGTCCAGTCGGTCGACCTCGCCGGCGACCACGTCCGCGTGGAGTTCACCGTGGAGGACGGCATCGAGTTCGGTCCCTCCTCGAAGGCGGCGATCAAGGTCAAGACCCTGCTCGGGGCGATGTTCCTCGCGCTCGAGCCCGCGGGCGAGGGGCAGATGCAGGAGGAGGCCGAGATCCCGGTCGACCGCACCAGCTCGCCGTACGACGTCGTCGACGCCTTCAGCGGACTGGCGAGCACGTCCGAGCGCATCGACACCGACCGGCTCGCCCGGAGCCTCGACACCCTCTCGGGCCTCATGGAGAACACCCCGGAGGAGTTCCAGGCAGCGCTCAAGGGAATGTCCGCGCTCTCCACCAACATCGCCGCACGCGACGAGCAGCTCAACGAGCTCCTCGGCAACATGCAGAAGGTCTCCAAGGTCCTCGCCGACCGCAACGGCGACCTGATCACACTGATGGAGGACGGCGACAAGCTGTTCCGTGCCCTCGTCGCCCGGCGCGAGGCCGTGCACGACCTCCTGGTGGCCACGAGCCGGCTCTCCCAGGAGCTGACCCTGCTTGTCAGGCAGACGCGCGCGGACCTGAAGCCCGCTCTCGAGCACCTCGACAACGTCGTCGACATGCTGAACAAGAACCAGGAGAACCTCGACAACAGCCTCCGGCTGATGGCGCCGTTCTACCGGGTGTTCGCCAACACGCTCGGCACCGGCCCGTGGTTCGACACCTACATCCAGAACCTGCCGCCCACGGCGATCGGAGGCCAGTGATGAGCCAGCACGCCTCGCGCATGCGGTTGGTTGGGTTCACCCGGATCCTGTCCCTGGTCGCGGTGGCCGCCGTCGTCCTCGCGGCCGTCCTCCTGCTGATCCCCGAGCAGGAGAGGAAGTACCTCACCGCCAGCTTCCCCCGCACGGTCTCGCTCTACGAGGGCTCCGACGTCCGGATCCTCGGTGTGCCGGTCGGCGCGGTGGAGAGCGTCACGCCCTCGGGCACCGACGTCACCGTGAAGATGTGGTACGACGCGAAGTACAAGGTGCCCGCCGACGCCGAGGCCGTGATCGTGACCCCCGCGATCGTCGGTGACCGCTTCGTCCAGCTGACCCCCGTGCACACCGGAGGCCCGGCCCTGCCGGACGGTGCGACGCTCAGCACGAAGAGCACCTCGACGCCGCTCGAGCTCGACGAGATCTACCAGAGCATCGACGACCTCACCGTCGCCCTCGGACCCGAGGGGGCCAACAAGGAGGGTGCACTCACCCGGCTGCTCGACACCACCGCCCGCAACTTCGCGGGGCAGGGCGAGCAGTTCAACCAGTCCCTCGAGGACCTCGGCAAGCTGACCGGCACCCTGGACAACAACAAGGAAGAGCTGTTCGGCACCGCCCGGCAGATGGAGCGTTTCGTGGCTGCACTGGCCGAGAACGACCAGACCGTCCGCCAGTTCAACGAGTCGCTGGCGCAGGCCGCGGGCGTCCTCGAAGGCGAGCGGGACGACCTCGCCGCCTCGCTGCGCAACCTCGGCATCGCCATGGAGCAGGTGTCCATGTTCGTGCGCGAGAACCGCGAGATCCTCGGCGAGAACATCGACGGGCTCAACCGGGTCAGCAAGATCCTCGTGAAGCAGCGCGACGCCCTCGACGAGGTGCTCAACGTCGCGCCGCTCGCGCTCAACAACCTGTTCCTGACCTACAACCCGGCCACCGGCACCCTCGACACCCGTTCCAACCAGGGCGAGCTGCCGGGTCAGGTCGAGGCGGACCCCACAGGCTTCCTCTGCGGTGTGGTCAGCCCCAACGATCCGAGCGGTGAGGCCTGCGGCCTGATCAAGGACGCGCTGGGAGGCGCCAGCCGGGCGGCCGCGCTCGGCGACGGAACGCAGACGCGGCAGGTCCCGGTGGAACACATCGACAGGTCCCTGGCCGGTCTCGTGGAGGTGGACTGACCATGCGCACCAGAAACCCCGCCCGCAGGTTCCGAGCCGGCAAGATGGCCGCGGTGGCCTGCGTGAGCGCGCTCGCGCTCACGGCCTGCGACTTCGACGTGTACAGCCTGCCGCTCCCCGGTGGCGCGGACCTCGGTGACGATCCGTACTCCGTCAAGGTCGAGTTCCGCGACGTGCTCGACCTCGTCCCGCAGTCGTCGGTGAAGGTCAACGACGTCACCGTCGGCAAGGTGACCGATGTCGCCCTCGACGGCTACCACGCCGAGGTCACCCTCGCTCTCAACGACGAGGTGGAGCTGCCGGACAACGCGGTCGCGGAGATCCGCCAGACCAGCCTCCTCGGTGAGAAGTTCGTCTCCCTGGCACCGCCCGAGTCGGGTGCCAGCCCGAACCTCCTCGGCGACGGCGACGTGATCGAGCTGGACCGGAGCGGACGCAACCCCGAGGTCGAGGAGGTCCTCGCGGCGATGTCGCTGCTGCTCAACGGCGGTGGCGTGGCCCAGCTCAAGACGATCGCGGCCGAGCTCAACAAGGCCTTCGAGGGCCGCGAGAGCGACGTCAGGTCGGTGCTCGGCCGGCTCGACACCTTCATGAGCCAGCTCGACGAGAACAAGGAGGACATCGTCCAGGCGATCGAGAGCCTCAACCGCCTCGCGGTCTCCGTCAACGAGCAGCGAGGCTCGATCGAGCTCGCGCTCGACGAGATGCCGGCTGCGCTGCAGTCGATCGACAGGCAGCGCGACGACCTCGTCAAGATGCTCGACGCCCTCAACGAGCTGAGCGCGGTCGGCACGGACGTGATCCGGCAGTCCAAGGCCGCCACCATCGACAGCCTCCAGTCGCTCGACCCGGTGCTGACCAAGCTCGCCGAGGCGGGGGACTCGCTGCCCAAGGCGTTCCAGGTCTTCCTGACCTACCCGTTCGTGGACGAGGTCGTGGGCCGCAACCCCGCGCAGGCGCGCAACCTTCACATGGGTGACTACACGAACCTGTCGATCCAGATGGACATCGACCTGACCAAGGGTCTGCCCGAGCTGCCCGGCCTGCCCGGTCCCCAGCTGCCGGTCGACCCGATCGAGACGGTCAACGACATCACGAAGTGCGTCGACAGCGGCGACCCCGACAGCAAGGCGTGCCAGGACCTCGGCCCCAAGCAGGCGGAGCAGCTGTGCGCTGAGTTCCCGCAGAACCCGGTCTGCGACGCCCTCGTGCCCGGCTCCGGCGAGGACGGCGGCGGCGGGGACGGCGGCGACGACGGCGGGCTTCCGCTGCCGTTGCCCGGTCTCGGGCGAGCGGTGCCCGGCTCGGTGTTCTTCGGGGCGCCGACCGTGGCGCCGTACGACCCCGCGGCCTCGGCCGAGGAGCTCGGGTACGAGCCGACGCTCGGGGCCCTCCTGATCCAGGGGATGGTGCAGCGATGATCAGCAAGAGGACGAAGGTCCAGCTCGTGGTGTTCGCGCTGATCACCATGGTCGGCGTCGCGTACGTCGGCGCGACGTACGCGCGGCTCGACCGGCTGCTGTTCGACGACTCCTACCGCGTCGTCGCGCACTTCGAGGACTCCGGAGGCGTCTTCGCGGGCGCCGGGGTGTCCTACCGCGGCGTGACCGTCGGCCAGGTGGGGGCGCTCGAGGTGACCGACAAGGGCGTCGACGTGATCCTTGAGATCGACGACGACAGCGAGAAGATCCCGCTCGACACGAACGCGCTCGTCGCCAACCGCTCGGCGGTCGGTGAGCAGTACGTCGACCTGCTGCCCAACACCGACGACGGCCCCTACATGGGCGAGAGCTCCGAGATCCCGGTGGAGAAGACCGAGACGCCGATCCCGACGATGCAGCTGCTCGTCGACCTCGACAAGATGGTCAACTCCGTCAACAAGGACAGCCTGCGCACGGTCGTGTCCGAGATGGGCAAGGCGTTCAACGGCACGGG
>DASTPU010000042.1:0-6444 GCA_035762105.1 Nocardioidaceae bacterium | reverse complement strand
CAAGGGGTCGCAGGTTCAAATCCTGTCAGCCCGACAAGAAAGCCGGCTCTGACCTGCGGAAACGCGAGTCAGAGCCGGTTGGCTTCTTGAACTGTGAAGCAGTGCCGTTTGGTCAAGTCACCGAACGCGGCCAAAGGCCGATGATCTGCGCAAACGCTGGCCGACCAGGGCGCGTCGCCGGCGGCTGTTGTTGGACGTCTACTGGTCGTAAACGTCTCCGAGTTCGCCGCGCCACGTCTCCTTGGGGGCGCTCAGGTGCGCTTCCTAGCCGGGGAGGGTGAGTGGCTCGGCAGAAGCTGGGCGTCTCCCCGGCGCTCCACACCGCCGAGCGCGCCAGCGACTACGTCGATGCCGCCACCAAGCGACCAGTTCCGGCGATACAGCCCGGATCGCGGCATGTGCGATCGCCGCGCTCTGTCTGCGGTATAGGAAGGCGTTGAGCGGCTTGAGTCTGGGCGTTGGGAACGTCCTCCTGTCGCTCCAGAAGGGCAACCCGCGGTCGTCTACCTGGGGCCCTCGCGCACGGTACTCCCCTCTCCGGCTCTTCCCGGCAACCTTTCCGTCCTCGCCGAGTGTTAGACAGGTTCGCGTTTGTAGCCTAGGTTCGTTCTTGGTTGGGAGCGCAGCCGCGGCCGGTTGTGTTCGCCGTGACAACTCTCCTCGAAGGTCTAGGCATGGCCACCGACCCCCGACCACTCGCTCCTGACGTGCGCGGCACTGCGAACCGTCTGCTTGATGCGCTGCAGCGCGAGCGAATCGTCGACGGCGCCGTTGCCGACCGGAGGCAGCTTCCCGAGTCGGGGCGTACATCGAGTTTGAGGTGTGCCGAGTGGCTTTTCGCGGCACAGCCCCGGTCGGTTGCCCAGGCTCGTGGGCTGATCGCCCAGTCGTTGCCTCAGCTGCCGGAGGAGTCGTTGGCGGTGGTGCTCCTGCTTGCCAGCGAGTTGATGTCGAACGCGGTCGTCCACGGGACCGGCTCAGTGGGGTTGCGCCTGGGCTGGGATGGGGAGGGTGTGCGGGTGGAGGTCACCGACCAGTCGCCCGAGGTACCTGTCGTGCAGTCGCTAGACCACGGTGCCCTGGGTGGGCGCGGGATGCGCCTAGTGGACAGCTTGTCTAGCGGCTGGGGTGTGCTGACCGGCGAATTGGGCCAGGCCAAGACCGTGTGGTTCACCCTTCGCACGTAGTCGGATAGGGGGCTCGCTTCGCGGGCGGTCTGGGGGATCGCGACTTACTGCTCTGGTAGCAGACCGTTGCGGCGGGGTAGGCGCGTGGTGAACCTTCCGCTCATCGGTGCGAGTTCAGGCGGTCAACGCAATACCTCGGCTGACCCGTGTGATGGTCTTGAAGCAGGAGGGTGTGTCGAGGACGAGCGTTGAGCTGGTCGGCGATGGCGTCGTGGTGGGCTTGGGTCGGGGTGCGGCAGTCGAGCCGCCGGGGCAGGTACTGGCGCAGCAGGCCATTGGTGGTCTTGTCACTGCCGCCTTGCGATGGGCGGCGTGGACAGGTTCGCGTTTGTCCCGTAGGTTCGTTCTAGGTGGTTGGGATCGCAGCCCGCGGCACGTTGTTCTGGCCGTGACGGCTCTCCTCGAGAGGTCATGGCATGCCCACCGAACGCCGGCGTCTCACGTCTGACGCGCGCCGGACTGCGAACCGTCTGCTTGGTGCGGTGCATTGCGAGCGAACCAGTGACGGTGTCGCTGCTACCGAGCTGTTCGTGCTCGGGCTGCGTGAGATCGATGCCAACCCTGTGCTCGTCTGGTCGGGCCGAGGGCGCTTTGAGGCCACGTCATGGGGCCTGCCCATGCCGGGCCTTCGCGGTGTGGGTCGGTTGGGCGCGGGCATCTCTCACGCCCGTGGCCACCATCGACCACATGCTGCTGCGTGGGGGTTGCGTAGGAATCGCGCAGATCGAGGTCCGGCAACAGGCATTGATCCGGTGGCTCGAGTCGCAGCTCCGCGACAGCGATCCTGGCCGCGGGCAACTGCCCAACGGCATCGGTCCGTGACGGACCGGCCCATAAGACTCCGCGCTCAGGTTGAGTGCGGAAGCGGGGGTGTGCAGGGGCGCGCGACTCACGCAGACAAGCGTCCCTGCACGACGCCATCCCCAGGTGGCACCCAGCCACGCTGCGTCTACGACCTATCACGATGACCCGAAGGGCACGCGGCATGCCTCGAATAGACCGCGCCTTGATGCGTCTCGTCAGCCAGGAGAACGCGCTCACCAATGCGCGCAGGGCCAGTGCGAAACTCCAGAAGCGACGGCGTGAACGGGAAGAGGTCGACGCGTATCTGGGGGCGCTGACTTCATCCTCGGAGTCGAGGTCCGGATGATCAACGGCGCGCCAAAGGTCGGCCCGACGGTGCCCGCTCGGCACTTCGACCCCATGCACATACTCGGGTGCAGTCGCGAGGAGGCGGTCGAACTATTTCACGGCCGACCGGTTACTCCGGGTGAAGCTGAAGGCATAGCGGAGGGGTCGTACCCCTGGCGACGCCACCTGAAAAATCCAAAGTCGTACTGGATCACTACCGCCGAGGCTGCGCGGATCCTGAAGCTGACTCCGCGACAGGTGAAGTGGCGTCTCGACCGTGGCCAACTCCAGCATGTCCGCCACGCCAGCCAGGTGCGTCTGATGCGTCGGGCCTACGTCTTAACCTTGGCTGAGACTTGGTCCTGAACGACCGCCGCGAAGAGCGGCGCAGGCGCATTGACGGCCAGCTGCCGGCGGTCTTGCCCCCAGATCGCTGGCTACGTCGGCGTTTCACGGGTGCGGACCAGCTCCTCGGCTACGCGGTTCAGCTTCACGTTACGGCGCTGAGAGACGCGGCGGAGAACAGCGAAGGCTTGATCGGGTGGGATGCCAAAGCGTTCCATCAGGATGCCCTCGGCCCGACCTATCACCGTGCGATTGCTGATCGCCGTTTCCAGGTGCTCGGCGTTCTGCGACGCCGCCAACGCCACCCCCACGTGGGCGGCGAGCGCTTGTCCGTTGTTGATGTCGTCGTCGTCAAACGCATCGGGCGTAGTGGAGTACAAGTTCATTGCGCCGAGAGTGTCCTGGGTCGTGTAGAGGCGGTAGCTCACGATGGAGGCGACACCGGCCTCCTTCGCGACCAAGGGCCCCCATCTGGGCCAGCGCTCGTCGTTGGCCAGGTCACGGCTGTGAACGATCTCGTGCCGGTGCAGCGCGTCGAAACAAGGTCCTTCCTTGAGTACGAACTGCAGTGCGTCGATGCGGTTCAGCGTCTCATCGCTCCCGACCGGGGTGTCGATGCCGTCGCCGTGGACGATCGACAACCCGACGAGGTCGCACCCCCGGATGATCTCGGTCGCGACGAGCACGACCTTTTCGAGCGTCGATTGTGTGCTCGACCATCCCTGCATCGAGCGCGCGGCATCAGCTAGTTCATCGGCGAAGTTCGCGGAGGGCTCCATGACCACGATTGTCCACCCTCCAGACACGGCCACCATCTCAGCCTGACCAGTTGTAACGACCCGATGTCAGGTTGGTACGCGGCTCGAGGCCGGCCTCCGAGGGCGGTGCGCCGCGTGATGCTTGTCGATGTGGAGTCACCAGGGAGGCTCGGCCGCGTAGGCGTTCTGATCTGTAGGGGAAGGCCGCTCCATTCTGGGCAGGTGACGCACACGTCGGCATGAGAGTGAAAACTCGGTAGCCCACAGGCGGAGTGCAGCAGCCGACCGGGGGAGTGGTGGTGGGTTGTGACCGTGTGGACGCTTACTGGACGTTTACGGGAGCAGAAGTCCGCTGAACCGGACCTACCACCGCAAGGACTAGCAGAAGTCGTTCAAGGCGTTCGCGCAGGTCAGAGCGGTCTTTGGCCGTGCATGGCAAACAGGCGCAAAGGGGTAACCGCAGGTCAAGGGGTCGCAGGTTCAAATCCTGTCTGCCCGACCAAAAACCGGCTCTGACCTGCGGAAACGCGAGGGTGGCCTCGGGCAGGTTCTCGAACAGCCCGGTGAGGAACAGCAGGGTGATGACGGTGAGCGAGGCGACGGTGAGACTGGACACTTGGCTCTTGGCGCCGGCGTTCACGTTGACGGCGGTCTTGGCCGAGCAGGATGCCGGCCGCCGCCGACGCCAGTCCGAGGTAGTCGGAGAAGCCGTGCCCGCCGGGCATGCCGAGGGTGGGCAATCCGGCCTGGATCGGTCCGACGGTCGCCACGCCCGGTCGGCAAGGTCGAGTAGCGGGACCGCGAGGGCACCGAGCAGGACTACGACCAGCGAGCCGGGCAACCGTGGCAGCCAGCGTCGACACCCGAGCACGACCACCAGACTGACGAGCCCGACCACGAGGGTCGCTGCGTTGGTGTCGGCGAGCTGCCTGAGCACTCCGACGGTCTGCTCGAAGAAGTCACCGGACTCCTTCGTCACGCCGAACAGCGCTGGCAGTTGCCCGGCCGGCACAGTCCTGCCACGACGCCTAGCACGCCGGTGACGATGGCCAGCATCGCCGTGATGGTGACGTAGTCGCCTGTGCCCGGTGTCGCGTAGACGGCGACCATGCTGGCGGAGAGAGCGGCGGTGGCGGACATGGTGGCCACGACCAGACAGCGGGAGGAACCGAGCACGGCGTAGAGCACCAGGGTCGGCAAGGCGGCGTACAAGCCGACGACCGGAGGGACGCCCGCGATGGTCGCGTAGGCCAGCGATTCAGGCACGAGCACGGCCCACACAGACACCCCGACAAGCAGGTCCGCGGTCAGCCACCGCCGACGGTAGCCGCGCACCGACGCGAACAGCAGCGTACTCCGCGCCGGCATCGCTCACCTCCGCTCTCCGGGTGACCATGCTCGCCGGTGAGCGTCCCGGACGGCCCCCTACGAAGCGTCGCCGGTTGGGCGTATCACCCCTTCAGGATGAGGGCAGGAGGGGTGTGCCGATCGTACGTTCGCCTCATGGTCGAGACGGCGATTCGGGTTGAGGGTATGCGGGGGTATCCGCAGGGCGAGTTGTTCATGTTGACGCGGGGCGGAGACGGGTTCGATGCGCTGGTGTACAACACGACCGGGCGCGGGCCGTGCCCGGACGAGGAGTTCGCGGCGATCGATGTCGAGGCGCTGGCTGCGGATCACGGGTGCGACCTGGTGTGGAAGAACCCGCGCCGGTTCTGGATGATGGACGCGCTCACGATCGACCTGGTCGGTGAGCCTGCCACGTTCGGTGGTGTGCCGTTCAACCTGGTGGCCAAGATGCACATGCCTGCCGGGTTCGACCCGGGTCAGGACCAGTCCGCGCTCGCGTACCGGCGGACCCAGATCCGCCGCAACAGCGTGTACGAGTTCGTCGCCGGGAAGCCGGTTCACCTGCTGCGGTCCCCCGACGAGGTCACCTGGGTCATGCAGACCTTCACCGACCACGTCGCCCACGACCTGACCGAGGTGAACCTGCCGTCGCTGGGTGAGCGACTGGCGCTACCCGAGGGGTGGCGGTTCCGGACCGTGACGCTTCCTCGGGACCTGGTCATCACCACCACCGGGCTGGCGAACATCGTGCCGGACAACCTGGCCAACATGTACCAGGGCCTGATCGAGGGCGTCGGCAACCTCGACCCGTGGAACTGAGGGCGACATGGGAGCCCCGGTGAAGGTCAGCGTGGACAACTTCGTGCGCGCGGAGACCGCGCGGATGATGACGAACCTGATAGCCATGGGCGGTGGTGTCAACCGCTTCCACCACATACGGGTGCCAACCCCGTTGGACCAGCAGACGGTCGTGCGGATGAACCGTGACACGCTGTACAGCTTCGCGGTGGTGGACCTGGCGGACGGGGCCGTGGTGACCCTTCCCGACGCCGGCGCGCGGTACCTCTCGATGGCGGTGGTCAACGCGGACCACTTCACTAACCGGGTGCTTCACGCGCCCGGGACGCACGGTCTCGAGGTGGCCGAGCACGGCACCCGCTATGTCACGCTCGTCGGCCGCGTTCTGGCCGACCCCGCCGACCCGGCCGACGTGGACGCCGCCAACGCGGTGCAGGACGGGTTGGCGGTCACGGCCGGCTCAGCCGATCCGATGACGGCCCCGGAGTACGACAAGGAGTCCCTCGACGAGGTGCGCTCCGCCCTGCTCGTCTTGGGGCGCACCGTCGCGGGGGGCACGGGCATGTTCGGCACACAGGACGCAGTCGACCCGCTGCGCCACCTCATCGGCACCGCGATGGGCTGGGGTGGCCTACCCGAAAGCGAGGCGTTCTACGCCACGGTCGACCCCGGCCTCCCCGTCGGGGAGTACCGCATCGTCGTGCGCGACGTGCCCGTCGACGCGTTCTGGTCGATCTCGCTGTACAACGCCGACGGCTTCTTCGAAGCCAGCGACGAGGGCGGCTGCACCGTCAACCAGTTCACCGCGGTCAAGGAGCCCGACGGCTCAGTCGTGGTGCACCTCGGCGGCTGCTCCGACGGACGTACCAACTGTC
>DASTPU010000041.1:0-23897 GCA_035762105.1 Nocardioidaceae bacterium | reverse complement strand
CCGGCTGGAGATCGTCAGAATCGCTCTGACACACCGGCGTAGGCCTGAGCCTCCGCCTTAGGCGGTACGCCGATAAGCGACATTATGTCAACTACTGAAGAGCGGCCCGGGGTCCGTCGGTCTGACCCTCCCCAAGTTCGCCCCCACCTCGTCTGTGAGCCGGAACCCCCGGCGTCGCGGGCACACCTCGCTGAGCATCGACGGCCGGCCGCTGCTGACCAGGGTGAACGACCCCAGCGGTCGGCTCGGCGCTCCCGTCGTCGACTGCACAACGTCCTTGCCGGCATCCCCGCGTCCCGTGTACCTCCGGCTTCCTGGTCCCGGCCATCACCGATGCCACGCGTGCCAGACCCTGAGCCCCGTCGCTAGGCGCCGCCGTCGCCACGAAGCCGAGGTGCCGGCGAACTCGAGGCTCGGACCGCAAGCCCCCAGGGATGCGTCGAGCCGCCGAACCCCGACCATATTATTGTAGAGATGACGATTAGTCACGAGAGCGACGCTTGTAGGCGCGCAGTGCCAGGGGCGCGAAGATCGCCGTCAGCAGCAGCGGCCACACCACGGACATGAGCACAGGGTGCTGCAGCGGCCACGCCGCGTCCGCACCCACAGCCGGCGCGTTCCCCCACAGCTCGCGGCACGCCTGGGCCAGCGACGAGACAGGGTTCCACTCGGCGAACACCCGCAGCCAGCTGGGCATGCTCTCCGGGGGCGCGAACGTGTTGGCGACGAAGGTGAGCGGGAACATCACCGTGAACATCAAGCCTTGGACCGCCTCCACCGTGCGCATCATCGACCCGACCCAGATGCCGAGCCAGATCATCGCGAAGCCGAAGAGGAGCAGGAGCAGCACCCCGAGGACGGCGTCCACGACGTTGGTGTGGATCCGCCAACCCACCAGGACGCCGGTCAGGCCCATCACGGCCATGCCGATGCTCGAGTGGATCAGGCTGGAGATGCTGCGGCCCACGAGTACCGACGACCGCGAGATCGGCAGCGACTTGAGCCGGTCCACGATCCCCTTCTGGAGGTCGTTGGTCAGGCCCATCGCGACGATGGCCGAGGAGAAGACGATCGTCTGCACCATGATCCCGGGCACCAGGAAGTCGCGGTAGTCGGTGCCGGGCACCTGGATCGCGCCACCGAAGACGTACACGAAGAGCAGCACGAACATCACCGACTGCACGGTCACGTCGAGCAGCATCTCCGGCATCCGCTTGATGTGGATCAGGTTGCGCCACACGATCGTGGCCGACGCCTGGAGCAGTGAGGGCGGCGTGATCACCGGTCGGGTCTGGGTCATCGTCGTCATCGCACTGCTCCCACGGTCGCCTCGTCGTCCTGCTCGTCGATGTCCTGCTCCCCCGGCTCGTCGCCGTCGGCCCGGTGACCCGTCAGGTGCAGGAACACGTCGTCGAGGCTGGGACGCTTCAGCCCCAGGTCGTCCACCTGGATGCCGCTTGCACTGATCGCCTCGCCGACCCGGGTCATGTCCGCCAGGCCACGTGCCTGGGCGGTGATCCGTCGGGCCGACGCCTCGACGTGGACCTCCGGCGAGTGCGACCGCACGATGTCGGTGACACGGACGAGGTCGCTCGGGTCCGTGACCGTGACGACGACACTGGCTCGGCCGGCCTGGTCCTTGAGCTGGGTCGGTGTGCCCGCGGCGATCACCCTGCCCCGGTCGATCACGACGATGTCGTCGGCGAGCTGGTCGGCCTCCTCGAGGTACTGCGTGGTGAGGACGAGCGTCGTACCCTCCCGGACCAGTCCGCGCAGGACCTCCCAGAGCTCCGAACGGCTCCGTGGGTCGAGGCCCGTGGTGGGCTCGTCGAGGAACAGCACCGGCGGCGCCGCGATCAGGCTCACCGCGAGGTCGAGCCGACGTCGCATGCCCCCGGAGTACGTCTTGACCATGCGGCCGGCCGCGTCGGTGAGCGAGAAGCGCTCGAGCAGGCCGTCGGTCACGTCGGCGACGTACTTGCGGGAGAGCCCGGACAGACGCCCGATCAGGCGAAGGTTCTCCCGGGCGGTGAGCAGCTCGTCCACGGTGGCCGACTGGCCGGTGAGCCCCATGCTGCGGCGCACCGCGTCGGGCTCCTTGACCACGTCGTGGCCCGCCACCCTGCCGGTGCCGCTGGTGGGCACGGACAGCGTGGTGAGCATCCGGACGGTCGTGGTCTTTCCTGCTCCGTTGGGCCCGAGAAGACCGAGGACAGTGCCCTGCGGCACGACGAAGCTCACGCGGTCGACGGCGGTGTTGTCCCCGAACCGTTTGACTAGATCGATGGCCTCTACGGCCGGCTGTGCTGACATGGTCTCCACCCTAGGTTCCGGCACCGACAGTTTCGAAAGCGTTTTTCGATGCGCCGGTCTACTGACCGGGGCGAGCCGGAGAAATCATCGGCGGCGTGGCCAGGTGGTCCAGCCGGTCATCTCGGGGTGCGACGCGGAGCCCGGTCGGGTGCGTGGGCGTCCAGCAGAGCGAGCACGGCGTGCGCCCGGTCGACGTACTGCTCCCTCAGGCGGACTCCTCCGCCTGGTCGGCGATGTGGACCTCGATGGGCGTACCGCGCATCACCGTCTGGCTCACGCTGCAGAGCCGGTCGTGGGACTGGTGGACCGCGCGCTCGAGGACGCCACGCGCCGCGTCGCCCTCCTCCCCCTCGGGGAAGGTGATGTCGAAGGTCAGCCGGATGTTCGCGACGTGGTTCTTGCCCGACTCGTCGCGGACCTTGTCGCCGGAGATGCGCACGTGGAAGTCGGCCGGCTCCGAGCGCTTGCTCGTGATGAAGTCGACGTCGGTCCCGCTGCAGCCCGCGATCGCGGCCAGGAGGAGCTCGACGGCGGAGAAGCTCTTCGTGTTGTCGTTGCCGAACACGATCTTCATGCCGTGCTTGTTCGTCGCCTCGTACAGGCCCTTCTGGATGCGCGTGATGTCGACGGTGCGCACGTTCTCATCGGTCATACCGGCAACTTTGTCACATCCGCGGAGACCTACCATCGACCACATGCGCAGCGACTTCTCCGTGGACGACCCCGACGTCAACCCGTACCGGCTGCTGACCGCCGTCGTGGTGCCGAGGCCGATCGCCTGGGTGTCGACGGTCTCGGCCGAGGGCGTGGTCAACCTGGCGCCGCACTCGTTCTACACGGTCGCCTGTGCCCGTCCACCGATCGTGCAGTTCTCCTCGGTCGGCAAGAAGGACACGCTGCGCAACGTCCTCGAGACTGGCGAGTTCGTCGTGAACCTCGCCCACGCTCCCCTGCTCGAGCAGGTCAACAACAGCGCCGCCGGCTTCCCGCCGGACCAGAGCGAGGTCGATGCCCTGGGCATCGAGATGGAGCCGAGCGTGATGGTCCGGCCGCCCCGGGTCGCTGCGTCGCCGGTGTCCATCGAGTGCACCGTGCACAGCACGAACGAGCTCGGGGACTCCACGGTGGTGCTCGGGGACGTCCGCCTCATCTCGGTCGACGAGGCCGTTCTGGTGAACGGCCACCCGGAGTACACCCTTCTCGACCCGCTGGCCCGCCTCGGGAAGGAGGAGTGGGGGCTTCATGCCGAGGTCATCTCCGTACGACGTCCCCGACGCCCCGAGGACATCGACTCTTTGGACGCCTGACAGGATCGCCAGCATGTCGACGACCACACGCCAGGTCCGCCTCGTCTCCCGCCCGACAGGGTGGCCGAGCCACGAGAACTTCGAGCTCGCCGAGGTGGACGTGCCCGCCCTCCAGCCGGGACAGGTGCTCGTGCGCAACACCGTGATGTCGGTGGACCCGTACATGCGCGGCCGGAT
The DNA here is from genome assembly GCA_035762105.1 of Nocardioidaceae bacterium. Taxonomy (GTDB): domain Bacteria; phylum Actinomycetota; class Actinomycetes; order Propionibacteriales; family Nocardioidaceae; genus Nocardioides_C. Next base: position 20,100 of record DASTPU010000041.1, on the reverse strand, counting down.
GAACGACGTGAAGTCCTACGTCCCGCCGTTCCAGCTCGGTGAGCCGCTCGACGGCGGCGCGGTCGGCGAGGTGGTGGCCTCGGAGTCCGACGACGTCGCCGTGGGCGACGTCGTCGCCCACCAGCTCGGCTGGCGTGAGCACGCCGTGCTCGACAGCCGTCATGTACGACGGATCGACACCTCGCGCGTCCCGGCGTCCGCCTACCTCGGTGTCCTGGGCATGCCCGGCCTCACGGCCTACGTCGGACTCGTCCGCATCGCCGAGACCAAGGAAGGCGACACGGTCTTCGTCTCCGGCGCCGCGGGTGCGGTGGGCAGCCTGGTCGGGCAGATCGCGCGCAACCTCGGCGCGGGACGGGTCGTCGGCTCCGCCGGCTCGAAGGAGAAGATCGCCTACCTCGTGGACGAGCTCGGCTTCGACGCGGCGTTCGACTACCACGACGGCCGTGTGGGGAGGCTTCTGCGCCAGGAGGCACCCGACGGGGTCGACGTGTACTTCGACAACATCGGCGGCGACCACCTCGAGGGCGCCATCGGCAACATGAACGACTTCGGCCGCGTCGCGATGTGCGGCGCCATCGCCAACTACAACGCCAGCGAGGCCACACCCGGGCCGAACAACCTGTGGCTGGCCGTGACCCGACGTCTCAAGCTGCAGGGCTTCATCGTGACCGACCACAACGACCTCGCCAAGGAGTACCTGGCGAAGGCGAGCACGTGGATCGCCGACGGGACGCTGAAGTACCGCGAGACCTACGTGGACGGTCTCGACCACGCGGTCGACGCGTTCCTGGACCTGCACCGGGGAGCCAACATCGGGAAGATGCTGGTCCGGCTGGGCTGAGGGCTCTCAGAGCTCCGCCGCGGAGACGACGCCGCCCTCGCCGGTCGCCGGCACCACCCACAGTCGGTCCTCCGCCAGGAGTCCCGCCAGGTCCTCAGCCGTCTCCGGCCTGCCCAGCAGCGGGCCCTGAGCCAGCTGGCAGCCGAGGCTGGACAGCAGCTCGATCTGCCCGATCCGCGTCACACCGTCGGCCGCGACCCGGATGCCGAGCGCCTCGGCCATCGCGGTCATCGCCCGGAACACGTCGGCGGCGGGTGCCTCCCTGCCGAGGTCTGTCATGAACGACCGGTCGATCTTCAGGTGGTCCCAGGGGCTGCGGGTCAGCTGGGTCATCGAGGACCAGCCGGCGCCGAGACCGTCGAGCACGACCCTGACCCCGAGCGCGTGCAGCTGGTTCAGCGACGCCATGCCGACGTCGTCCAGCGGGGTGTGCTTGGTGACCTCCAGGTACAGACTCTCGGCGGGCGCCGCCGCTTCGCTCAGCGCGCGGAGCACGGTGGTGACCACCCCTCCGCCGGCGAGCTGCGTCGCCGAGACGTTCACCGAGACCGGGACCTGTCTCCCCGATCTGGCCGACCACAGGACCTGGGCCTCGAGGGCCTGCGCCAGGACGGTCTCGAAGAGCTTGTCTCCCAGGCCGGTCGCCTCCACGGCCGGCAGGAAACGCTCCTCGTCTAGCATGCCGAGCTCGGGGTGGCGCCACCGCACGATCGCCTCCGCGGCCGCGACACGGCCGCCGGCCAGGTCGATGATGGGCTGGAAGTATGTGACGATCTGACCCTCGTCGAAGGCCGCCGCCAGGCGGTCCTCGGTGCGCAGCTCCGCCGCCGCGCGTCCACGCAGCTCCTCGTCCGCGAGCAGGACGCGCCCGCGACCGCGACGCTTCGCCTCGTAGAGGGCGGCGTCGGCCAGCCGGAAGAGGTCCTCCGGGCTCTCCCCCGACTGACGCAGGGCCGCCCCGACGGAGACGGAGGGGCGCACCACACGCCGTCCCTCGAGCTGCACCGGATCGGCCACGGTCTCGGAGACCCGCCGGGCGACCGCGGTGAGCCCCGCCTCGTCGACGTCGCGGAGCAGCACGACGAACTCGTCACCACTGATCCGCGCCACCAGGTCGTCGGGCCGCACGCTCGCGGTCAGGCGCTGGGCGAGCTGGACCAGCAGGGCGTCCCCGCCACGGTGGCCGACCCGGTCGTTGACCGCCTTGAACCCGTCGAGGTCGCACACGAGCAGGCCCGGCGACGTACCCGGCCGGGCCGGCTCCTGGCACGCGGCCTCGAGCTCGTCGCCGAGACGCAGGCGGTTGGCCAGCCCTGTCAGGACGTCGTGCGTGGCCTGGTGGCGAAGCATCGACTCCATCTGCCGCCGGTCGCGCAGGTCGCTGACCACCGCGGCGAGCAGGTGGGCCGTGGAGACCGTGATCGCCAGGAACACCTGGAGCAGCAGCACCGCCTCCCCCGGGTCGTCGGCGGCAACCGCGAACGGACCGAAGCCGGCGACTGTGGAGGCATTGGCCAGCACCGTGACCGCGAGCGCCATCCACGCGGTTCCGACGGTTCCGAAGCGGAGTGCCGCCCAGGCGAAGAACGGGATGACCAGGTACGGCATCGTGACCATCCACGTGCCCCCGAAGTCGCTGAACACCGCGAGCGTGGTCAGGGCGCTGGCAACGGTGAGCGCAGCGAGCTCGCGGAGCGAGCGCCTTGCCCGATCCCTGCGCCCGGCGAGAAGCAGCGGAGCCACGATGAGCACCCCGAGTGCGTCACCCACGAAGTACTGGAGCCAGACCTCGTCGATCGCGTAACCGGAGACGACAGCGGATGCCGCCGCGCCCACGGACGCACCGACCAGCGGACCGACCACCACCGCGAAGGCGAGGAACAGCAGGAACCGTCTCGCCGGCGGAAGCTCGTACCCGAGGGCGGCGAACCGTCGCAGCAGGAGCGCGCCGACCAGGGGCTCCAGGGTGTTGCTGAGCGCCCAGCCGACACTCGCCCCCACGGGGTAGCCCCATGCCAGGTCCCCGGCGAGCTCCGCGAGCATGACGGCGCCGAGGACCCAGCCCCAGCGGACGGTCGGCACGACGAGCAGCGCGGCCAGGGTCAAACCGGCTGCGGGCCACAGGCTGGCGCCGTTGGCCACCGGACTGTTGACCCACATCACCAGCTGGGACAAGGCGAGGTAGCCGAGGGCCACCGTCACGAGGAGGACCGGCCCCGGGGCAGCGGAGAGGCGCGCGGCGACCCCGCTCGGTTCCGCGCGGCTCCTCCCTGGTCCGACCATGCCTGAGTATCGGAAGAGCTGAACGGCGGCTTGAGCCCCGCCGTGGTAAATGTCGCGGCTTCCGCGCCCGGTACGCCTAGGGTTTCCCGCATGCCCAGCCTCACCCTGGAAGAGTCCGTCCGTCGTGCCCAGCTCGTCACCGTCACGTCGTACGACGTGACTCTCGACCTCGCCACCGGCGAGGAGACCTTCGCGTCGACGACCCGGGTCCGCTTCCACGTGGACGGCCCCGCCGACACGTTCGTGGACGTGAAGCCCCGGCAGCTCGTCTCGGTTCTTCTGAACGGCGCCCCGCTCGACCCCGCCGCTCACCAGGACGGGCGGCTTCCCCTTCCGCGGCTCTCCGGGGACAACGAGCTCGTCGTGGAGGCGGTGATGGGCTACCGCAACGACGGAGAGGGCCTGCACCGAGCGGTCGACCCGGCCGACGGGAAGCACTACACGTACGCGATGTCCTTCCTGGACGCGGCGCCGAGCATCTTCGCCTGCTTCGACCAGCCGGACCTCAAGGCGCCGTACACCTTCCATGTCCGGGCGCCGCTGGACTGGCTCGTCATCGGCAACGGACGCGCCGAGCAGACCGAGCCCGGCTCCTGGGAGCTCGCGACGACCGAGCCGCTGTCCACGTACTTCGTGACGCTCGTCGCCGGCCCCTACCACGTGGTCCGCGACCGGCACGACGGGATCGACCTGGGCCTGGAGTGCCGCGCGTCCCTGGCACCGCACCTCCACCGTGACGCCGAGGAGATCCTCACCGTCACCAAGCAGTGCTTCGACGAGTTCCACCGGCTGTTCGGGGTCCGCTACGCCTTCGGGGACTACCACCAGGCGTTCGTCCCGGAGTTCAACGCCGGCGCGATGGAGAACCCCGGCTGCGTGACCTTCCGCGACCCGCTGGTGTTCACCTCGAAGGTGACCCGGGCCGAGCGCACCAACCGGGCCACAACGATCGCGCACGAGATGGCGCACCAGTGGTTCGGTGACCTCGTGACCCCACGCTGGTGGGACGACCTGTGGCTCAACGAGTCCTTCGCCGAGTACATGGGGAACCGGGTCGCGCACGACGCCACCGAGTTCACCGACGCGCACGTGGACACGGCGTTCGGACGCAAGCGGTGGGGGCTGGAGGCGGACCAGCGGCCCAGCACGCACCCCGTCGCCGGCAACGGCGCGACCGACGCCTTGGCCGCGCTCCAGGACTTCGACGGCATCAGCTACGCGAAGGGCTCCGCGGTCCTCAAGCAGCTCAACAGCAACCTCGGTGACGAGGTGTTCTTCGCCGGTGTCCGGGAGCACTTCGCGCGCCACCGGTTCGGCAACGCGACCATGCACGACCTCTTCTCGGCCTGGGAGAGCGCCGGCGCCGGCGACCTGTCCTCCTGGACGCAGGGCTGGCTGCGGACCGCCGGCGTCGACCTCGTCACGGTCGACCGCTCCTCGGAGCCCCCCGTCCTTCGCCGCACCTCGCCCGAGGACCACCCCGCCGACCGCACCCACGCGATGTCGGTCGCCGTGTACGACGGACAGGGTGGCTGGGCCAGGGAGACGGTCACGCTCGGCGCCCAGCCCGTGCCCCTCTCCCCCACCGCGACCGGAGCGCCCGTCGTACTCGACCCGCTGGACCAGACCTGGGCGCGACTCGGACTCGACGACGTCACGCTGGAGGCGCTGCCCGCGCTGCTCCCCGAGATGGACGACCCGCTGATGCGGGCGTCCGTGTGGAGCGGGGTGCGCGACGGCGTCGCCAACGCGCTCGTCGACCCCAGGACCGCTCTCGCACTGGTCGAGGCCGGTCTGCCCACCGAGAGCCAGGACATCGCGGTCACCGCGCTGACCACGTTCGGGCTCGGCACCCTGGCGGACAAGGTTCATCCGGACCCGCAGGAGGCGGCGCGCCGTCTCCACGACGCGGCACTCGAGCGGCTCACGACCGCGCGGGCCGGCTCCGGCGTCCAGCTGGCCGCGCTGCGGGCGGTCATCGCGGCGGAGACCGACGCGTCCGCTCTCCGCGGGGCGTTGGAAGGCAGCGACCTCCCCGACGGTGTCGAGGCAGACCTCGACCTCCGATGGCGCATCCTGGTCCGCCTCGCGTCGCTCGGCGCAGCGGACCGGGCCGAGCTCGACGACTGGCTCGAGCGGGAGCGCACGACCCAGGCAGCCGTCGACCACGTCCAGGCACTCTCCGCGATCCCGGACGCCGGTGCCAAGGAGTTCGCCTGGGCCCACTTCACCGGCGAGACGAAGGCCTCCAACTACGAGGTCGAGGCCGCCGGGCGCGGCATGTGGCGCACGGGTCAGGAGGCGCTGACCGACTCCTACGTCGACCGCTACTTCACCGAGCTCCCCGCCACCGTGAAGGTCCGGTCCGGGTGGCTCCTCGCCGACGCAGCCCGCGACTTCTTCCCGCGGCTCTCGGTGCACCCCGGCACGGTGGCGAAGGCGGAAGCGCTGCTCTCCGACAAGGGCCTCGACCTCAGCCTGCGCAGGGCTCTCGTGGACTCCGCCGACGAGCTCGGCCGCGCGTTGCGGGCGCGCGAGCGCTTCTGGGACTGAACCCCGTCCCGGAAGTGTGCTGCAGGCGTCGCGCGGGAAAGCGGCTCAGGCGGTGCCGGTCGGCCCCTGGGGCCGGTGCACCCGGACCACCCGAAGCAGCTCCTCGAGCCCGTCGCGCAGGCCTTCACGGCCGCCTCGCGCGAGGACGTGGGCCGGGACCAGCCGGTCCACCGTCGCGGTCAGCTCGAGCACGATCCCGCCGACGATGAGCCCCGCGACCAGGTCGGCGAACCAGTGCCAGTTGAGAGTCATCGACGTACCCACCATGGTCATCGCCAGCAGACCGACCGCGCCCCACATGAGCACCTGGGTACGACGACGGACGTGCGTGTAGCGGGACAGCAGGTAGGCGGCCAGGCCGTACACGAGCACGATGTTCGCGCTGTGCCCCGAGGGGTAGGCCATCCCGCCGCTGAAGAACGACGGGTCAGCGGTCGTCGGCCACCCGCGGCCCAGCCCGACCTTCAGCACGAGCACCACGAGGTTGAGCGTGAACACCGAGACAGCGGCGACGACGACCGGCCGCCACGACCGGGTCCGCCGGTACACGTAGTAGACGGCGGCGGCGAGTATCGGCAGCGCCACCGCACGCTGCCCGACCCGGTCCAGCACGTGGAGGAAGGGGACCCACGCCTCCGGGGGCGGATCGAGGTTGAAGTAGGCGTCGTACCTCATGAGCGGGCCCATCGCCAGCAACGTGAACGCGACGAACACGAGACCGAGGAAGCCGGCGAGCGCGAAGCCCGACGAGACCGCCGACGTCCAGCCGTCGGACTCGTCCCTCCTTCGCTCGGACACCCGTCTCCTCTCGTCTCCCCGTGGGAATGTCGTGGTCGACCACTAGGGCCCCCACCTCGACAAATATAGGGTGACGTCGTGACCCTCACTCGACGTCCCGGTCCGTCCCGCCGCGTACGCGTGCGCGAGGTCACAGCAGATGCCACCCGGGAGCGTGAGGATCGCCTCGCCACCGAGGAGCCGCTGGAGATCAGGCTGGCCTGGCCGGGCCGGCCGGCCGAGCGGCTCACCGTCACCATGCGCACGCCCGGACACGACTTCGAGCTCGCAGCCGGCTTCCTCTTCGGGGAGGGGTTCATCGCCTCTGCCGAGCATCTCCATACGGTCGCGTATTGCACGGACCATACGCTCACCCCGGAGCAGGAGTTCAACGTCGTCACCGTCGAGCTCGAGCGGCCGCCGCTGCGCAACCCCGACGGCCGGTACGACGGACCGACCGCCGGGTCGTCCGCGTGCGGCGTGTGCGGCAAGCAGAGCGTCGACGACGTGCTCTCGGCAGCGGTCTCCCCTGCTCTGGGCCACCCCCGACGAACCCGCGAGCCCATCCCGTGCGACGTGATCGGCACCCTGCCGGAGCGGTTGCGCGCCGCCCAGAAGGTCTTCGACAGCACGGGGGGCCTGCACGCGGCTGCGCTGTTCGACGCCTCCGGGGAGCCGGCCGTGGTCCGCGAGGACATCGGCCGCCACAACGCCGTCGACAAGGTCTTCGGCAGCCGCGTCCTCGGCGACCTGTCCACCGACCTGTCGGTGCTGTGCGTCAGTGGCCGGATCGGCTTCGAGCTGGCCCAGAAGGCGGTCGCCGCAGGCGTGGACGTGATCGCCGCGGTGGGCGCGCCGTCGAGCCTGGCGGTGGAGCTCGCGGAGCGCGCGGGGCTGTGCACGGTGGGGTTCCTGCGCGAGGACCGGTTCGTCGTCTACACGGAGGCTGGGCGGATCGGCGTGTGATCGCCGGGTTTGTCGGTGCCCCCACATAGCGTTCCGGTGTGCGCATCCTCCACACCTCCGACTGGCATCTCGGGCGGTCCTTCCACCGCGAGGGGCTGCTCGACGCCCAGGCCGGTTTCGTCGACCACCTGCTCGGGACCATCGCCGCCGAGCAGGTCGACCTCGTGGTCGTCTCCGGTGACATCTACGACCGTGCGCTCCCGCCGGTGGACGCCGTCGAGCTCGCCGACGAGACCTTCGCCCGGCTCGCCGCCTCGCGGGCCACGGTGGTCCTGACCAGCGGCAACCACGACTCGCAGATCCGGCTTGGCTTCAACTCGCGCCTCGCCGACGCCGCGGGCATCCACCTGCGCACGCGGTGGCAGGACGTCGGCACCCCGGTGCTGCTCGAGGACGCCCACGGTCCGGTGGCGGTGCACGGCCTGCCGTACCTCGAGCCGGACGCCGTGCGCAGCCACTGGGACCTGCCGGCCCGCACCCACGAGGCGGCGCTCGGCGCCGCGATGGCGCGAGTGCACGCCGACCTCGACGCCCGGCCCGGCGCCCGCTCGGTCGTCCTGGCACACGCGTTCGTCGCGGGAGACCCCGACGCCGCCGCGTCGATGGCGAGCGACAGTGAGCGCGACATCTCCGTCGGTGGGGTGCAGATCGCGCCGGCAAACCTGTTCAGCCGGGTCCACTACACCGCGCTCGGCCACCTCCACGGTCGGCAGACCCTGGGCGACACCATCCGCTACAGCGGGTCCCCGCTCGCCTACTCGTTCTCGGAGGCCGGCCACACCAAGGGCTCCTGGCTCGTCGAGCTCGGCGCGCAGGGCGTGGAGCGGACCGACTTCGTGCCTGCCCCGGTCCCCCGCCGGCTCGCCGACGTCCGCGGCAGGCTCGACGACCTGTTGACAGACGCCCGGCACGCCGAGGTCGAGGACGCCTGGCTGCAGGTCACCCTCACCGACCCCCAGCGGCCCTCCCACGCCATGGACCGGCTCCGCACCCGGTTCCCCCACGTGCTGATCCTCATGTTCGAGCCCGAGGGAGCACCTCGCTCCCGGGGGCCGGTCATGCCCCACGTGGACGGGCGCAGCGACCTCGACGTGGCCCTCGGCTTCGTCGCGGAGGTGCGGTCCCTGGAGGCGACGACCGAGGAGGCGTTGCTCCTCCAGCTGGCGTGCGACTCGTGCCGGATCAACGAGGAGGCCGACCGCCCGGTCCGGATCGAGGAGGCAGGCTGATGCGGCTGCACCACCTGAGCATGACCGCCTTCGGTCCTTTCGCGGGATCCGAGGAGGTCGACTTCGACGAGCTCTGCGAGGCCGGCCTGTTCCTGCTCACCGGTCCGACCGGTGCCGGCAAGACCACCGTCCTCGACGCCGTGTGCTTCGCGCTCTACGGCTCGGTGCCCGGTGTCCGCGGCGTGAAGGCGCTCAAGTCCCAGCACGCGCCCGACGACGTCCGTCCCGAGGTGGTCCTGGACTTCAGTGTCCGCGAGCGACGGTTCGTCGTCCGCCGTACGCCCGAGTGGACCCGACCCAAGCGCCGCGGCGAGGGCTTCACCACCGAGAACGCCTCGGCCACCCTCGTGGAGAAGACCGCCGGGGAGGACCACCTCCTGAGCTCGCGGGCCCAGGAGGTGGGGCACTTCATCGGCGAGCTCGTGGGGATGCAGTCCACGCAGTTCGTGCAGGTGGCGATGCTGCCGCAGGGAGACTTCCAGAAGTTCCTGCGGGCCTCCTCACAGGACCGCCACGACGTCCTGCAGCACCTCTTCCGCAGTGACCGGTACGCCCGGATCGAGGACTGGGTGCACGACCACAGCCGCGGTCTCAGGGAGCGCTCCGCGACGCAGCAGCAGGCCGTGGTCCGGGTCCTCGACACCGTCGCCGAGCGTGCCCTGGCCGAGCTTCCCGAGGCCGTCGACGGCGACGCCCTCCAGGCCGGCGAGGCGCAGCAGCAGGCCCTCTCCTGGGTCGATGTCCTGGTCGAGGCCGCCGGCACGGCTCGCACAGCCGCTCTCGACCAGCACGCGGCCGCCACCGCCGCGGCAGCCGACGCCCGATCGCTCCACGAGGAGGGGCTGACCCTGCGCGCGCTCCACGAGCGCCGGGACACGGCCCTGCGTGCCCTGGCAGGCCTCGCCGCGGGCGAGGCTGAGGAGGAGGCGGCCCGTGAGGCGCTCGACCGGCACTCCCGTGCGGCACAGTGCCTGCCCCTGCTCCGCATGCTCGACGACTCCGTCCGGCGTCGTGCCACCCTCGCCGACGGGTGGGCGCGCGCCTCTGCCCGGCTCGAGGATCTCGACCTGTCCGGCCTGATGCTGCCCGACCCGCTCACCGCCGACGCGCTCGCCGACCTCGAGCAGTCCGCGCGGTCGGGGGCGGCACGCCTCGAGGCCCTGCTGCCGCGCGAGGAAGCCCTTCGGCGGGCGCGGGTCGAGGCGGAGGCCGTCGATGCCGCGCTGGCGAGCGTGGTCGCGACGCACGAGTCCGCCACCGAGCGTGGGGACGCCCTGCCCGTGGCGATCGAGGAGGCACGCGCCCAGGTCGCCGCGAAGGCCGCGACCGCCGGCCGGCTCGAGGCCCTCGAGCTCGAGCTGGCCCAGGCGCGCAGCCGGCTGAAGGCGGCCGAGGCGGCCCGTGACTGCGCCGACTCGATCCTCGCGCTGAAGGACTCGGAGCGTGACGCCCGCGACCGGGCGGCCGAAGCCCGCGACCGGGTGCAGGACCTCACCGCCCGCCGACTGACGGGGATCGCGGCCGAGCTCGCCGGACAGCTGGTGGAGGGGCAGGCGTGCCAGGTGTGCGGCAGCAGCGAGCACCCTGCCCCGGCGACCACCGAGGCCGCGGTCGTGACGGAGGCCGAGCAGGCCGAGGCCGCCGCGGCCCACGATGCGGCGGCGGCCGCCCACAGCGACGCCACCGGACGCGTGCTCCAGGCCGCGGAGCGCCTCGAGGGCCTGCGGGCGGCGGCCGACGACCTCGAGCCCGCCGCGGCCGGGGCCGAGGTCGATCGGCTCAGCGATGCCCTGACAGGTGCTCGGCAGGCCAGGCAGCAGCTCGAGCAGGCCGAGAAGCAGCTCGCGCGGCTCACCCGCGAGCAGGCCGAGCTGGACCGTGAGGTCACCGACCTGACCGTCGAGAGGGCGACGCTCACCCAGACGCTGGAGTCACACCGTCGCGCCATCGAGACGGTCACCGCCGAGCTCGAGTCGGAGGTGCAGCTCGACGTCCCGCTCGCCGAGCAGGTCCGCCGGCGCTCCACACTGGCCGACTCGCTCGCGAGGTCCCGGGAGGTGCTGTGCGACCTCGACTCCGCGGCGGCTCGCGTCGAGGAGCTGGAGAACCACGTCGACGAGGCCGCACGAGAGCACGGCTTCGACAGCGTGACCGCGCTCCGCGGCGCTCCCCTTGCCGACGCGGAACGCAGCCGGCTCGAAGGACTGCTCGAGACACGTCGGCAGACCTTCGAGCGCGCCACCGCGGTGCTCGATGAGGAGGCGGTCAAGGCCCTCGACGACCACCCGCTCCCCGACGTCGCGGCGCTCGCCGCCGCCGCGGCCGACGCTGAGGCTGTCGAGGCGGCGGCCGCCCGCGTCCGGCACCAGCGGGAGGAGACCGCCGAGGCGCTCGCGCGGCTTCGTGAGCGTCTCCGGGCCGCACTCGAGGCGTGGCGGCCCGTGCTCACCGAGTTCCTCCGGGCCGACTCCATGTCGAAGCTCGTGCGGGGCATGGGCGCGGACAACCAGCTGCAGATGCGGTTGTCCGCCTACGTCCTGGCCACCCGCCTCGACCAGGTCGTCGCCGCTGCCAACGAGCGGCTGGCCCACATGCGTGACCAGCGGTACCTCCTCCAGCGCACCGGCCGCGCGGCGCGCAAGGGAGCACAGGCGGGACTCGGCCTCGAGGTCGTCGACCAGTGGACCGGCGACGTCCGCGACCCCGCGACGCTGTCCGGCGGGGAGACGTTCGTCGTCTCCCTGGCCCTCGCGCTCGGTCTGGCCGACGTCGTCACCCAGGAGGCGGGCGGTACCGAGATCGAGACCCTGTTCGTCGACGAGGGTTTCGGCACCCTCGACGCGGATACGCTCGACGACGTGATGGACCGCCTCGACGACCTGCGAGCCGGCGGCCGCGCCGTCGGTGTCGTGAGCCACGTCAGCGAGCTGCGCAACCGGATCCCCACCCAGCTGCACGTCGAGAAGCGGCGCGACGGGTCGGTCGTCGCGGTGCGCACGGCGGTGGGCTGACGTGGCCGAGGCCTCTCGCATGGTTGCCGCCGTGGACATCGACGGCGTGCTGGCCGATGTCCGCCACCGGCTGCATCACGTGACCCGCAACCCCAAGGACTGGGGTGCGTTCTTCGCCGCGGCATCGGAGGACCCGGTCCTCGAGCAGGGACGGGAGACCGTGGTGAGGCTGGGCGAGGTGTTCGACATCGTCTACCTCTCCGGCCGGCCCGAGCGCTGTCGCGACGACACCGAGGGCTGGTTGCGCCGGCACACCCTGCCCGCCGGGCCGGTGCACCTGCGCCCCAGCGGCGACCGCCGACCGGCCCGGCTGCTGAAGGTCGAGGTCCTGAACCGCCTCGCCGCTGACCGACCGGTGGCCGTCCTGGTCGACGACGATCCCCAGGTCCTCGAGGCAGCCCGCGACGCGGGGTACGACGTGCTCCCCGCCGACTGGATGCACGAGGCCGCCGCCGACCACGAGGCCCTCCTCCAAGCCCAGGAGGTCGAGGGCGAGACCTGAATGACCCATCGACACGCGGGTAACCCCCGTGACGATGTATCCCGCAAGCACATAGCGTCGACCCATGACCTCAGGAGCACCGGTGCAGCACACCATCGACCCGGCGTTCACGTCCCTGCCCCTCCGTCGGCTCGCCGACGCCGCCCTCGCGCGGGCCCAGGACTTCCACGTGAGCCACGCCGACTTCCGCCTCGAGCGGGTTCGCTACCAGGACATCCGGGTCCGCGACGGCCATCTCCAGGGCGCGAGCGACCGGGAGGACCTCGGGTTCGCGGTGCGCGTGGTCCTCAACGGCGCGTGGGGCTTCGCCTCCGGTGTCGTGCTCACCCCGGAGTCCGCCGTACAGGTCGCCGAGACCGCCGTGCGCACCGCCCAGATCGCGGCTGCGATGACCACTCGCCCGATCGACCTGGCGCCCGAGCCGGTGCACGGTGAGGTCGAGTGGGTCTCCAGCTACGAGATCGACCCGCTGTCGGTCCCCCTCGCGGAGAAGGTCGAGCTGCTCGCCGGCTGGACGGGCAAGCTGCTCGAGGCACCCGGGGTCTCGCACTCCGGCGGACTGCTCCGCCAGGTCTTCGAGAACAAGTTCTACGCCGACCTGGCCGGCACGGTGACCACCCAGCAGCGGGTGCGCCTGGAGCCGGACTTCGAGGTCTACGGCACCGACGCGGCATCCGGCCGCTTCGACTCGATGCGCACGATCGCGCCGCCGGTCGGCCGCGGTTGGGAGTACCTCGTCGACGGCATCCGCGACTGGGAGGGCGAGCTCGCCGAGCTCCCGGAGCTGCTCGCCGAGAAGCTCGCCGCGCCGTCGGTCGAGCCCGACCGGTACGACCTGGTGATCCACCCCTCCAACCTGTGGCTGACCATCCACGAGTCGATCGGCCACGCCACCGAGCTGGACCGCGCGCTCGGCTACGAGGCCAACTACGCCGGCACCTCCTTCGCCACGCCCGACCGGCTCGGCTCGCTCCAGTACGGTTCCCCCGTCATGCACGTCACCGGCGACCGCACCATCGAGCACGGCCTGGCCACGGTCGGGTACGACGACGAGGGCGTCCAGACGCAGAGCTGGGACCTGATCAAGGACGGGGTGCTCGTCGGCTACCAGCTCGACCGCCCGACCGCCCACCTGATGGGGATCGAGCGCTCCAACGGCTGCGCCTACGCCGACTCTCCCGGCCACATCCCGATCCAGCGGATGGCCAACGTGTCCCTCCAGCCGGCGCCGGACGGCCCCGACACCGACGGCCTGATCTCACAGGTGGAACGCGGGATCTACGTCGTCGGTGACAGCTCCTGGAGCATCGACATGCAGCGCTACAACTTCCAGTTCACCGGCCAGCGGTTCTACAAGATCGAGGACGGCCGCCTCGCGGGCCAGCTCCGCGACGTGGCCTACCAGGCGACCACGACGGACTTCTGGAACTCGATGGAGGCAGTCGGCGGGGCGCAGACGTGGGAGCTCGGGGGCGCGTTCAACTGCGGCAAGGCCGAGCCGGGCCAGGTCGCGTCCGTGTCGCACGGCTGCCCGTCGGCGCTGTTCCGCGACGTCCGCGTGCTCAACACAGCCGCCGAAGCCGGCCACCAGGCCTGAGGAGACACGATGACCGTTCCCACCCCGCAGGACCTCGTCGAGCGCGCGTTGAAGGCATCGACGTCCGACCACTGCATCGTGACCCTGCACGACTCGACCAGCGCGAACCTGCGCTGGGCCAACAACACCCTGACCACCAACGGCGTCATGCACGACGTCTCGGTCACCGTCGTGTCCTTCTCGGGCTCCGGGCCGGGTACGGCAAGCGGCTCGGTGACCGGCAGCGCCTCCACCGTCGAGCAGGTCACTGCGCTGGTCGAGGCCGCCGACGCCGCGGCGCGCGCCAGCACACCGGCCGAGGACGCCGGCGAGCTCGTCGCCGGCGAGGCCGCCGGCGACTGGTTCGAGGAGCCTGCCGGTACGTCGATCGAGGTGTACTCCGACTTCGCCCCTGCCCTCGGCGAGGCGTTCGGGAAGGCGTCCTCCGAGGATCGGCTGCTCTACGGGTTCGTGGACCACGAGGTCACCACGACGTACCTCGCGTCCACCACCGGGCTGCGGCTACGCCACGTCCAGCCGACCGGCTACTACGGCGTCACCGGCAAGACCGCCGACCTGTCCGGCAGCGCCTGGGTCGGTGGAGCCACCCGCGACTTCAAGGACGTCGACGCGCTCGCCGTCGAGCGGGAGCTGGCGCGACGGCTGTCATGGGGAAGCCGCCGGGTGGACCTCCCGGCCGGGCGCTACGACACGATCCTGCCGCCGACCGCGGTCGCGGACTTGATGATCTACGCGTACTGGAGCGCGTCCGCACGCGAGGCCCACGACGGGCAGTCGGTCTTCTCCCGCCCCGGTGGCGGGACCCGCATCGGCGACCGCCTCTCCCGACACCCGGTGCAGCTCTTCTCCGACCCGCACTACGAGGGGCTCCAGACCTCGCCGTTCGTGACGGCGGCGGCGAGCAGCAACACCACCAGCGTCTTCGACAACGGGCTCCCCCTGGCGCGCACCGAGTGGGTCCAGGACGGCACGCTGCGGGCGCTGCTCCAGACGCGGCACTCCGCGGGCCTCACCGGTCAGCCGGTGACCCCCGCGATCGACAACCTGGTCCTCGGCGTCGACGGCGCCGGGGGTGACCTGACCACGCTCGTGGGCGACACCGAGCGCGGCCTGCTCCTGACCTGCCTGTGGTACATCCGCGTGGTCGACCGGCAGACGCTCCTGCTCACCGGCCTCACCCGCGACGGGGTCTACCTCGTCGAGAACGGCGAGGTCACCGGCGCGGTCAACAACTTCCGCTTCAACGAGAGCCCGGTGGACCTGCTCGACCGGTTCTCGGCGGCGTCGGTGACCGTGCCCGCGTTCTCCCGGGAGTGGGGCGACGTGTTCTCCCGCACGGCGATGCCGGCGCTACGCGTGCCCGACTTCAACATGTCCAGCGTCAGCCAGGCCAGCTGAGGGCGCCGGGGCGATGTTCTGGTTGCCCCGGAACACGTTCCCCGGGTCGTACTCCGCCTTCACCGCGGCGAGGCGCCGGTACTTCGCCTCGCCGTAGGCCTTGCGGATCCGGCCGTCCCCCTCGTTGCCGATGAAGTTCAGGTAGACCCCGCCGCTCGCCCACGGGGCGATCGCGCGGCGGAAACGCCGTACCCACTCGATGTTCACGTGGTCGTCCAGCGGGTCCTGCCAGACCGCGAACGGGTGCGTCACCCACGCCGCTGACCTGTTGGTCAGCGGCGTCTCGTCCTCGGGCACGCGACCGGCTGCCCCGCCCCACCCGACCAGGATCTGCTGGGTCAACGGCGAGGGGGCGTCGAGCGAGGAGGCGACCAGGACCTCGAGCGCCTCGTCGGGGAAGACGTCGTGGTAGTCGGCGCTCCAGTAGTGCCGGTTCCCGGGGACGTCGTCCAGCATCGACTGGAACTCCGTGTACGGACGCGGCTCCATCAGGTCGATTCGAGGCTCGAGCTCGCGCAGCGGCTGCATGAGCTCCTGCCCCGCCTCGACTGCCCCGGCCCACATCGCGCAGAGCAGGCTGATCGGCTGTCCCTTCAGGTCATCGGGGACCCAGTCCTCGTCGGGGCCGGTGGTCATCAGGAGCCACGAGCCGAGCTCGTCGGGAGCGCCGTCGGCCCAGTCACGGTACGCCCGTGCGACGTCCGCGCCGACCGACCGCGTGGGCCACGCGAACAACCCCGCCTGCACGGTGGGGCCGAGCGGGTGCAGCTCGAGCTCGAAGTCGGTCACCACGCCGAAGTTGCCGCCTCCCCCGTGCAGTGCCCAGAACAGCTCGGCGTGGTGGTCCCCGTCCACGTGCAGCTCGCGGCCGTCGGCGGTGACGATGTCCACCGCACGCAGCTGGTCACAGGCCAGTCCGTGGCGACGGTCCAACCATCCTGATCCTCCGCCCAGCGTGAAGCCGGCGACCCCGGTGCTCGAGACCCGGCCACCCGTGGTGGCGAGAGCGCGCTCCTGGGTCGCCGCGTCGAGCTCACCCCAGGTGACGCCCGCCCCGACCCGAACCCGCCGGGGGGCGGCGTCCACCTCGATCCGCTTCATCGGGCGAACGTCGACCACGAGCCCGTCGTCGTTGGTCGACATGCCGGCCACCGAGTGGCCGCCGGCGCGCACGGCGACCTCCAGGCCGTCGCGGCGAGCCCGTTCCAGGGCCTCGCGCACGTCGGCCGCGCCCCCGCAGCCCGCGATGAGCCGGGGCCGCTTGTCGATCATCGCGTTGAAGAGCGCCCGTCGCTCGTCGTAGTCCTCGTCCCCCGGCTGTGTCCAGAACATCGGTGTCAGCCTCCGCGGTCGTCGTGGGCCCCCGCCCGCCCGACGGTACGCTGCACACCTTCGCCGAGGCATGACCCCGACAGGTGGTTCCCTCCCGGTCAGCCCGGGTGGGGAACACCACCGGGGATCGGGGCATTCGGGTCGTACGGCTGCCGGGTGTAGACGAAGGTCGCGCACACGAGGTGGTTGATGCTGCCGTCCTCGTTGCGGACCACGTGCAGCGTCTCGCCGTGGTGGTAGCCGGCGGTGCCCACGAACGTGCCGTCCGCGACCGGCCGGAAGCGTGCCGAGACGACCCCCGTCGGCAGCGAGGTCACCGCGACCTGGTTCCCGTCGTAGGAGAAGGCCTGGGCGGTGTTGCCCCAGTGCCACAGGCCGAGGATCTCGGAGACGGCGTCCGGCACCGCCGCTGTCGGCTTCCAGGCCGGTACGACGGTCGGCTCGCAGCGTTCCAGCTCCTCGAGCAGGTCGAGGGGCAGTCCTTCGGTGCGCATGCCCGATGTGCCGTTGGCGAGGCACACCGCGGCGGTTCGTCGTACCCGGTCCACGAAGAGCCCGGCGAGGAAGCCAGGCATCGAGCCCGAGTGTCCGTGCAGGGTGCCCGACCCTCCGGCGAGCAGCCTGAGCCCGAGGCCGTACGCGCCCGTCAGTCCGCCGGCCAGCGACCCCGACTGCGGGGTGCCCATCTCGGCGAGGGTCTGCTTGTCCAGCACGTCCGCGTGCCCGTCGAGGAGGAATCCCGAGAAGGCCGCGAGGTCGGTGATCGTGCTCCACAGCTGGCCCGCCGGAGCCATCGCGCCGGTGTCCTGGGCCGGCTCCTCGGTGAGCGTGCCGGCGAAGTAGTGCACGCTGTATCCGGTCGCCGCGGGTGGCTGCGGCAGGTAGCTGGTGCGCGTCATGCCCAGCGGGGCGAGGATCCGCTGTTCCACCTGCTCCCACCAGGTCCCGCCGCGGAGCCGGGCCAGCATCTCGCCGAGCAGCCCGAAGGCGAGGTTCGTGTAGTGGAACGTCTCCCCCGGTGCGAAGGGCGCCGCCGTGTCGTCGACGCCGGCGGCGAGGTCGTCGTAGCTGACCCCGGGACTGCGCTCCCACCACGGTCCGGCGGGCTCGGACTGCATCCCCGACGCGTGCGACAGCAGGTCGCGGAGCGTCCGGTCGCCATACCCGACGCCGGGCAGGTGCCGGTCGAGCCGGTCCGAGAGGTCGAGCGCGCCCTCGTCCCGCAGCTGCATGACCAGCACCGCGGTCATCGTCTTCGTGATCGAACCGATCCGGTACTGCAGGTCCGGCGACACCGGTGACGAGCCTGTGTGCTCCCCGTGGGATCCGGTCCACACCAGCTCGCCGTCACGTACGACGCCGGCGACGAGCGACGGCAGCCGGGCGACGGCCTGCTCCGCGGCGACGACCGCCTGGAGCCGGCGGGCGGTGGCCTCGGCGACGCGCACCGTCACTCCTCGAACGCCTCCGGGGACGGGCAGGTGCACACGAGATGGCGGTCGCCGTACGCCTGGTCGATCCGGGCGACCGGCGGCCAGTACTTGTCGGGGTCCGGGCCGGTCGGGAAGACCGCCTCCTCGCGGGTGTACGCGCGGTCCCAGCTCCCGGCCAGCGCGGCGGAGGTGTGCGGGGCGCCGCGCAGCGGGGAGCCCTCGGCGGTCCACTCCCCCGCGCCGACGCGGTCGGCCTCGGCCCTGATCGCGATCATCGCCTCGCAGAACCGGTCGATCTCGGCGAGGTCCTCGCTCTCGGTCGGCTCGACCATCAGCGTGCCCGCGACGGGGAAGCTCATCGTCGGGGCGTGGAAGCCGTAGTCGATCAGCCGCTTCGCCACGTCGTCGACGGTGACGCCGGTCGCCTTGGTCATCGGCCGCAGGTCGAGGATGCACTCGTGCGCCACCAGGTCGTTGTGGCCGCGGTAGAGCACCGGGAAGTGCTCGCGCAGCCGGTGCGCGATGTAGTTCGCCGACAGCACGGCGACCGCCGTCGCCCGGGCCAGCCCCTCGCCGCCCATCATCCGCACGTAGGTCCACGAGATCGGCAGGATGCCCGCGGAGCCGTACGGCGCCGCGCTGATCGGGCCGATGCCGTCGCGCTTCTCGGGCTCGGGGTGCATCGGGTGGCTCGGGAGGTACGGCGCGAGGTGCTCGCGCACGGCCACGGGCCCGACCCCCGGGCCGCCACCCCCGTGAGGGATGGTGAACGTCTTGTGCAGGTTGAGGTGGGAGACGTCCCCGCCGAACTCGCCGGGCCTGGCGTAGCCGAGCAGCGCGTTGAGGTTGGCGCCGTCGACGTACACCTGGCCGCCGTGCTCGTGCACGAGCCGGCACAGCTCGGTGATCCCGTCCTCGAACGCGCCGTGCGTCGAGGGGTAGGTGACCATGATCGCGGCGAGGTCCTCGCTGTGCTTCTCGCACTGCGCGCGCAGGTCGTCGAGGTCGACCGAGCCGTTCTCGGCGGCCTTGACCACGACCACCCGCATCCCTGCCATCACCGCAGAGGCGGCGTTGGTGCCGTGCGCGGACGAGGGGATCAGGCACACGTCACGGGCACCCTCTCCCCTGGCGACGTGGTAGCCGCGGATCGCGAGGAGACCGGCGAGCTCGCCCTGGGAGCCGGCGTTCGGCTGGATCGACACCTTGTCGTAGCCGGTGACCTCGGCGAGCCAGCCCTCGAGCTCGGCGATCATCTCGCGGTAGCCGGCCGCGTCCTCGGCCGGCGCGAAGGGGTGCAGGTCAGCGAAGCCGGGCAGGCTGATCGGCTCCATCTCGGTGGTCGCGTTGAGCTTCATCGTGCAGGAGCCGAGCGGGATCATGCCCCGGTCGAGCGCGTAGTCGCGCGCCGAGAGTCGGCGCAGGTACCTCAGCATCGAGGTCTCGCTCCGGTGGGTGTTGAACACCGGGTGGGTCAGGAAGTCCGTCGTACGGCGCAGGCCCTCGGGGAGCGCCTCGCCGGTGCGGCCGTCGACCGCCTCGATGTCCACGGCATCCACCCCGAACGCCTCGAGGAGCGCCCGGAGGTGCACCGCGGTCGTGGTCTCGGAGGTGGAGATGCCGACGTGGTCCTCGTCCGCGAGGCGCACGTGGATCCCACGCTCGCGCGCTGCCTTGACGACCTCCGCGGCACGGCCAGGCACGGGCACGAGCAGGGTGTCGAAGTACTCGCCGTGGACCGGTGCGATGCCCGCCTCGGTGAGCGCCTCGGACAGCACGGCGGCGTAACGGTGCGCACGCCGCGCGATGGTCCTCAGCCCGTCCGGGCCGTGGTAGACGGCGTACATCGAGGCCGCCACCGCCAGCAGCACCTGCGCGGTGCAGATGTTCGAGGTCGCCTTGTCGCGGCGGATGTGCTGCTCGCGGGTCTGCAGCGCCAGGCGGTACGCCGGTCGGCCCTCCGCGTCCACGGACACCCCGACCAGCCGGCCGGGCAGGTGCCGTTCGATGCCCTGGCGCACGGACATGTAGCCCGCGTGCGGGCCGCCGTAGAAGAGTGGGACGCCGAACCGCTGGGTGGATCCGACGACCACGTCGGCGCCCATGGCGCCAGGTGACTCGAGCAGCGTGAGCGCGAGCAGGTCCGCGGCCACCACGGCCATGCCGCCGCGCTCG
>DASTPU010000040.1:0-3897 GCA_035762105.1 Nocardioidaceae bacterium | reverse complement strand
TTCGACGTCGACGCCTCCGCGGTCACGCCGGAGATGCGCGCCAAGATCAAGGCGATGAACTACGGCCTCGCCTACGGCCTGTCCGCCTACGGCCTCTCGCAGCAGCTCGGCATCGAGCCCGCCGAGGCGCGCGGGCTGATGGACGAGTACTTCGAGACCTTTGGCGGCGTGCGCGACTACCTCGCCGGGATCGTCGACGAGGCCCGCCGCTGCGGGTTCACCGAGACGATCATGGGCCGCCGCCGTTACCTCCCCGACCTGACCAGCGACAACCGGCAGCGCCGTGAGATGGCCGAGCGGATGGCGCTCAATGCACCGATCCAGGGCTCGGCCGCAGACATCATCAAGGTCGCGATGCTCAACGTCGACCGCGCGTTGAAGGACACCGGCAAGCGCTCGCGGATGCTGCTCCAGGTGCACGACGAGCTCGTGTTCGAGGTCGCGGCGGGGGAGCGGGAGCAGCTCGAGGAGCTGGTTCGCACCCAGATGGGCGCGGCGGCCGAGCTGACCGTGCCGCTCGACGTGTCGGTCGGCACCGGCCGGTCGTGGCACGAGGCCGCGCACTGAGGCTGTAGCCGGCGGCTCAGGCCGGCGCGGCCCCGGTCCGCGCGCCCTCGGATGGAGCAGGGGTACGACGCAGGCCCAGCGCGAGCAGGACGAGGAGCACGACGCCTTCCACGACGATCACCGCGGAGAGCAGGAAGTCGACCGACATGACCAGCGGGGCGAGTGCGACCAGCACGACCAGTCCTGCCCACACGATGCCGACGGCGCGCTTGTTCTGGCGCGCGACGACGTTGTAGACGAGCAGCTGGATCATCGCCCAGATGGTGCCGACGGCGGCGAACGCCCAGATCACCGGACCGAGCTCGCCGTAGGCGTCGCCGCCGATGAACTGCACCGCGAGGTCCTCGAACGCCCACGCGAGGCCCGTCGCGACCAGGCCGATGGTGAGCACCATGGCCAGCGCCTTCAGCGTCATGCTGGCCCGGGCGTCCGCGGCCGACATGGACGGGAACGCGACGACGACCACGAACTGCGGCAGGAACAGCACGGCCTTGGCCAGGATCAGCCCGCCCGCGTACAGGCCGCCCTGGTGGTCGTCGAGGACGACGCGGGCGATGACGACGTCGACGTTGGAGAGCGCGAAGAACGCCAGCAGGGCGTGGGAGTTGTGGAACAGCTCGCGGACCACCCGGCGGCTGTGGCCGGTGGCGGCGTGAAGCGCTGTGCCGCCGGTCGAACCGGCCGCCGCGCGGGCCCGCTGACGCAGGGCGGCGGACCCGACCAGGACGGGTACGACGGCGCCGACCGCGACACCGGTCATCGCACCGAGCGTGTCGTTCTCCAGGAGGATCGCGACGGTGCCGAACACCAGTCGGCCGACGCCCATCGCCAGGTAGATCAGGGCCAGCGGCAGCCAGCGACGCTCGCCCTGGAGGATGCCGGCCTGCCCGCCCATGATGGTCAGCGGGACCGCGGTCAGTGCGATCATGCCGGCGGTGAGCCAGCTGTCGAGGCGCAGCACGCTCGAGACGACCGGCACGCTCACCAGGCAGATCAGGCCCACTGCGATGGCGGACTTGAACGTCGCGGTGAGGATGTCGGCCTCGATGACCTCCATGTCCTCGGGCGAGCTCGAGACTCGTCGTGCACCGGTCGCCTGGAGGCCGAGGGACACCACGTTGACGACGAGCAGCAGGCCCATGACGGCGGCGAGTGCGCCGTACTCGCTGGGGCCGAGCAGCCTCGCGGCGATGATCGTGAACCCGTAGGTGCTCAGGTTCATGACCCCCATCGCGATGGCGATGAGCATCGTCCCCCGGAGCATGCCGGAGCGCCCGAGCACCTCGCTCATGCGTGCCACGCGAGCCTCCGGAACGGACCAGGAATCACGCTGCCCGACCCTACGGCCTGGCGTGTTCCTGATCACCATCGGCCACGCCGGGAGGACGTCTGCCCGTGTCCGAGGGACAGGACGAAAGTCCTTTTTCCTGATTGGTCCGGGTGCAGGGCATTGTGCTACTGGCGCGTAGGTTTATAGTGCTTCGAGACTTGCGCCCAGGGAGGGAGCAAGCAGCCAGGGCCACGCACCGGCCTGGCAGCTTCTTGGAGGGAGCGCGCCAGCATGCGCAGAACAATGCTGGTCGGGTTGGTGCTGACGCTGGCGGCCGTCGTGGTCGTCTTCGTCAGCGCGTGGCTCGACCTCGAGCTCGAGCCTGTCGCCCTGATGGGCGTGGCTCTGGGGGCAGTGGTGGCCCTCGTACCCGATCGCACGCCGCTCATGCGGCTGGCCGGGTTCGGCGGTGGCTTCGTGGCTGCCTGGATCGGCTACTTCGTCCGCGCCGGGATGCTGCCTGACAGCACCGGGGGGCGCGCGGTCGCGGTCGGCCTCGTGATCGTCCTCGCCGTCGCCGTGGCCGCCGCGAGCATGGACCGGATCCCGCTGTGGTCGACGCTGCTCGGCGCCGGCGCCTTCGCTGGTGCCTTCGAGTACACCTACGCCGCCGCTCCGCCCGAGGTGGCGACCACGTCGGTGAGCGCGGCGACCGCGCTGCTGCTGACCGCTGCAGCCGGCTATCTGGCCACTGCGCTGATCGCACCCGCCGGGGAGCAGCCGGTCGAGCGCGCACACCGCGCGTCGACACCCAGGAACGACGACGAGACCGGCCGTCTCGACGACATGATGATGGAGAAGACCAAGTGAAGGGCCGATACAACGTGCCGCTGCGCGTAGCGGCCGTGTCCGCGACCGTGGCCGTCGTCGGAATGATGGCGGTCGCCCCTGCGACCGCCGGCGAAGAGGCGGCGGCCGTGCGGCCCGGGGGGATGCAGGTCGTCAACACCGAGACCGTGCAGGTCTACACCGACGCCACCGGCGCGATCGAGACCAAGCGGATCTACGAGCAGGTGGCCGTCACCGGAGACGGCGAGGTCGACCTGCGCAACCCGATCGAGACCGATGGCCTGCGCAACCTCGACGGCTTCGGTGGCTTCGAGACCGTCGATGGGCATCAGGTCGCGAACCTGACCGTCGACGGCGAGGAGCGGCTCCGTACCGTCAGCGACTACACCGGTGACCTGCCGCTCGACGTGCAGGTGCGGTACTTCCTCGACGGCGAGCCGGTCGAGCCCTCCGACGTCGTCGGTGAGTCCGGCAAGCTCGAGGTGAAGTACACCGTCAAGAACGTCACCGGCGTGCAGCAGGAGCTCACGTTCGACGACGGCAACGGCGGCACGGTCACCAAGACGGTCGAGGTGCCGATCCCCATGGTCGGTTCGCTCACCACGGTCGCTCCGTCCAACTTCACCGACGTCGCGTCCGGCGAGGCGAACATGGCCGGCGACGGCAAGGGCGGCACGAAGCTGTCCTTCACCATGACGCTGTTCCCGCCGATCGGCTCGGATACCGCCGAGTTCGGCTACACCGCGAACATCTCCGACGGCGTGATCCCGCGCGCCTCGATCAGCGCGCTCCCGGTGAACCCGCTCGAGAGCCCGAGCTTCAAGGCCGCGGGTGAGAGCTACAAGGGCGGTGCCGACACCGGCATCGAGCTCACCGACGGTGCGACCCAGATCGACGAGAACCTCCTCAAGCTCCGTGACGGTGCCGGCGAGCTCCTCGCCGGTCTCATCCAGCTGCGTGACGGCGCGGTCCAGCTCGAGGCCGGACTCTCCGGCGTCGCGGCTCCTGGCGCGGCCCGTCTCGCCGACGGTGCGGGCGAGCTCGCCAGCGGCATCGGCCAGATCGACGACGGCGCAGGCAAGCTCGCCGCCGGTGCAGGTGAGCTCCAGTCGGGCGCTGCGCGTCTCGGCGGTGGCATCAACCTCGTCGACGACGGCGCCCAGCAGCTCGCGGCCGGAAGCGGCGAGCTCGCCGCCGGCACGAAGAAGCTC
>DASTPU010000039.1:0-32231 GCA_035762105.1 Nocardioidaceae bacterium | reverse complement strand
TGACCAGCGGTTTCACCGGCAAGTGGGCGGTGTTCGCCTCCGCCTTCGCCGGCGGCGCCTGGCCGCTGGTGGTCGTCGCGGTGCTGATGAGCGCGGTCGCGGCCTTCGGCGCGATGCTGCGGTTGTTCTACGTCGCCTTCGGCGGCGCCCGCTGGGACTGGACCCCGATGATCTGGGGTGTCGCGATCCTGACCATGGTCGTCGGCTCGGTCATCGCGCTGGTGCAGACCGACATCAAGCGCATGCTGGCCTACTCCGCGATCGCGCACTCCGGGTTCATCCTCACCGGCTTCGTCGGCGCCCAGCAGGCAGGCCAGGGGATCGGCGGGATCGGCTCGGTCCAGGCCGTGATGTTCTACCTGGTCACCTACGGCTTCATGACCATCGCCGCCTTCGCGATCGTCACCGTGGTGCGTGACGGGGCCGGTGAGGCGACCGCCCTCAGCCGCTGGGCAGGTCTCGGCAAGGAGTCCCCGGTCGTCGCCGGTGTCTTCGCCTTCCTGCTGCTCGGCATGGCAGGCATCCCGCTGACCAGCGGTTTCACCGGCAAGTGGGCGGTGTTCGCCTCCGCCTTCGCCGGCGGCGCCTGGCCGCTGGTGGTCGTCGCGGTGCTGATGAGCGCGGTCGCGGCCTTCTTCTACGTCCGTGTGATCGTGCTGATGTACTTCTCCGAGCCGGTGGGTGAGGGACCCACGGTGACCATGCCTTCGGTGCTGACGACTATCGTGATCGCAGTGGGCTTCACTGCCACGCTGCTCCTGGGCGTCGTACCCGGTCCGGTCCTCGACCTGGCCGCGGCGGCCGGGGAGTTCATCCGCTGACCCGCACCCGCCGCCCCGGCGGGCGCAGACGAGAAGGAGCCGACCGCGGTGCCGTCAACCCCCGCCGCGCCCTCGCTGGCGCTGCCGATCCTCGACGCTGAGCTCGAGGCGCGGCTGCGCGCTCGCATGCTGGAGGTCGAGGAGGCGCTCGAGGAGGCGGTCCAGAGCGAGGCCCGCTTCGTCACCGACGCCGCCCGGCACCTCATGCACGCCGGCGGGAAGCGGTTCCGCCCGCTGCTGGTGCTGCTGGCCGCCGAGACCGGCGACCCGTACGCCGACGGCGTGGTCACCTCGGCCTGCGTCGTGGAGCTGACCCACCTCGCGTCGCTCTACCACGACGACGTCATGGACGAGGCCGCCCTGCGCCGCGGAGCCGAGTCGGCCAACGCCCGCTGGGACAACCTGGTCGCGATCCTCACCGGCGACTTCCTGTTCTCGAAGTCGTCGGAGTTCACCGCCCGGCTCGGCGCCGACGCCGTCCGGATCCAGGCCGAGACGTTCACCCGGCTCGTCGAGGGGCAGATCCTCGAGACCCTCGGCCCCGGCGAGGGCGAGGACCCGCTCGAGCACTACCTCCGCGTCGTCGCGGGCAAGACCGGCTCGCTGATCGCCACCTCCGCGCAGTACGGCGCCCGGTTCGCCGGCGCCCCGCTCGAGGTCGAGGAGGCGCTGCGGGAGTACGGCGAGAAGGTCGGCATGGCCTTCCAGCTCTCCGACGACATCCTCGACGTCGCGTCGGAGTCGGAGGAGTCGGGCAAGACGCCCGGCACCGACCTTCGCGAGGGCGTGCCCACGCTGCCGGTGCTGATCGCCAAGAGGTCCACCGACCCGGGCGACTCGCGCCTGCTCGAGCTGCTCGACTCCGACCTCACCGACGACGCGCTGCACGCCGAGGCCCTCGAGCTCCTGCGCCGGCACCCGGCCATGGACGAGGCGCGTTCGTACGTCGTCGACCGGGCGAACGAGGCGCGCGAGCTGCTCAAGGTCCTCCCCGAGGGCCCGGTCCGCGAGGCGCTCGACGCGTTCGCCGAGATCATCGCCACCCGCACCGCCTGACCGCGTTGCGTCATGCGTCCCGGCCGCCACAGCGACCGGGACGCATGACGCCGACGGGTTACTTCTTGTAGACGAAGACCACGCTGGGGCGCGGGAAGCCGTCGGTGTGCGGCCACGTGCTCGACCGGCTCTCGAACGTGGCGCCGTCGGTCTCGCCGGGGTGCTGCATCGCGACGAAGACCGACAGCCCGTCCTCGGTGACGAGCGGGCCGCAGGTCTCGGCCCGACCGGCACGGTGAGGAACTGCCGGACGTTGCCCCGGTCCGGGCCCTCCACCGGGACCCGGAACAGCCCGTCGTTGGAGCCCAGCGCGTTGCCGTCGGTCGAGATCCAGAGGTTGCCGGCCGCGTCGAAGGCGACGTTGTCCGGGCAGCTGATCGGGCTGACCTTCTCCTTCGGGTAGCCGGCGAAGTACGTCTCCGGCGCCTCCGGGTCACCGCAGACCAGCATCAGGTCCCAGGTGAAGGTGGTGCCGGCGTGGTCGTCGCCGTCCTCGGTGATCTCCAGGACGTAGCCGTTGCGGTTGCCCGACCTGGTGGTGAGCGGGGCGCCGACGGCGTCACGGACCTGGCTGTTCGCCAGCGGGTTGGCCTCGTCGGTCGGGAACCTCGAGCCGCGCTGCGAGTTGTTGGTCAGGGCGCAGTAGATCCTGGCGTTCACCGGGTTGGGCTCGATGTCCTCCGGGCGGTCCATCCGGGTGGGGGAGACCTCGTCGGCCGCGAGCCTGGTGTCGATGAGCACCTCGGCGACGGTCATCCCGTCGACGAAGGACACGGTGTCGCTCGCGAGCGGGATCCACGAGCCCTGTCCGTCGTACACGCCGTCGTCCAACCCGTCGCCGGCGAGGCGTGCGACGTAGAGGGTGCCCTTGGTCAGCAAGGCCATGTTGTGCCGCTTGGCGGCAGCGGTGCCGGCGGGGTCGACGGTGTCCGCGGAGACGGACTTGTAGATGTAGTCACCGCGCTCGTCGTCGCCCGTGTACGCCACCGCCTGGCCGGACGGTGCGACGGTGACGTTGGCGCCCTCGTGCTTGAAGCGGCCGAGCATCGTGTGCTTCCGCGGGGTCGAGTCCGCGTCGAACGGGTCGATCTCGACGACCCAGCCGAAGCGGAACGGCTCGTGCGGCTCCGCGGTCAGGTCGAAGCGCCGGTCGACGTCCTTCCAGCCGCGGTCACCGGTCCCGGTGATGCCGTAGCGCCTGGAGGAGTCGGCATAGCGCTCGTCGAGGCTGCCCGAGGCGCCGAGGTACTGGTCGAAGTTCTCCTCGCCGCTGAGCACCGTGCCCCACGGCGTGATGCCGCCGGCGCAGTTGTTGAGGGTGCCGAGGACGGTCCTCCCGGACGGGTCGGCCGAGGTCCGCAGGCGGGCGTGGCCGGCGCGGGGCCGGTCACCTCGAACGGCGTCGACGCGGTGACCCGGCGGTTGCGACGGGCGGTGGTGTGGTTGCTGCGCCGCCACGAGCCGCGGCCGGTCGTCCCGCCCTTGCGCTCGATCTCCACGACGGACATGCTGTGCGAGGCCATCGCGAACGGCGGGGCGCCCTTGACGACCGGGTCGCCCCAGCGGGTGACCACGTCCTGGCCGAAGCCGGACGGCACCGTCACGTTGTCCCGGACGTTGGGGGCCACCGGCTCGAAGGACACCTTGCCGAGGTCCCTCGAGGTGACGGCGCCGCGCGACGTCGTACCGGTGGCGGCCGCGGCGGGCGACTCCAGCAGCCCGCCGAGGACCAGGGCGCCGGCACCGACGCCGCCGGCCTTCAGCAGGGACCGCCGGGCGAGACCGCTCTCGACCACCTCCCGGACGTGGGGGGTGTCGGTCTTGTTCGGGATCGGGTGGTCGCACGCGTTGCCGCAGCGGTAGTGGCACGTCATCCGGCTACGGGACCCGTGCGGGCCCTGGTCGATCAGGGGGAGGAGGTTCCTCGGTGTCACGCTGTTCTCCTTCGCAGAGGGGTTACGAGCGGAGGCTAGGAACCCGAGGCGATGGAGAGGCGGGCGCAGAGTGGCCGCGAGGTGAACGCTCTGCTCAGATTGCGGTGGCCTGCGCGGTCAGCCGGAGCTGCTTGCGGCGGTGGTTGACGGCCTCGTAGGTGAACATCACCAGCGCGATCCAGACCAGGCCGAAGCCGACCCAGCGCATCGCCGGCATGTCCTCCTCGAAGACCAGCACGCCGAGCGCGAACTGGATCGTCGGCGCCAGGTACTGCAGCAGTCCGATCGTGGTCAGGGTGACCCGGGTGGCGGCCGCACCGAAGAAGATCAGCGGGATCGCGGTGACGATGCCCGTCGACATCAGGAGCACGGAGTGACCGGCCCCCTCGGTGCCGAAGGTCGAGGTCCCCTGCGCGACCAGCCACAGGATGTAGGCGCCGGCGACCGGCGCGAGCAGGAGGGTCTCGACGGTCAGGCTCTCGATGGCGCCGACGTTCGCCTTCTTCTTCGCCAGCCCGTAGCTGCCGAAGGAGAACGCGAGGACCAGCGCCACCCAGGGCGGGCGGCCGTACTCGATGGTCAGGCCGACGACCGCGACGGCCGCGATGCCGAGCGCGACCCACTGGAGGGTGCGCAACCGCTCGCCGAGGATCACCACACCCATGAGCACCGTGACCAGCGGGTTGATGAAGTAGCCGAGAGAGGTCTCCACGACGTGCCCGTTGTTCACGCCCCAGATGTAGGTGCCCCAGTTGACAGCGATGACCACCGCGGCGATCGCGAGGATCCCGAAGGTACGGCGGTGCGCCAGGACCGCTCTGACATGGCGGATCCGGCCGAACGCGAGGACGAAGAGGAGCATCGTGACGAGAGACCAGAAGATCCGGTGCGCCAGGATCTCCACGGCTCCGGCGGGTTCGAGCAGCGGGAAGTACAGGGGGAACACCCCCCAGATCGCGTAGGCGGCAGCGCCCAGGAGGAAGCCGCGTCGTGTCTCTGCCACCCGCAGAGCCTAACCGACGTGTAAGGATCAAACGGGTGAAATACCACTGACCGGCGAGGGGAAGCGGGCGGGTGTGACGCAGTCGTCACTGTCGCACCGGTCGTCACTGTCGCACCGGTCGTCACGACCGCGCCGTCCCCCGTGCTCGGGCCTCGGGGGACGGCGGCCTCAGCTGCCAGGTGCGCAGCACGCCGTCTCCGCTCTACCGTGGAGACCCGGCGCGACCTCCTGGAGGTGTCGTCAGTGTTCGTCGCCCGCGTCCTCGCCCTGGTGCTCGCGCTCGTCGTCGCACCGGCCCTGTCGTCGCCGGTCCGGGCCGAGCCCACGATCGCGACCGAGGTCAGCATCGTGGTCGGCAGCCCGGTCACCTACGGCGACGTCGTCACGGTCAGCGGCCAGGTGAGCTACGTCGACCCCGACGGCGGGCAGGAGTACGCGCTCGCGGACGCTCCCGTCCTTCTCGAGCGCCGCTACCTCGACTCCTCCGAGTGGACCGAGGTCGCCGCGCAGGTCACGGCCGGCGCCTTCCCCGGGTACGAGTTCGAGGACGTCGCGACCAAGGGCGCGAGGTACCGCGTGTCCTACGCCGGCGACGAGACCTACCAGGCCTCCGCGGCCGAGGCCACGGTCCGCGTCCGGAGGATCGTCACGTCGAAGGTGAGGGAGCCTCGGGACGACGTCTTCTTCCTCAAGGGCAAGGTGGTGCCCGACCACGCCGGCGAGCCGGTGGCGCTGCTGCGCAAGAAGTGCTCCGACTGCGCCTGGAAGGTGTTCAGGAGGGGCGAGGCCACCGCAAGGAGCACCTACCGCTTCCGGCTGCCGCTGCCACCCGAGGGAGCCCACTACTTCCGGGCGCGGGTGCCGGCCGACGAGGGGTACCTGAGGACCGTGTCCAAGGTCTGGGAGATCAGGCGGATCCGCTGACCCGGGTCGAGACAGTCGTGTGGTTCAGCGTGCGCCATGGCCCACGCTGAACCACGCGACAGTCACGCGTCGGTCAGGCGACCGTCCAGGTGTCACCGCTGTGCAGCAGGCTGGACAGCTCGTGGTTGGTGTCGTGGTGCCCGGCGCGGGCGGTCTCGATCTGGGCGCGGGCCTGGTCGTCGTACGTCGGATGGTCGACCTGCCGGAAGATGCCGATCGGGGCCTGGTGGAGGTAACCGGGGTCGGTGAGCCGGGACAGGGCGAACGCCGTGGTCGGGTCCTCGGCGTGCGCGTCGTGGACGAGCACCGCGTCCGTGCCGACCTCCGCGACGTCGGCCACCCGCAGGCCACCGGTGGCGGGGTCACGGACCACGCCCTTCGTGCCGAGGCCGTCCTCGCCGAGCGGGCCGAACCGGACCGGCTCGCCGTGGACCAGCGGGATGATCGCGGTCTGCTTGGTGTCGGGGCCCTTGAGCTCGTCGAAGGCGCCGTCGTTGAAGATCGGGCAGTTCTGGAAGATCTCCACGAACGCCGTCCCGCGGTGCGCCGCCGCGGCCGACAGCACCGAGGTGAGGTGCTTGCGGTCGGAGTCGATGGTGCGGGCCACGAACGTGCCCTCTGCGCCGAGCGCGAGCGAGACCGGGTTGAACGGGTTGTCCAACGACCCCATCGGCGTGGACTTGGTGACCTTGCCGAGCTCGGAGGTGGGGGAGTACTGGCCCTTGGTCAGGCCGTAGATCCGGTTGTTGAACAGCAGGATCTTGAGGTTCACGTTGCGGCGCAGCGAGTGGATCAGGTGGTTGCCGCCGATCGAGAGCGCGTCGCCGTCCCCGGTGACCACCCACACCGACAGGTCCTCGCGGCTGGTGGCCAGGCCGGTCGCGATCGCCGGGGCGCGCCCGTGGATCGAGTGGATGCCGTAGGTGTCGAGGTAGTACGGGAACCGGCTCGAGCAGCCGATGCCCGAGATGAACACGATGTTCTCGCGCTGCAGCCCCAGGTCGGGCAGGAAGGACTGCACCGCCTTGAGCACGGCGTAGTCGCCGCAGCCGGGGCACCAGCGGACCTCCTGGTCGCTGGCGAAGTCCTTGCCGGTCTGGGGGACATCGGTGGCCGGGACGTGCTTGAGTCCCGGGAAGGGGAGGGACTCGGTGGTCATCGCACGGTCTCCTTCTGGGTAGCGGGCTGACCGTTGGCGGAGGCAGCCGTAGGAGTGTCGCCGGTGGTCTGCTCGACGAGGTGGACGATCGCTTCGGCGAGCTCGGCGGCCTTCAGCGGCAGGCCGCGGACGTAGTTGTAGCCGACGACGTCGACGAGGTACCTGGCGCGGAGCAGCATCGAGAGCTGGCCGAGGTTCATCTCCGGCACCATCACGGCGTCGTAGGACTTCAGCACCTCGCCGAGGTTCTTCGGGAACGGGTTGAGGTGGCGCAGGTGGACCTGGGCCACGTCGAGGCCGGCGATCCGCGCCCGTCGTACCGCTGCACCGATCGGGCCGTAGGTCGAGCCCCAGCCGAGCACCAGCACCCGGGCCCTCCCGGACGGGTCGTCGACCGCGAGCTCGGGGATCGAGTCCGCGATCCGGTCCACCTTGGCCTGGCGGGTGCGGACCATGAAGTCGTGGTTGGCGGGGTCGTAGGAGATGTTCCCGTGCCCGTCGCCCTTCTCCAGCCCGCCGATCCGGTGCTCGAGGCCGGCGGTGCCCGGCACCGCCCAGGGACGCGCGAGCGTCTCGTCGTCGCGCAGGTAGGGCCAGAACTCCTGGTCACCCTTGGCGGTCTCGTGGTTCGGCTCGGTGGCGAAGTCCGGGTCGATGTGCGGCAGGTCCGCGACCTCGGGGATCCGCCACGGCTCGGAGCCGTTGGCCAGGTAGCCGTCGGAGAGCAGCATCACCGGGGTGCGGTAGGTGACCGCGATCCGGGTCGCCTCGACGGCCGCGTCGAAGCAGTCGGCCGGCGACTGCGGCGCGACGATCGGCACCGGCGCCTCGCCGTTGCGGCCGAACATCGCCTGCAGCAGGTCGGCCTGCTCGGTCTTGGTCGGCAGACCCGTGGAGGGCCCGCCGCGCTGCACGTCGACGATCAGCAGCGGCAGCTCGGTCATCACGGCGAGCCCGATCGTCTCGGACTTCAGCGCGATGCCGGGGCCCGACGTGGTGGTGACGCCGAGCGCGCCGCCGAAGGAGGCACCGAGCGCGGCGCCGATGCCGGCGATCTCGTCCTCGGCCTGGAACGTCGTCACGCCGAACCGCTTGTGCTTGCTCAGCTCGTGCAGGATGTCGCTCGCCGGGGTGATCGGGTAGGACCCGAGGAACAGCGGCAGACCCGACTGCGTGGAGCCCGCGATCAGGCCGTAGGCCAGCGCCAGGTTGCCGGTGATGTTGCGGTACATGCCCGGCGCCATCGGGGCGGGCTTGATCTCGTACTGGACCACGAACGCCTCCGTGGTCTCACCGAAGTTCCAACCCGCCTTGAACGCGGTGATGTTCGCGTCCCGGATGTCGGGGGCCTTGGCGAACCGACGCTCCAGGAAGGTGATCGTCGGGTCGGTCGGGCGGCCGTACATCCACGACAGCAGGCCGAGCGCGAACATGTTCTTCGCGCGGCCGGCGTCCTTGCGGGACAGGCCGAACTCCTTGACCGCCTCGACCGTCATCCCGGTCAGGTCCAGCGGGTGCACCGCGAACTCCGACAGCGCGTCGGTCTCCAGCGGGTTCTCGGCGTACCCCGCCTTGGTCAGGTTGCGGCTGCTGAAGTCGTTGGTGTCGACGATGATCGTCGCGCCCTTGGGCAGGTCGCCGAGGTTGGCCCTCAACGCCGCCGGGTTCATCGCCACCAGCACGTCCGGGGCGTCACCGGGGGTGAGGATGTCGTGGTCGGCGAAGTGCACCTGGAACGACGACACACCCGGCAGGGTGCCCTGTGGCGCGCGGATCTCGGCGGGGAAGTTCGGAAGCGTCGAGAGGTCGTTGCCGAACGTCGCGGTCTCCTGGGTGAACCGGTCACCGGTCAGCTGCATACCGTCACCCGAGTCACCCGCGAACCGGATGATCACACGGTCGAGCTGCTTGACCTGCTTGGTCACGCTGATGCCTTCTTTCCGCGGAGCCGGCCGGGCTCCATCCCCCGGGTCCGGCGTCCATTGCTTAGGGTGCCCTCTCCGGCCATGCTACGACCGTCCCAAGCGTGGTTCCGGGTAAGTCCAGAACCCGGTTGAATCGGGTCATGCCCCCCTGGGTACCCGGTGTCATGACCGTGCAGATCCCCGCGCCGCTCCGGCGTGACGAACGGGAGCGTGAGCGCTGGGCCGAGGAGCTCCTCGACCGGCTCACGCCCGTGATGAGCGCGCTCGGCCTCGTGTTCCTGCTGGTGGTGCTCGGCGAGCAGCTTGCCCGCGAGAACAGCACCCTCAGCACCACGCTGACAGTGGTCGGGTGGGGCCTGTGGGCGGTGTTCGCGGCCGAGCTCGCGGCACGTCACGTGGTCGCGCCGGACAAGGGCCGGTTCTGGCGGAGGAACTGGTGGCAGATGCTGTTCCTGGTGCTGCCGTTCCTGCGGTTCCTTCGCCTGGTCCGGGCAGTGCGGCTGCTCCGCACGGGCCGGGTGCTGTCCTCGGCGGTGCGCTCGTCGCGCTCGGCCAGAAGGGTGCTCGGCGGACGCGTCGGCTGGCTGGGCGCGGTCTCCGCGATCACCATCCTCGGCAGCAGCCAGCTGCTCTATGAGCTCAGTGACTACGACCGGTACGGCGACGCGCTGCACGCGGCCGCCCTGGCCACGGTCACGGGCGAGCCGCTGGGGAGGCCCGACGGGTTCGCCCGGGTCCTCGAGGTGGCACTCGCGGTGTTCTCGGTGGTGGTGTTCGCGACGCTTGCCGGCAGCCTCGGGGCGTACTTCCTCGAGACCCGCGGCGAGCGGTCGTCCGCCGTACCGGAGAGCGATGAGGGTCAGGGGTCCCAGCGCTGCAAGGGCTGCGGGCGGTAGGTGACGGTCGGCCGGGCGGGTGCCTTGGGGCGGCGCAGGCGGAACCTGGGTACGAGCCTCTGTCGCAGGTTTCTCACGGGTCTCTCCAGGTCTCGGTCGTCGTCTGCCGAGTATCGGCGCCTGAGGTAGTCGCGTACATCGGGCAAAGTACTTAGGTGTGCCGAGCCCAGGGCGCGCTGCGGCTGGGTGCCCGCTGCTGATCCGCCAACCGATCCGACAGCCTCGAAGCGGCGGTGTCCAGGTCAGCTCTTCGGGCGCTCCGACTTCGGGTCATACATCGGCTGCAGGCTCGCCCGTGCGGTGTACCGCTCGCAGCCGAGCTCGATCTCGTAGCTACCCGACTCGTACCACGACCGAGGCAGCCCCGGTTCCGGCGCGTTGACGTACCCGAGTGCGACGGCACGCCCCAGTGTGTGGCCGTATGCCGCCGAGGAGACTCGGCCGACCAACGAGCCGTCCCGATAGATGGGCTCGTCGTGCAACAGCATCGGGTTCCCCTCCTCGAGCCCGAACTGGACCAGCCGGCGACCCAGTCCGCTGTCCTTCTGGCGCAGCAGCACCTCTCGGCCCGTGAAGCCCCCGGGCTTGTCCCAGGCAACGGCGAACCCCAGCCCGGCCTCGAGCGGCGTGTCCCCCGCCGAGATGTCGTGACCCCAGCCTCGGTACGCCTTCTCCATCCGCAGTGAGTTCAAGGCGTGGTAGCCGGCGGGCCGGAGGCCGACGGCGGCCCCCGCCTCCCGCAGTGTGTCCCAGACGTGGACAGCGATGTCGTACGGCACGAGCAGCTCCCACCCGAGCTCGCCGACATACGTGATCCGAGTGGCTCGGACGAACCCGAGCCCCAAGTCGATCTCTCGCGACGTGCCGAACGGAAACGCCTGGTACGAGAGGTCCGCATCCGTCAGGGGCTGCAGGAAGCGGCGGGACTCGGGTCCCATCACCGCGATCATCGCCATCGTCCCCGACACGTCGGCAACCGTCGCGTTCTCCGAGCTGTCCAAGGCCTTGCGGAGCCAGCCGAGGTCGCGGTACGTCGACGCAGGGGCTGTGAGGACGAGGTACTCGCTCTCGCCGAGCCTTGTCACAGTCAGGTCGGCCTCAATGCCGCCCCAGTCGTTGAGCCACTGGGTGTAGACGATCCTGCCTTCCTCCACGTCGATGTCGTTGGCACAGACGCGCTGCAGCAAGGCAGTCGCGTCACGCCCCTGCACCAGGAACTTGCCGTAGCTCGACAGGTCGAACATGCCGACGTTGGAGCGGACGGCGTGGTGCTCCTCGGCTGAGCGTTCGAACCAGGACGGCCGGCCCCAGGTCGGTCGCTCCTCCCGGTCGTCCTCGGGGAGGGCGTACCAGTTCGGACGCTCCCACCCGAGCAGCTCGCCGAACACGGCGCCCGCCTCGGCGGTGCACCCGTGGAGGACGCTGCGCCGCAACGGACGACCGCTGCGCCGCTGCTCGAAAGGCCAGTGCACCCCGTACGCCAGGTCGAGCGTCTCCGTCACCCGCTGCTCGAGGAAGCGCCTGTTCGTCTCGTGAGGCATCGTCCGCCGCGGGTCGACCTCGGGCAGGTCGATGGACGGGCGGCCGTCGACGATCCAGTCGGCCAGGACCGAGCCGGCACCCGGGCCGCTCAGCATCCCGACAGAGTTGAAGCCCGCAGCGACGAAGTAGCCACGCAGGTCGGTCACCTCACCGAGGTGGTAGAGCCCGTCGGGGGTGAAGCTCTCCGGACCACAGAAGAACAGCCGGATCCCGGCGTCCGCGAGCGCGGGGACGCGGTCGATCATCCGCTCGTAGTACGGACCGATGTGCTCCCAGTCCTCCGGTAGATGGATGAAACCCTTGCTCTCCGGGACTCCTTCCGATGCCCACGGGTAGCTACCCGGCTCGAAGAAGCCGACCATCAACGCTCCGGCATCGTCCTTGACGTAGGCGTGGTCGTCCCCGCTCTTGATCGTCGGCATGCCTACCGGAAGGCCGTCGATCTTGTCGGTCACGACGTAGTAGTGCGCCAGCGCCTGGAGTGGATGGCGTGCCCCGGCCAGCGCGCCGAGCTGGCGCGCCCACATCCCGGTGCAGTTGACGACGACCTCCGCCTCGACATCTCCGGCGGAGGTCCGGACTCCGACGACGCGACCGGCCTCGGTCACGATGTCCGTGACGCTGACCCCCTCGATCAGGCGCGCACCGCCAAGGCGCGCTCCGCGGGCGAGCGACATGGTGATGTCGGTGGCTGTGGCCCGGCCCTCGTCCGGGTAGTACAACGAGCCCAGCAGACCGTCCGTGGACAACAGGGGGAAGAGCTGGAGCGTCTCCTCCGGCCCAAGCACATCCACGCGGATGCCGTTGCCTCGTGACGTGGACGCCTGGTGCAGCAGCTCCCGGTGTCGCGCCGCGCTCATGGCCAGGTGGAGCGTTCCGGTCTGCATGTAGCCGGTGGACAGGCCGGTCTCGTCCTCGAGCGTCCGGTAGATGTCGAGGCTCCGCTTGACGATCTCCCGCGTCCCGGAGGTCGGTCGCGCCGTGGTGACGAGGCCCGCGGCGTGCCACGTGGTCCCCGAGGTCAACGTGTTCTGCTCCAGCAGCAGCACGTCGGTGACCCCTCGCCTGGTCAGGTGGTAGGCGACGCTGCATCCGACCACTCCGCCACCTACGACGACGACCTGGGTGCGTGCAGGCATGGTCTGGGGCACGGCATTCTCCTCGAGCGTCGGGTCGGCCGGGTGTGTCTGCTCAGGGCTGGGACTGCAGGGGCGGCGCGGAAGGAGCCACCGCGTTCTCCCTCACCGGGTAACCGCCCTTGCCGGCACGTCGTACGAACACCACCGTGAGCAGACCGTGCACAGCCGCAGCCACGAAAGCCGACGGCAGCGACGCGCCCACGAAGGAGAACGGCTCGTGGATCGCATAGGACTGGGGATTCAGAAGGTACAGGTACGTCGCCACCCCGGCCGCCATGGCGAGGACCGCCGCCGGGTTGAAACCACCCCAGTACGCGTACGGCGCATCCTTGCTCTTGTCGTAGATGGCCCGGAGGCTGATCGTCTGACGACGGAGCAGGAAGTAGTCGATGATCTGGATGCCGACGAGCGGCGCGAAGAAGACGCCGATGTAGGCCAGGAAGGTCCCGAAGTTGTCGAAGAACCAGTTCGGCAGGAACACGCCGACCACCATCACGGGGACCAGCGAGAGTGCCAGCGCGAGGTTCCAGGACATCCGGCGGAGGCCCGGCACGGCCTTGAGGCCGACGGTGGAGGCGTAGATGCCGGCGGTCGCCGTACCGAAGTTCGCCGCGATCACGAACAGCAGGGCGATGGCGCCGAGCGCGTTGCCGCCCACCTGGGTCAGCCACTGAGCCGGGTCCGATGTCTGCAGGACGAGGATCCCGGCGAGGCCCACGATGCTCAGCAGCGGCACCGGCAGGCCCATGCCCAACATCGAAGGCATCACGGCCGTGCGCGGGTTGGGGGCCTGCCGGGTCATCGACCCGATGTAGGGCCACCAGGACAGCAGGCTGACCAGGCCGATCTCCACACCGTACTGGTAGTCGAGGCGCTTGGCGGAGGCGTAGGCGGGCTGCGCGTCCGCGAGCGCACCGCTCTGCTTGATGAGGATCATGGCGATCAGGAAGACACCTACACCGACGACCAGGAAGAACAGCACCATCGACACCCGCTCGAGTCCCGTGGCCCCCCGCACGAGGATCAGGAACACCACCGAGCACGCGAGCAGGGTGGCGACGGGAACGACCCAGCCCTCGAGGCCGCTCCCGCCGATGCCGAGCGCCCTCAGGAACTCCGCGAACGACTTGCCGAAGAAGATGAGCAGCAGGGAGTTCCACCCGATGATCGACAGGTACTGGAGCGCCACGGTGATGACCCACCCGTTGCGGCCGAACTGCGGCACCGCCGCCTGGATCGAGTCGATGCCGTAACGGCTCGAGGACGGGACAACTGCCAACGTGACGAGCAGCATGCCGATCATGGCCCCGGCCGTCATGGCGAAGGCGCCCGGCCACAGCGGCAGGTAGTAGCCGACGTACTCGCCGATGACGTAGCACCAGGTGGCGGAGGCAGCCACCAGGAGGACCACGAACAGCTGTCGGGTCTTCCAGGTGCGCTCTTCGGGAAGCAACGGCCAGGCGGTCTCGGCGTCCTCCCGATGGGCCCGCAGCGGGCTGTCGTGGGCGCTCATGACGGCCACCCCACGAACCAGCCGATCAGGAGGCAGACCAGGGGGAGGAGGACCCCCGTGGCCGCCAGGACCGTCCAGTCGGCCGAGGTCAGCGGACCGGGGTCGTTCTCGGGCCTTTCGTAGAAGCTGATCCGATGCTCGAGCTCACCAGGCATGGGCTGGTCCATCACGGTGTCCCTTCTGCTTGACGCAGGCGTTGCGTGGCACTGGTTCAGGCGTCGTTGCCTGGGTAGGACTCTTCGTCCGGGTAGGGGAACCACCAGAAGTCCTGGTGGCGCGCGGCCGGGTCGACCATGACGAGCTTGGTGTGCCGGAACTGGTCGAGCCCCTCGGCCCCGAGCTGTCGGCCGGTGCCCGAGAGCTTGCGACCGCCGAACGGTCCGGCGTCGTTGTCGAGCAGCGGGGCGTTCACCCACACCATCCCGGACTCCAGACCGCTCGTCGCGCGGGAGACCTCCAGGAGGTCCTGGGTGTAGATGTTGGCTCCGAGCCCGAAGTCGGAGTCGTTGGCCAGCCGCATCGCCTCGTCGAAGCTCTCGACGCGCACGAGGGGGGCGACCGGTCCGAAGCTCTCGCCGCGGACGATGTCCATGTCCGGCGTGACGTCGAGCAGGACCGTCGGCTCGTAGAACCAGCCCGTGTCGAACCCCGCCGGCCGCCGTCCGCCGCATGCCACCCTGGCCCCCTGCTCTACCGCCCGGTCGACGATCGCGGTGAAGCGGCGGTACTCGTGCTCGTTCACCATCGGTCCCATGTCGACCTTGTCCAGACCGTTGCCGATGCGGATCCGGCGTGCCTCCTCGACGAGCCGACCGGCGAACTCGTCGTACACGTCTGTGTGGACGTAGAACCGTTCGGCGGAGGTGCAGACCTGACCGCAGTTCAGGAATGACGCGAAGGCCGCACCGCGTACGGCGGCGTCCATCGGCGCGGACGGCATCACGAGGAACGGGTCGTTCCCGGACGTCTCGATGAGGTGCGGCTTGAAGGTCTCGGCGCACGCGCGTGCCACCGCCCGCCCGGTCGGCACGCTGCCGGTGAACGCCACCATGTGCGTGCGCTCGCTCTCGACGAGCCGAGCGCCGACGCGTCCGCGTCCCGTCACGCACTGGACGATGCCGGGACCGAGCTCCTCGAAAGCCTCGACGAAGCGGAGCGAGCTCAGGCTGGTGTGCTCCGACGGCTTGACCACGACCGCGTTCCCGGCAGCGAGTGCCGCGGCCGCCTCCCAGCAGAGCAGCACGTAGGGGTAGTTGAACGGCAGGATGATCGCGACGACGCCCATCGGCTCCTTGACCGTGTAGTGCATCTGCCCGGCCACCGCCGGCCCGATCACATGCCCGGTGTCGTGCCGGCCCACCTCGGCGTAGTAGTCCAGCGCCGTGATCGACCAGTCGACCTCGTCGGCGCTCTCCTTGTACGGCTTGCCCATCTCCCGGGTCAGCAGCTCCGCGAGCTCGGCCCGCATCCCGCGGAGGGTCTGTGCGACTCGGTGCAGACGTTCGGCTCGCTCGAGAGCGGACAGCGCCCACCACGCCGGCCATGCGCTGTTCGCTGCGGAGAGAGCTGCGTCGACCTCCGCATCGGTGGCGTCTGCGACCTCGCCGAGGACCTCCTCGGTGGCCGGGTCGCGAACCGTCCAGGTCTCCCCGGTGCTCGCCTTGAGCGCGCCCTCGAGGTACAGACCGCGGCTCAGCCTGGTCATCTGCTTGGGGACGGTCATCGGGGCCTCCGGATCGTCTCGGCTGCTCGCCGGTCCGCGACGTGGAGCAGCGGTCGTGTCGAGGCGAAACTACGAGGCTGTGGCCTGGCTCACAATCGGTCGCTAGTATGAAGATCCACTGTTGGGTCGTACTCAGGAACAGCGCCCTGCCCCTCACCGTCGAGCAACTGGTCGCCCGGGCTCCGCTCGCCACCCGGGTGGTGGCCGGTGCCGTCGGCGCCTGGCACCCGATCGGGTGGGCGCACGTGTGCGAGCTGCCGGACCCATGGCACTGGGTTGGCCAGGGCGATCTCCTCATGACCACGGGCCTGGGCATCCCCCCGTCGGCGCAGGGGCAGAGGACGTACGTCGAACGGCTTGCGGCCGTGGGCGCGGCCGGGGTCGCTGTGGGGGACGAGATGAATGCGCCGCCGCTTCACCCGGCGATGTACGAGGCAGCGGACCGGCATGGGCTGCCGCTGATGCTCACCCGCCGCGACGTCCCGTTCATCGCCATGGCACGGGCCGTTGCGGAGGCGAACACCGAGGAGCACCTCGTCCGCATCGACCAGACCGAGCGTGTCTACGAGGTGCTGCGCAGGTCGAGCGCGGAGGACATCGACCTGGCGGGTCTTCTCCGCGCCCTCGTCGGGGTGGTCGGCTGTGAGCTCTGCGTCGTCGATCCGACGACGGCACGCAGCCTGACCCCTGCCGACAGGCTGCCTTCACCGCTCGTGGAGGCGGTGAAGAGCTGGTCCCCTGGAGAGCACGATGAGGCTCCGGCGATGTTCGCCGTCCCTGATGCGAGGGCCGTCGGTGTGGCGGTGCCATCACCTCGGCCGGCCGTGCTCGTGGCCTGGACAAGGTCCGAGACGTTGGTCGACTCCACGGTGCTCAGGCACATGGCGGCAGCCACCGCCCTGCACCAGACGCGTCTGTTCGCCGAGCGCGAGCGGGCTCTGCGCCTCGGCGCCAGCCTGCTTGCGCAGATCCTGGACCAGCGGATCAGCGCCTCCTCCGCGCGAGGACAGCTCGCGGGAGTGGGGCTCGGCGACACCGATCTGGTCCTTGCCGCCTGCACGGGTGCTCCCGAGCAGCAGGACCTGCACCTGCTGCACCATCAGCTCGGCGACGCAGCGGTCCCGCACGTGATGTTGCACCGCCCGCCGCTGACGTATGTCCTCGTGCGTGACGAACCCACGTCACTCGAGGGACTGGCAGGCGCGCTCCCGGGCGGCGCGACGGCCGGCGTCAGCGACCCGGTCACCTCACCGTCCGAGCTGCCGACGGCACAGCGGCAGGCACGCTGGGCCCTGCACCGTGCCCAAGAACGACGGCTCGCCGTGCTGCACCATTCCGACGAGCTCGGAGACTCGGTGTTCCTGCCCGGGGACCGCGAGGACGGCCGTGCCGCGGCCAGGCGGGTTCTCGGACCGGTCCTTGCCTATGACGATGCTCACCGCGCTCACCTCGTCAGCTCGCTGCGCGTGTTCCTCCAGGAGAACCGGTCCTGGCAGAGAGCAGCCGATCTCCTCCACATCCACAAGCAGACGCTCGTCTATCGAATGCGGCGGGTCGAGGAGCTGACGTCTCGCAGCCTCTCGGACACCGGGGACGTGGCCGATCTGTGGTTGGCCCTCCAGGCTGCCACCGCGTCCGGTCTGGTGGAGCGGTGACCGAGTCGACCTGCGGCGCTCAGGCTTCGGTCTGCGGGTCCGCGGCGGTGTCGCGACGGCGTGCGGTCGTCGCCTACGACCAGTAGACGACCACCTTGTCGCCGACGTTCACCTGGTCGAACAGCCAGGCGACCGTGCCGTAGTCGCGGACGTTCACGCAGCCGTGCGAGGCGCCGTTGTAGCCGTTGGCGGCGAAGTCGGGCGAGTAGTGCACCGCCTGGCCGCCGCTGAAGAACATCGCGAACGGCATGGACGTGTTGTAGAGCGAGGACACGTGGTCGCGGGACTTGTAGGTCACCGCGAACTGTCCCTCACGCGTGGGGAGCTCGTCGGAGCCGAAGCGCACGTCCACCGTCGAGACCACGTCGCCGTCGACCACCCAGCGCAGGCTGTTGCTGGTCTTGTCGATGCACAGCACCCGGCCCGTCGTACACCTCGGGTCCAGCGCGGCGCCGTCGGCGGGATCGGGGGGCCGGTTGGCGAGCTCGTCCGCGGTCGGCTCGGACGTCATCGCCTGCAGCAGGTCGAGCGTGCGCCGGTCGACCTCGCCGGTGACCGGGATCATCCGCTTGGCCTGGAAGCCGCGAACGGCCTCGGCCGTCTGCTCGCCGTAGCTGTCGGAGACGTCGCCGAAGAACCACGCGATCTGGCGCAGGCGCGCCTGGATCTCACGGACCTCGGCTCCGGAGTCGCCCGGGCCGAACAGAGCCGGACCGGAGCGGTTGAACATCTCGTCGCCGGTGGGCGTCCGGGTCATCCGGACGAGCCGCTTCCACGTCCGCTCGTCCACCTCGCCGGTGACCTCGAAGCCGCGCTTGGCCTGGAAGCCGCGGACGGCCTTCGCGGTCTCCTTGTCGAAGGTGCCGGTCGGCGGCGTGAAGTACCACGCGATCTGGAACAGGCGGTGCTGCAGCTCGCGGACCTCGGGACCGCGGTCACCGCGCTCCAGCATCGCCTCAGGCTCGGGCTCGGGCTCGGGCGTCGGCTCGACTGTCGGCGCCGGCTCGGTCGGCTCCGGGGCCGGGGGGTCCTCGACCTCGACCACGGGCTCCGGCGACCGGTTCGACTCCGAGTGCGTGATGACCGGCAGCGACAGCACGCCGAAGGCGGTGCCGCCGCCGACTGCCACCAGCGCTGCCGCGGTGACGGCGAGGATCGTGGTGATCCGGGTTCCCCGTTGCATGTCGTCCTCCCGAGGTCACCTGCCCCTGTGGCGGACGTCCCTCGTCTGTTGAGACGCCGTGACGGTCGGTTTGGTTGCTTCGTGGGTCCTGCTTTGCCCAGGGACAGAGGTCCGACATGAGCACAGTAGAGGAGCCTGTCCGGCATGCGTGGGACGCGACGGCCCGTGGACGCGGCGTGCATCGCTGCGAGTCGGGCGTATCACCCCTAGAGTGGGCGCCGTGGCGGACAACACGGCGCAGTACTACGAGGCCTACCTGCCGCTGCTGGTGATGCTGGTCGTCGGCGCGGTGCTCGTCGTCGCCATGTTCGTGGGCAACCGCCTCCTGCGGCCGACCCACAGCACCGCCGAGAAGCTGCTCACCTACGAGTGCGGCGTCGACCCGGTCGGCGAGGGCTGGGCCCAGCAGCACGTGCGGTACTACGTCTTCGCCTACCTCTACGTCATCTTCGCCGTCGACGCCGTCTTCCTCTTCCCGTGGGCGACGGTGTTCGGCGGGCTCGGCTGGGTCTCGGTCGGGGAGATGGCCGTGTTCATCGGCTTCATCGCGGTCGGGCTCGTCTACGCATGGCGGAAGGGGGTGCTGACGTGGACCTGAACCACGTGTCGACCGGCTCGACGGGCGGCGGTACGACGGACCTCGGCATGCCGCAGGTCGGCCTCCCCGCCCACGCGGGCCCGCAGATCGGCGCGCTGCAGCGTCTCGCGCCGAAGCCCGCGCGCTACCTCCTGAACTGGGGCCGGAAGTACTCCCTGTGGGTCTTCAACTTCGGCCTCGCCTGCTGCGCGATCGAGTTCATCGCCACGTCGATGTCGCGCCACGACTTCATCCGGTTCGGCGTGATCCCGTTCGCCCCGGGGCCGCGGCAGGCCGACCTGATGATCGTGTCGGGCACGGTCACGGACAAGATGGCGCCGGCGATCAAGCGGCTCTACGAACAGATGCCGGAGCCGAAGTACGTCATCTCCTTCGGCTCGTGCGCCAACTCCGGCGGTCCGTACTGGGACTCCTACTGCGTGACCAAGGGCGTCGACCAGATCATCCCCGTCGACGTGTACGTGCCCGGCTGCCCACCGCGGCCCGAGGCGCTGCTGCAGGGGATCCTCAAGCTCCAGGAGAAGATCGACGGCGAGGTGCTCCGCGACCGCTACCGGTCCTCGAGCGCCGCCTCGGTCACCCGGGGACTGGTCCTGCCTCCGGAAGACGGCCGGCCGCCCGAGGTCGACCCGGTCAGCGGGCAGGTGCTGTGAACAGCCACGGGACCTACTGGCCCGGCCGGGTCCGCGCCGCGTTCACCGAGGCGATGGGTGAGGACGCCGTCGTCGACGAGGGCTTCGGCCCCGTGAACGTCGACGTCCCGGCGGCGCGGTGGGTGGAGGCGGTCACGCTCGCCCGGGACGGTCTGGACTGCACCTACTTCGACTTCCTGACCGCCGTGGACGAGCTCACCGACGGGTTCCGCGTCGTCTGCCACCTCGCCGACCACCACCCGCGCGGCGTCGAGCACCTGTTGCTGCGCACCCTGATGCCTCGCGAGGAGGCGGTCGTGTCCTCGGTCGTGCACGTCTTCGCCGGTGCGAGGTGGCACGAGCGGGAGACGCACGAGATGTTCGGCGTGGAGTTCGTCGACGCCTCCGGCGAGCGGCTCGAGCTCGAGAAGCTGCTGCTGCCGGAGAACTTCGAGGGCCACCCCCTGCGCAAGGACTTCATCCTCGCCTCGCGGGTCGCCAAGCCGTGGCCGGGCGCGAAGGAACCGGGGGAGTCCGACCACCAGGCCGGGGGCTCGCCGTCCCGCCGCCGTACGCGGCCGCCCGGTGTGCCCGAGCCCGAGCAGTGGGGCCCTCGGGAGCCCGGCTCCGAGAAGCCCGACACGCTCGGCGCCGCTGCCGGTGGGCCGGCGCCGCGCCCCCGTCGTACGGCGCGCGCCACGCCACCACCGGCCGCCGAGGGGGGTGACGCGGATGCCTGAGCTGCTCGAGGTGCTGCTGCGGGTCCTGGTCGTGCTGGCGGCGTTCCTCGTCCTGCCCCTCGTGGTCGGCCAGGTCGAGCACAAGGCGATGGCGCACATGCAGTCGCGGGTCGGCCCGATGTACGCCGGGGCCTTCCACGGCTGGGCGCAGCTGGTGGCCGACGGCGTGAAGTTCGTGCAGAAGGAGGCAGTGGTCCCGGCCAACGCCGACCGGCACGTCTTCAAGCTCGCGCCCGCGGTCGCGCTGATCC
Source organism: Nocardioidaceae bacterium (assembly GCA_035762105.1). GTDB lineage: Bacteria > Actinomycetota > Actinomycetes > Propionibacteriales > Nocardioidaceae > Nocardioides_C. Next base: position 11,537 of record DASTPU010000039.1, on the reverse strand, counting down.
CGTACCTCGTGGTGATGCTGGCGATCCCGATCGGACCCAGCCTGGTGGGCCAGGACCTTGACCTCGGCCTCTTCTTCGTGCTCGCCGTGATGGGCGTCGGCGTCGTCGGCACCCTGATGGGCGGGTGGGCGAGCGCGAACAAGTTCAGCCTGCTGGGCGGCATCCGGGTCGCGGCACAGCTGATGGCCTACGAGCTCCCGTTCGTGCTCGCCGCCGCGTCGGTCGCGATGGCCGCGGGCACGCTGTCGCTGGTCGGCATCGTGGGCGCGTGGAACCCGTGGTGGCTGCTGTGGCAGGCCCCCGCCGCGCTGGTGTTCTTCACCGCCGGCCTCGCCGAGCTGCAGCGACCGCCGTTCGACATGCCGATCGCCGACTCCGAGCTGGTGATGGGGCCCTACACCGAGTACGGCGGCCTGCGGTTCGCGGTCTTCCTGCTCGCCGAGTACGCCGGCATCGTCATCTTGTCCGCGCTGACCACGGTGCTCTTCCTCGGCGGCTGGCGGGGGCCGTTCGACGAGTACCTCGGCTGGCTGTGGACCCTCGTCAAGATCGGGCTGGTGTCCTTCGTGGTGATCTGGGTGCGCGTGACCTACCCCCGGCTGCGGGAGGACCAGCTGCAGCGGCTCGCGTGGCAGGGGCTCGTCCCGCTCGCGTTGTTCCAGCTCGCGATCACGGCTGTCGGAGTGGTGGTGATGGGCTCGTGAGGATCCTCGGTGCCGGCCTGCTGAAGGGCCTCGCGGTGACGATGCGCAACATGACGCGTCGCTCGGTGACCGCGCAGTACCCCGACGTGATGCCCGAGCTGCCACCCCGGTCCCGCGGCGTGATCGCGCTGATCGAGGAGAACTGCACCGTCTGCATGCTGTGTGCGCGCGAGTGCCCGGCCTGGTGCATCTACATCGACTCGCACAAGGACACGATCCCGGCGACCACCGAGGGTGGGAAGGACAAGCAGCGCAACGTCCTCGACCGGTTCGCCATCGACTTCTCGATCTGCATGTACTGCTCGATCTGCGTGGAGGTCTGCCCCTTCGACGCCCTGCACTGGAGCCCTGAGTTCGAGTACTCCGAGCTCGACATCCGCGAGCTGACCCACGAGAAGGAGCGGCTGCGCGAGTGGATGTGGACGGTGCCGGCGCCGGTCGCGCTCGACCCCGGCTCCGAGCCGCCGAAGGAGATCACGGTCGCCGAGAAGGCCGCCGAGCGGGTGCCCCCGCCGGAGCCTCCGGAGCCCCCGGCATGACCTGGGTCCAGGCGCTCTTCCTCCTCCTCGGCCTCGTCGCCGTGGGGTCGGCCCTGCTCGTGGTGACGACCCGCAACATGGTGCACGCGGCACTCTGGCTCGTCGTCGCTCTCGGCGCGGTCGCGGGCGTGTTCCTGCTGCTGGCCGCGGAGTTCCTCGCCTGGGTGCAGGTGCTGATCTACGTCGGGGCGGTCGTCGTGCTCCTGCTCTTCGCGCTGATGCTCACCAAGGCGCCGACCGGACCGCAGCCGGACCTCGACGTGCGGCGCTCCCTGCCGGCCGCCGTGGTGGCACTCCTCGTCGCGGCAGTGCTCGTGACGACCGTGGTCGCCGGCTTCTCCGGCGTCCAGGTCGACCTCGAGGGGACCGTGGTCGGGTCGGCGACGATGACCGGCGCGACGATCTTCGAGAAGTGGGTGCTGCCGTTCGAGGTGCTGTCCGTGCTGCTGCTCGCGGCACTGATCGGCGCGATCGTGCTGTCGCGAGGAGATGACCGCTGATGCCGCTGTGGTGGCCGCTGGTCCTGTCCGGCCTGCTCTTCGCGATCGGCGTGTACGGCGTCCTCGTACGCCGCAACGCGGTCCTCGTGCTCATGGGCGTCGAGCTGATGCTCAACGCGGTGAACATCAACCTGGTCGCGTTCGACGCCTACTTCCGCGACGTGCTGCACGGCGGGCAGACCCTCGCGCTGTTCGTGATCGTGGTCGCGGCCGCCGAGGTGGGCCTGGCGCTGGCGATCGTGCTCCGGGTGTTCCGCACGCACGGCCACATCGACGTCGACCGGCTGCGTGAGCTCGCCGACCGGGACGAGGTGGTCTCGTGAGCTGGGTGGTGCTGCTGCTGATCGTGCTTCCGTTCGTCTCGGCCGGCCTGTCCCTGTGGGTGGGGCACCGCGGCGAGGTCGGCGAGCGCGGCATCGCCGTGGGCATCTCGGCGCTCGGTCTCGCGCTGGCCTTCGTGCTCGCCCTGCCGCACCTCGGTGACGCGTCGCCGCTCGGGCACGTCTTCGCGAGCACGTCGGCCGCAGGCCCGGCGATCGAGATGTCGGTGTACGTCGACCAGCTCAGCGCCGTGATGCTGCTGCTCGCCCACACCGTCGCCTTCCTCGTGCAGGTGTACTCCCTCGGGTACATGGCAGGCGACCCCCGCTACCCGTCGTACGCCGCTCTCGTCTCGATCTTCACCGGCGCGATGACGATCGTCGTCACCGCCGACGACCTGTGGGTGCTGCTGATCGGCTGGGAGCTGATGGGCGCCTGCTCGTACTTCCTCATCTCCCACCACTGGGAGCTGCCCGAGGCGCGGGCCGGTGCGGTCAAGGCCTTCCTGATGACGCGTACGGCGGACCTCGGGCTGCTGTTCGCGATCATCGTGCTCGGCATGCGCTTCGAGTCGTACCGGATCAGCACGATCATGGGGGAGATCGCCGAAGGTGGCTTCGCGCGCGACGAGCTATGGCTCCCGGCGATCCTGGTCACGATCGCGGTGATCGGCAAGTCGTCGCAGTTCCCCCTGCACACCTGGCTTCCCGACGCGATGCCCGGCCCCACGCCGATCTCCGCGCTGATCCACGCCGCGACCATGGTGGCGGCCGGTGTCTTCCTCGTGGCGCGGGTGTTCCCGCTGTTCCTGTCGGCCCCCGCGGCCCTGACCGTGCTGGCGCTGGTGGCCGCGCTCACCATGCTTCTCTCGGCGCTGTACGCGCTGTTCACCCACGACCTCAAGCGGGTCCTCGCCTGGTCGACGGTCAGCCAGCTGGCGTACATGTTCGGCGCGCTGGCCGTCGGCGCCTACGAGGCGGGCGTGCTGCACCTGCTGGCGCACGGCGCGTTCAAGGCGCTGCTGTTCCTCGCCGCCGGCGCGGTCGTGCACGCGGTCGGCACCACGTCGATGGCTGCGATGGGTGGGCTGCGGGACAAGCTGCCCGACACGTTCCTCACGATGACGGTCGGCTTCGGGGCGCTGGCCGGGGTCATCCCGCTGGTCGGCTTCTTCACCAAGGACGCCGTCATCGGCGCCGCCTGGGAGGCCGGCCTGCACGGGCACCTCGTGTGGCCGTGGGTCGCCTGGGTGCTGTTCGGGTCGACCGTCCTCACCGCGCTGCTGACCGTCGCCTACTCCATGCGCGCCTGGCTCCTGGTGTTCTTCACCCCCTCCCCGGTGTCCGCCGCCGCCGCGCCGGACACCACCGGGAGCCGGGCTCCTTCGTCGCTTTCACGCTCCCCGTCGGCGCCCGGCTCCGCGACGGCTCCAACCAGCGCCGGCCACGAAGACACGGCGTCGGACGTCCACGAGGCGCCGCTGTCGATGAAGGTCCCGCTGTACCTCCTGACCGTCCCGACCGTGCTGGGTGGGTTCCTCGTCGTCTACCCCGAGCTGGTCTTCGGGGAGGGGGAGTACGAGCTTCTCCACCCCGCGATGGCGACCGTGATGACGCTGCTCGTCGTGCTCACCGCGGCGGGCGTCTACCGGCAGTGGCGGCGCAGCGAGGGCCGCGACCCCTGGCACCCGTTCGTGCTCCCGCATCCCGCGGTCGACCGGGTCTACCAGCTGGGCGTCGTGCAGCCGGTGCAGTGGATGGCGCGCCTCGTCCGGGCCGGTGACCGCGACGTGATCGACGGCTACGCCGACGGCGCCGGGGCGGCTGCCCGAGGGCTCGGCTGGGTGCTGCGCCGCGCCCAGGCCGGCAACGTGCAGACCTACCTGATGGTCGTGGTGGTCGGCGCCTGCGCGGTCGCCGTCGCAGCGGGGGTGGCCGCATGAATGCTGTGCTCCTCAACGGCCTCGTCGCGGTCCCGGCCGGGTTCGCGCTCCTCGCCGCCCTGCTCGTCCGCCGCGAACGTGCGGCGGTGGGCCTCGCCGTCCTCGGCTCGTTCGCCACCCTGGCCTGGTCGGTGTGGCTGGTCGCCGAGATGTACGGCGGAGTGCTCGGCGAGCCGGGCAGCACGGTGGACATGATGTGGCTCGAGGCCCTCGACGTGCACTGGCGTCTCGGGGTCGACGGCATCTCCGGGCCGCTGATCCTGATGAGCACGATCGTCTTCGCGACGGCGCTGTTCTCGCTGCTGCGGCACGCGCCGGAGGCGGCCGAGGGCGGTCCCCGGCGCACCGGGTCGCTCGCCGTACTGCTGATGTTCATCGAGGCAGGCGTGCTCGGCAGCTTCCTCGCCCTCGACATGGTGCTGTTCTTCGTCTTCTTCGAGGTCGCGCTGATCCCGATGTGGTTCGTGATCAACGCCTGGGGCGACGCGCACGACGCGGCCTCGCGGCGCAAGGCGGCGACGCGGTTCCTCGTCTTCACGGTCACCGGCTCGGCGCTGATGCTCGTCGGCTTCCTGCTGGTGCGGGCCGAGGCGGGCACCTTCGACATCGTCGCGATCGCCTCGTCGTACACCCCGAGCACCGCCACCGCCCTCGCCGCGAGCCTGCTGGTCGGCCTCGGCCTGGCCGTGAAGACGCCGCTGTGGCCGCTGCACATCTGGCTCCCCGACGCGCACTCCAAGGCACCCACCGTGGGGTCGGTGCTGCTGGCGGCCGTGCTGCTCAAGCTCGGCACCTACGGCTTCCTGCGGTTCTGGATGCCGGTCACCTCGCCCGAGTGGCTGCTGGTCCCGGTGGTCGCGGCGCTCGCGGTGGTCGGCATCGTCTACGCCGCGCTCGCGTGCCTCGCGCAGACCGACCTGAAGCGGCTGATCGCCTACTCGAGCGTCGGCCACATGGGCTTCGTGGTCCTCGGCGCTGCCACGTTCACGATCGGCGGGGTGCAGGCGGCGGTGTTCGCCAGCGTCGCGCACGGCCTGATCACCGGGCTGCTGTTCTTCCTCGCCGGTGCGATCAAGGACCGCTACGGCACGGCCGACCTCGCGCAGCTGCGGGTGCTCTACGGACGCGTGCCGAGGCTGGGCGGGCTCTTCGCGTTCGCGGCGATGGCGTCGCTGGGGCTGCCCGGGCTCGCCGGGTTCTGGGGTGAGATGCTCGCGATCCGCTCCGCGGTCGACCAGGCGGCCGCGCTGCCCGAGGTCACCTACCGCTGGCTGGCGTTCATCGCCGCGCTCGGCGTGATCCTGACGTCGGCGTACTTCCTGGCCGTGATGCGCGGGATGCTCCAGGGGCCGACAGCCGGCGCGGCGGGTGCGCCGGACACGGCTCCGGTCTCCCCAATGGCCGACCTCCCGTCGACCGGGTCCACGGTCACCGTGCTCGCGACCGACCGCGTCGAGGCGGAGCAGGTGCTCCGGGACCGGCCCGACGTCGGTGGCATCGAGTGGCTGACCTGGTCGCCGCTGATCGTGCTCACCGTCGTGCTCGGCGTCGCGCCCGGCCTGCTGCTGAGCCCCGTGGCCGCGGCAGCCTCGACGTTCCTGGGAGGTCTTCGATGACGGGGGTCGTCCAGCAGATCGACTGGCAGGCGATCGCGCCGCCGCTCGTGCTCGCGTGCGTCGCGATCGTCGTGCTGCTCGTCGACGCCTTCGCCGGCCCGCCGCGCACCCGCCGGAGTGCCCTCCTGCCCGCGGTCCTGACCGTCGCCGGAGTCGTCGGGTCCGGAGCGTTCGCGGCCTGGTCGCTGGTCGCCTACCGCGAGGACGGGCCGCAGGGCACCTTCTGTGTCGAGTCGCTGCTCGAGGGCCCCGCACCCTGTTCGTACGTCGTCGACTCGCTGACCCTTGTGTTCTGGGCGATCGTGCTGGGCGGTGTGCTCGTCGTCGCTCTGCTCGAGACCGCCGAGGTGGAGGAGGGACGCACCCCGCAGGGCGAGTGGAACTTCCTCCTTCTCTGCACCGCCACCGGGGCGATGGTGATCGCCGCCTCGCGCGACCTCGTGACCCTGCTGGTGGCGCTCGAGGTGGTCTCGCTCCCGGCGTTCGCGTTGGTCGGTCTGCGGCGTGGTGACCGCCGGGCGGCGGAGGCGTCGGTGAAGTTCTTCCTCGTCTCGGTCGTCTCGACGGCGGTGATGCTGATGGGCATCTCGTTCGTGTACGGCGCGACCGGCTCGGTGTTCCTCGACCAGGTCCACGTCGCCCTCTCCGCGGGGGTCGAGGCGCGGGGCGTGGCCGTGGTCGGCACGCTGCTCACCGTGGTCGGGCTGGCGTTCAAGGTCGCCGCGGTGCCGTTCCACATGTGGGTGCCCGACACGTACGTCGGCGCGCCGATCGCCGTGGCGGCCTACCTCTCGGTCGTCTCCAAGGCCGCCGGCTTCGTCGGCCTGACCCTCGTCCTGGCCCACGGGCTGCCGGACCTCGCCGAGGTGTGGTCGCCGGTGGTCGGCGTGATGGCCGCGCTGACCATGACCGTCGGCAACGTGCTCGCGCTCTGGCAGCAGCACGCGGTGCGCCTGCTCGCGTGGTCGTCGGTGGCGCAGGCCGGCTACATGCTGGTGCCGTTCGGCGCGGTGGCCGCCGCGTCGCCCGAGGAGATCGGCGAGGTGCTGAGCCGGTCCACGGGCTACCTGGCGGTCTACGCGGTGATCAACCTCGGTGCCTTCGCGGTCGCCGCCGTCGTCGGCACCCGCCACTACGGCCAGCGGCTCACCGACTACCGCGGCCTCGTCCGCGAGGAGCCGCTCGCCGGCTGGGCGCTGGCCTTCGCGCTCGTCGCACTGGCGGGCCTGCCGCCGGGCATCATCGGCCTGCTCGCGAAGGTGATCGTCTTCTCCTCCGCGGCCGGCCCGGCGACCTGGCTCGCCGTCGTGATGGCGGTCAACGTCGCGATCGGCCTGGTCTACTACGCCCGCTGGCTGATGGAGCTGTTCCGCCCCGCCGCCGTCGAGGGCGCGTCGACCTACGACGTCCCGAACGGCGTCGGCGTCGCGATCGGGATGACCTTCACCGCCGGCGTGGTGTTCTCGGTGATGCCCGGCCTGCTGCTCGACCCCGTGCTCACCGCCCTCGGCGGCTGACTCTCCGGGAATGTCCCGGAAATCGCTCGATCGGCGGTCGCGTGAGGTGCACCCTGGGGAGACGTCGACGACGGGGGTGCAGCATGCACGGCAGGCGGGCTTCAACAGGTCTTCTCGCAGCGGCTGTCGGACTGGCCGGAGCGGTGCTCGGACCGGCCGGAGCCCGTGCGGCTGACACATGGGGGCCGGTGGCGGACCTCTCCGGGTCGGCCGGCTCGATCCGAGGCGCCGAGGTCGCGGTGGACCCGCGGGGAGGGTTCCTCGCGGGCTGGGCCCGCGGCGGACGTGACCGGGCACGGGTCTTCCTTGCCACACGACCGGAGAGCGGCGCGTGGACGGAGCCGACGCCGGTGCCAGGCACACGTGGTGTCGGCGAGCTCGACGTCGCCGTTGCCGCGGACGGCGAACGCGTGCTCGTGTGGACGGTCGGACGCACGCTCAAGGCGTCCCGGAAGGCGCCGGGCCGGCCGTGGACGGATCCGGCCGTGCTGCACCGCAGCCGTCCAGGATCCCTCCCGGGGTACGTCGACCTCGCGGTCAACCGGCGGGGCCGGGCGGTCGTCGCGTGGCAGACCATGGACGACGACGCGGACCTGGACTACGTCCGCACCCGGGTCCAGGCGGTCGTCGGGGGCGCGGCCGGCAGGTGGAGCGGTGTGGAGACGTTGTCGTCCAAGGCTCACGCCGCCGCCCCTGAGGTGGCCGTCGACCGGACCGGCCGCGTGACGGTGGCGTGGACGGAGTGGGGACGCCGGCACTCGTGGGTGATGGTCGGCTCGAGGGAGGTCGGCGAGGGCTGGGACGAACGACGTGCCCTGAGCCGGCGGACCGCCGACACCGGGCTTCCCCAGCTGGCCGCCAACGAGGCCGGCGACGTGGCGGTCGCGTGGTACGTGCGCGGCGAGGACCTCACCGCCATCCGCCTCCGGCGCTGGGAGCGCTTCGAGGGATGGCTGCCCACCCGCAGCGTGCCGGGGATCGAGGCCGACATCTGGTGGATGGACGCCGGGATCGACGGTGTGGGCACGGCGACGGTCGCCTGGTCCAACGCGGCACACGCGGTGTGGGCGGCGACCCAGGACAGCTCGGGTGGATGGGACCGGGAGCGGGTCGCGCCCTCCGGCTCGGTGTACTACGGCATGAACGTCGTGGTGAACGAGCTCGGTGACACGCTGGTCGGCTGGGAGTCCCGGAGCGACGGCGACCACCCGGTCGAGGTGGCCCACCGTCCCCGGTCGTCGGGCTGGGGGAGTCCGGTCGCGCTGTCCGTCGTACCGGGAGATGCGTTCGGGCCGGCCCTCGCTTTGGCCCGTGACGGGAACGCCGTCGCGGCGTGGACGTTCGCCCGGGACATCACCCGCCCCCTCCGGGTCCAGGCGCGGGTCCTCGACGCCGGCTGAGCGATGCAACCCTCGTCCCGGTGACCGCGTCTTGGGTGCATGGACGACCACGACGCCAGCCGCCTGACGCAGAGCGCCCGGGCGGTCGTCGTACCGGGTGGGCACGAGCCCTCGCTCGCCGTTATCGCAAAAGCGGCACCGGGGGAGGAGTCGCGGGCGCACACTGACATCTGTGGGGGTGACCGAAGGAGGTCACGCATGGCGGGAATCCCGTCACAGCGTCAGCAGTGCGTGGTGTACGCGTGGTGCACCGCGGTCGGTCGCGGTCACCGGACGCACGTGAGCAAGCCGCTCGTCTTCCGCACGGCGCAGGACCCGGTCCTGCAGGTCTCGCTCACCGCCGAGAACCAGCACGCGCCGTTCGTCCACCTCGAGGCTGCGTTCGCGTCCGGCGAGGCGCTGATGGAGATCGCCGAGCTCGAACCGGCCGAGGCCGTCGAGCTCGCCGGTCTGCTGCTGCGTCTCGCGCGAACCGGGCACGCCGACAGCGGCAGGGAAGCACACGACAACGCACGTTGATGTTGATCTGGGGGACCGTCATGTATCTCAAGCCGACCGCGCTGGGCCTTGCGCTCGCACTGGGTCTCGCCGCCGCACCCGCCGCCGCAGTGGCCGGCGATCCCGGCCAGGGATGGGCGGCGCCGCTGCCCGTGTCCCGCGTAGGGGCCGACGTCTGGGACCTCGACCTGACGATGCACGACGGGCGCGGGCTCGCGGTGTGGGTGCGCTGGAAGGACGACGGGACGCGCGTCATGGCCGCTCGTCAGCGGGCCACAGGTGGATGGCGGGCGCCGACTGCCGTGTCCGGGACCCGAGGCGCGGCGGAGGTCGAGGTCGCGTACGACGCACAGGGGCAGGCGCGGCTCGTGTGGACGGCCGGACGTCGGGTGAAGGCCGCGTGGCTGCGTCCTGGCGGGTCGACGAGCGCACCGGTCGTGCTGCACCGGACCCCGGCGGGTGCGCTCGGCACGCGCCCCGCGTACCTGCAGCTGTCGATGAACCGGGTCGGGGCGGCTGCCGTCGCCTGGCAGACCATGGACGACGACGAGGCGCCTCCCTACGCGGCCCCGCGGGTGCAGGCCGTCAACGCCACCGCGACGGGTGGTTGGAGCGCGGAGCACACCCTGTCGGCGGCGGACACCGAGGGAATCCGGCCGGAGGTCTTCGTGTCGAGGACCGGTCGGGTCACCGCCGTGTGGGGTGAGCGTGCCGGCGACCGGTGGAAGGTGATGACCGCGTCGCGCCGCGACCGCCGCGCCTGGGGCACTGCAAGTCCCCTGACCAGGCCGTCGGTGAAGGCCGGGATCCCGCACCTGGCCGGGCTGGCGTCCGGCCGGCTGGCGGTGGCCTACGCGGTCCGGTCACCCGAGGCGCGAGGTCTGCGGCTGCGGAGCTGGTCGCCGTCGTCGGGGTGGAGCGCGCCGATGGCCGTGCGCGGGGCGCTGCTGCGGAGCTGGGTCGACGTCGGCCTCTCCCGTCAGGGTGCGACCGTGGCCTTCACCGACGCCCGCGATGCGGTCTGGGCTGCGTCGGTCTCGTCTTCGAGTGTGGTCACGCGGTCCCGGGTCGCGCCGGTGGTGTCGGTGTACTACGGCCTCCAGCTCGTCGTGAACCGTGCCGGCGACGCGCTCGTCGCGTGGGACTCGGTGCGCGGCGGCGACCACCCGATCGAGGCGGCCTACCGCTCGGCCTCGGGTTCCTGGGGTCCTGTGAGCCGGGTGTCGGCGGCGCGCGGGGACGCCTTCCTCGGCGCGCTGGCGCTGACCCCCGGCGGTGACGGGCTCGCGGTGTGGAACGGCGGAGACATCGCCGACCCGGACTCCTCCCTCGTCTGGTCGCGCTGGTACTCAGCGCAGTGAGAAGCGGACGGCCGCCGGACCTTCGGTGCGGTCCGGCGGCCGTCGTACTGCTCGGGCTCAGCGGTAGTTGGTGAACTGCACCGCGAAGTCGTAGTCCTGCTGCTTGACGAGCGCGATGACCTCCTGGAGGTCGTCACGCTTCTTGCTGGTCACGCGGAGCTCGTCACCCTGCACCTGGACCTTGACGCCCTTGGGGCCCTCGTCGCGGATCAGCTTGCCGATCTTCTTGGCGTTCTCCTGGGAGATGCCCTCCTTGAGGGCCACCGAGATCTTCGACTCCTTGCCCGACTGGCGAGGGTCGCTCGCGTCGAGGATCTTCAGGGACTGGTTGCGCTTGATCAGCTTGTCCTTGAACACGTCGAGCACCGCGCTGGCCCGGTCGTCGGCGTTGGCCGAGATCTCCACGGCGTGGTCGCCCGAGCGCTCGATGGTCGCGCCGGTGTTCTTGAAGTCGAAGCGCTGGCTGATCTCGCGCTGTGTCTGGTTGATCGCGTTGTCGACCTCCTGGAGGTCGAGCTTGCTCACGATGTCGAACGACGAGTCGGCCATGGGGTCCTCCTGGGGCAGGGGTGTGCCCGATTTAGTGCTCGGGATGTGCTGCGGTATTCTTTCGTGTCGCTGCGCCCCAGGCTAATCGGGGACAGCATGGCAGGTTGCCCGAGCGGCCAATGGGAGCGGACTGTAAATCCGTCGGTGTATACCTACGCAGGTTCGAATCCTGCACCTGCCACCCAGTCGAGAAGGGCCTCTGACCAGCGCGTATGCCGGTCTGAGGCCCTTCGCATGTACCCCCTCGGGGTATGCGGAGTGGCTGATATCTGACGCGTCGGCCGGGTCGCGCCGAGAGCCTCTGACCTGCGGAAATGCCGACGATCCTGCCTGTCAAGGTTCTGGCTGGAAGGAATACGGAAGGAAGTTTCGGGTCTGGGGCCCACTACCCGTGGGTGCACGCGCCGCCTGACCTGCGGGCTTCGTCGGGGTAGGGGGTATAGAACGGCGACGGATAGACTCCGTCGCCGTTCACGATCGCCATGACCTCGTTCGGGTGGTTAGGGGCGGCAGGCAGCATGGCGTTCTGTCGGAGCGCCGGCAGCGAAGATTATGGTCGGCATAGTGAATCCCGATGCTAGGGATTCCGG
>DASTPU010000038.1:0-15798 GCA_035762105.1 Nocardioidaceae bacterium | reverse complement strand
ACGTCGTCGAACATCGCGGCGACGTCGGCGGGCTTCTTGTCCAGGTCGGCTCGGGTCACGGGGCAACCTTAGTCAGCCCGTAGTCTTGCTCCCCGTGACCACCGTTCCATCGAGCTCCCCCGAGGCCACGCCGCTCGTCGTACGCACGGTGCCGGTCGAGGACCCGGGGCCGCTGCTGGCCCTCCTCCCGCCCGGCGACTCGGTCGCGTGGCTCCGCCGCGGCGAGGGCCTGGTGGGCTGGGGCGTGGCCGCGGTCGTCCGTACGTCGGGGGCGGCGCGTTTCGCGAAGGCCCGTGACTGGTGGCGCACGCAGTCCCGCACCGCGGTGGTCCGCGACGAGGTCGGCCGGCCCGGCACCGGCCTGGTGTGCTTCGGGTCGTTCGCGTTCGCCGACGATCCGGGCGACAGCGTCGTGGTCGTCCCCGAGGTTGTCGTCGGCCGCCGCGGCGACACGAACTGGGTGACCACGATCAGCAACGCCGGCATCAGCGCCGCCGCGAGCATCGAGCCGACCGAGCCGCCCGCTCCGCCCGAGGGCGTGACCTTCGTGGACGGCGCGCTCAGCGGCACGGAGTGGGAGAGCGTCGTCGCCGAGGCGGTACGACGGATCGCCGCCGGTGACCTGGAGAAGGTCGTGCTGGCACGTGACCTCGTGGCCACGGCCCACCACGACATCGACGTCCGGTGGCCGTTGAACCGGCTCGCCGAGCAGTACCCGATGACCTGGACCTTCCACGTCGACGGGCTCTTCGGGGCGACGCCCGAGATGCTGGTGCGCCGCGAGCGAGGGCTGGTGACGTCGCGGGTGCTCGCCGGGACGATCCGTCGTACCGGCGACGACGAGCGCGACCTCGCACTCGCCGCGACCCTGGCCCGGTCCTCGAAGGACCTCGAGGAGCACGAGTACGCGGTTCGCTCGGTCGCCGACGCCCTGGCCCCGCACTGCACGTCGATGAACGTGCCCGAGGCGCCGTTCGTGCTGCACCTGCCCAACGTCATGCACCTCGCCACCGACGTCGCCGGGGTTGTCCACGACTCCGAGAACGCCTCGGCCACCTCCCTCGACCTCGCCGCCGCGCTGCACCCCTCCGCGGCCGTGGGCGGCACGCCGACCGAGGTGGCCAAGGCCGTGATCACCGAGATCGAGGGGATGGATCGCGGCCGCTACGCCGGGCCCGTGGGCTGGATGGACGCATCCGGCGACGGCGAGTGGGGCATCGCCCTGCGCTCGGCCGAGGTCTCGGGCCGCTCGGTGCGGCTCTTCGCCGGCTGCGGCGTCGTGGCGAGCTCGAACCCCGAGGCGGAGCTGGCCGAGGCGCAGGCGAAGTTCGTGCCGGTCCGCGACGCCATCTCCGGTATCTGAGCAGGTCGTGCGGGTGAGCGTGCGCCATGGCTCACGCTGAGCCACACGACCCGGACCAGCCGACCCGGACGTCAGGCGAGCGGGAGGTCCTGGCCGGGCTCGACCCGGAGGTACTCCTGCTCCCGCTCCCCGAGCATCGACGACAGCTGCCGCTGCGCGAGACCGAGCCCGCGCTCGTTGAGCAGCCCGTCGTGGATCGCCACCGACAGCGGGGCACCGACCGCGCGGCCGTAGTCGATCACCTCGCTGATCTTGTTCCACGGCGCGTGCACCGGCAGGAGCAGCAGGTCCAGGCGCTCCGGCCGCTCGGTGATCGCGTCGCCCGGGTGGAAGATCCGCCGGCCCTCGACCTCGAGCAGGTAGCCGGAGTTGTCGAAGTGCTTCAGCTCGGGGTGGATCACCGCGTGCTTCTCCCCGACGACGGTCACCGGCACTCCCAGGTCGAGCACCTCGCCGGGCGCGACGACTGTCACCCGCTCGGCGACGTCGGGTGCCTGCGCCGAGATCTGCTTCGCCACCGCGGCGATCGTGTAGACCGGCGCGTCGGTCGCGCGCAGGTTGTCGAGGTCGAGATGGTCCGGGTGCTCGTGCGTGACCAGCACTGCGCCGGCGCCGTCGACGGCCTCCCGCTCGCTCCATCCACCAGGGTCGAGCACGACCGTCGTGCTCCCGCTCTCGATCCGCACACAGGCATGTCCGAACTTCGTGATCCGCATGGCCCTACCCAACCGCGTGCCGCGGCGCGCGACAAGGTCAGCCGACCAGCGACCGGATCGCCGCGTCGAGGTCGCGCCGGTTGTCCCTCCGTACGACGGCCTCCACGACCTCGATCCCGCCCTGCGGGGTGGCGATCGCCTCGGCGAGGTCGGACCGCGTCGTGACCCGGCGGTGCGGGGTCCGGGTGGCAGCACACAGCGCCGCGAGGTCGACGCCGTGCGGCGTGCCGAAGAGCTTCTCGAAGGAGTCGGCGTACGACGGACCGCCTTGCTCGAGCAAGGAGAAGATCGAACCGCCGTCGTCGTTGACCACCACGACCGTCAGGTCCGGGCGCGGCTCGGACGGGCCGACGACGAGGCCGTTCGTGTCGTGCAGGAAGGTCACGTCGCCCATCAGCGCGAGCGCACGGCTGCTCTGCGGCCGCCCGAGGGCGGCGCCGATCGCGGTGGAGACCGAGCCGTCGATCCCGGCGAGACCCCGGTTCGCGATCACCAGGCGCCGTTCCCCCACCGTGGAGGGCACGGCGGTGAGGTCGAGGTCGCGGATCGGGTTCGAGGCGCCGACGAACAGCAGCCCCTCCGGCGGCACCGCCGCGCTGACCGCCGCTGCGACGTGGTGCGGCGCGAGGTCGGCCGAGGTCTCGAGGAGCTCGTCGAGCCGCGCCGACAGGTCCTTGTCCCGCTGCTGCCACTCCTCGAGCCACGGCGAGGTGGGTCGCGGTGGGCGCGGCTCGCCGGACTCCGGGCGCCAGCGCATGGCGTCGGGGTCCTGGTCGTCGGGGTACGCGGCGCGGACCACCCGTGAGACCCGGTGCCCGGGGTCGGTCCACCCGGACGGCCCGGCGACCGCGACCACGTCGACGTCCGACCGCGACAGCAGGCGCGTGACCGGCCGGGAGAGGGTCGGGTGCCCGAAGACGACCACCTGTTCGACCCGTCCTGCGAGGTCGTCGTCCCCGAGGAGGAGGCGGTAGGTCCGGATCGCGTTCGCGCCGGTGCGCGCGCCACTCGACGGCTCGGCGAGCAGCGGCCAGCCGGCGCGCTCCGCGAGGATCCGGGCCGGCGGCCCGGCATCGTCACCGGCCACCACGACGGTGCGCTTGCCGGCGCTGACCGGCTCCCGCTGGCCGAGGGCCGGGTCGGGTCGCTCGGTCCACGGGCTCCCCTGGGGCCGTCCCTCCACCGGGGAGGACCAGCCGCCGTCGGTGCCGGGCGTGAGCGGCTCCGCGAGCTGGACGTTGAGGTGCACGGGGCCGGAGGCGTGCGCCGTACCGCCCTGCGCGGTCACCAGCATCCGGGCGACCAGCGAGCGCCACGACGCCACCTGCGTGGCCTCCCACGCGCCGGCCGCGGCAGGCGGCATGTCGGCGAAGGCGCGCACGGCGTCGCCGAAGATCTTCACCTGGTCGGTGGTCTGGTTGGCGTTCGTGCCCCGCAGCGAGGCCGGCCGGTCGGCGCTGACCACGACCAGCGGGACGCCGGCGTGCGACGCCTCGAGCACGGCGGGGTGGAGGTTCGCGACGGCGGTCCCGGAGGTGGTGACGACGGGGACGGGGCGCCGGGACGTGCGGGCCAGGCCGAGGGCGAGGAAGGCGGCCGACCGCTCGTCGATCCGCACGTGCAGCCTGACCCGCCCGGCAGCGGCGGCTGCGTGCGCGGCGAAGGCCAGCGGCGCGGACCGGGAGCCGGGTGCCAGCACGACGTCGCGGACGCCGCCGCGCACCAGCTCGTCGACGAGGACGGTGGCGGTCGCGGTGGCGGGGTTGCGGGGGTGGCTCACGAGTCCCGATCCTGCCCCATCGCCCCGGCCAGCGCCTCGATCTCGGCCAACCGCGCGGCCCACGCGGCCTCCCGCTCCGGGGTCGCACGCACCCGCTCGAGCGCCTCCGCGTCCACCGCCGGGCGTACGACGGGCAGCGCGCCGCCGCGGGGAAGCAACGGGTCCACGGCGACGTCGTCGCTCAGCAGCTGGACCGTCGCGAGACCGCACGCTAACGGGAGTGCGGGCAGCGCGGCAGCGAGCGCCACGCCCGCGGCGATGCCGACCGAGCTCTCGAGCGCCGAGGAGACGACCACCGGCAGCCCGATGTCCTCGGCGATCCGCAGGCAGGCCCGCACGCCGCCGAGCGGCTGGACCTTGAGCACCGCGACGTCGGCCGCCTCGAGGTCGCGGACGCGATAGGGGTCCTCAGCCCGGCGGATCGACTCGTCCGCCGCGATCGGCACGTCGACCCGGCGTCGCACGAGCGCCAGGTCCTCGACGGAGGCACAGGGCTGCTCGACGTACTCCAGCCCGCCGGCCGCGCGGTCGAGCACGCCGATCGCGGTGACCGCCTCGTCGACCGTCCAGCCGCCGTTGACGTCGATGCGGATCCGCCCCGAAGGGCCGATGGCGTCGCGCACCGCCTCCAGCCGCGCCTCCTCCTCGGCCCGGGACTGGCCGGGCTCGGCGACCTTGACCTTCGCGGTGCGGCAGCCGTTGCTGCCGAGGACGGTGGCGGCGGCCTGCTCCGGGCCGACGGCCGGGACCGTGACGTTCACCGGGACCTGGTCCCGCACCGCGGAGGGCCAGCCCTCGAAGGCCGCCTCCCGGGCGCACGCGAGCCAGGGCGCGGCCACCCGTGCGTCGTACTCGAGGAACGGGCTGAACTCCCCCCAACCTGCCGGCCCGCGCAGCAGCATCCCCTCGCGGACCGTGATCCCGCGGAAGCGGGTGCGCATCGGGATCGAGAAGACGTGGGTCTCAGGCATCGCAGCCCAGCCTCTCCAGGGCGAGCCGGTCGACCTTGCCGTTGGGCAGCAGCGGGATCTCGTCCACCCACACCAGCCGCTTCGGCGCCCACTCCCGGGGCAGGATCTGCGACACCCAGTTGCGCAGGTCGTCGAGGGCCGGCACGTTGCGCGCAGCACCGCCCGCTCGAGGCACGGCGACCGCGACGACCTTCTGGCCCCACTCGGCGTCGGGCACGCCGACCACCTCGGCGGCACCGATCCAGGGGTGCTCGCGCAGCCTCCGGGCGACCGCCCCGGCGGGCACCTTGAACCCGCCCGTGACGAGCACGTCGTCCGCCCTGCCCAGCACCCGCAGCCTGCCGTCGTCGTCGAGCCGGCCGAGGTCGGAGGTGACGAACCAGCCCCCCTGCATGACCACCGCGGTGTCACCGGGCCGCCCGTCGTACCCCTCGAACAGCACCGGGCCGGAGATCCGCACGGTGCCGTCGCGGCCGATCGCGACCGCGACCCCGTCGAGGGGGACGCCGTCGTACACACAGCCGCCGCAGGTCTCGCTCATGCCGTAGGTCGCCACGACGTGCACGCCCGCGTCGTGGGCCGCGCGCCGCAGGGACTGCTCCACCGCGGCGCCGCCGACGAGTACGGTGTCGAAGGTCCGCAGCGCGAGGACGTCGCCCGGCGACCGGAGCATCCGGGTCAGCTGGGTCGGCACCAGCGACACGTAGCGGCGCTCCCCGTCCATCGCGCCGGCGGCCTCTGCGAAGGACTCGTGGTCGTCGAGCACCACCGGCGTCGTTCCCGCGAGCACGGAGCGGAACAGCACCTGCACTCCGGCGACGTAGGTGGGCGGCAGGTTGAGCAGCCACTGGCCGGGGCCCCCGAGACGCTTCTCGGTCGCGGCCGCCGACGCGCGCATGGCCCGGCGCGACAGCACGACCCGCTTGGGCGTGCCCGTGGACCCGGAGGTCTCGATCACGAGGGGCTCCGGCTCGGCCGTCGCCGCGTTCCACACACGCAGCAGGGCGAGCACCTCGGCAGGGCTGCCCTGGACGGGACGCAGGCTGGTCACGGAGGACAACGCTATGCCTGCCAGAATTGCCCGCTATGGCAACCCCTGCACAGTGGATCGAGGGCGCCCGCCCGCGGACCCTTCCGGCGGCCGTCGCGCCCGTGCTCGCCGGCACCGGCGTCGCCGCGTACCTCGACTCGGCCGTGTGGTGGAAGGCGCTGATGGCGCTCATGGTCGCCCTCGCCCTGCAGGTCGGCGTCAACTACGCCAACGACTACTCCGACGGGATCCGCGGCACGGACGCCGAGCGGGTCGGCCCGCTGCGGCTGGTGGGGTCCGGGGCCGCGTCGGCCTCGGCGGTGAAGATGGCGGCGATGGGCAGCTTCGGCGTCGCCGCGTTCTTCGGGCTGGTGCTGGCGGTCACCACCGCGTGGTGGCTGGTGCTCGTCGGTCTCGTCAGCATCGTCGCCGCGTGGTACTACACCGGCGGACGCAAGCCTTACGGCTACATGGGCCTGGGCGAGGTGATGGTGTTCATCTTCTTCGGCCTGGTCGCGGTCATGGGTACGACGTACGTCCAGACCATGTCGCTGCCTCTCGCGTCGTTCTTCGCCGCGGTCGGCGTCGGCGCGCTGGCATGCGCGATCCTCGTCGCCAACAACCTGCGCGACGTGCCCACCGACCGCGAGGTCGGCAAGCGCACGCTGGCGGTCGTGCTGGGTGACGAGCACACGCGGTACTTCTACTCGTTCCTCGTCGGTGTCGCCCTGATCGCGCTGCTGGGGACTGCCCTCGTGACGTCCTGGCTCGCCCTCCTGGGGGTGGCCTTCCTGGTGCCGGGTGTCGCGGCCGTGCGCACGGTCCTCGGCGGTACGACGGGGAGGGCGCTCGTGCCGGTCCTGCAGAAGACCGGCACCGCCGAGCTCCTCTACGCAGCCGGGATGTCCCTCGGCCTGCTCATCGCCTGAGGACCGCGTCGGGCGACGTCACTCCTTGTGGCGAACCACCTTGTGCGTCCCGTCGCACCACGGCATCCGCTGGGACTTGTCGCACGCGCACACCGCCACGACCGGGCGGGTCGTCGCGTGCAGCTCGCCGTCGCCGTCCCGCACGGCGTCCGCGCCACGTACGAGCAGCGGGCCGTTCGGGCAGGGCGTGACCTCGACGTCGTTCCCGCCGTAGGCCACGGGCTCGGGGGTCTTGACCAGCCTCACGACGCCACCGCCTCGAGGACCGGGGGGACCTCGACCTCCACGGCACCACCTCGGAGCGTGCTGCGTCCTGCCTGCCAGTCGTCGAGCATCGGCTCACCGACGACGGCGTCCATCAGCAGGCAGGACACGACGCCGAAGACCACGTCGCGGGCTTCCGCCTGACCCGACGTGACGAGCGCGGCGCAGATGTCGCGGAAGGCGAGCTGCTCGTGCACCGCGTCGGCCTCGACGTGCTCGTCGAAGTAGGCCGCGACCACCTCGGGCAGCCCCAGCCGGCGGACGCCCTGGGCGTACTTCCGGCACGGGATCGAGCTCGTGGCTTCGTACGCCCCGAGGTGACCCATGGCCGCCCCCCGGAGGCGGCGGTGCAGGCCGAACAGGCTCATCACGTTGTTGTTGGCCAGCGTGTAGCCGGGCACGCGGTCGAGGTAGGCGCCGTAGGTCCGGTCGAGGCCGGTGCCCTCCATGCTGTCCCCGAACATCGTGGCGTGCAGCCGCTCCGGGCGCCCGCCGCCGTACTCGTCGTACTGCAGCTCCACCAGGGCGGCCTTGGGCCTGCCGGTGATCCGCGGGATCACCCAGGAGTGCGGGTCGGACTCCTTCAGCTGGTACACGCTGCGGTGCACCATGAACTCCGCGAACTCCTCGAGGGTGGCCTCGCGGTGGAGGTACTTGGAGACCGACGGTCCCTCGAAGGTCGCGCTGAGGTCGAACAGCCGCTCAGCAAGGTCGCCGTCACCGGCCACCGTCGCCTCCACGTGGGGCTCCGCGCGCCTGCGGAGCTCTGCCTCGAACGGCTGCTCGAGGGCGGCCCGGACCCGCAGGAGGTCGGGATCCCACTCGAGCTCGGGGTCGACACCCTCGAACCCTCCGTAGTGCAGCTCGTAGAGCACCCACAGCGCCAGGTGGAAGTCGTCGTCGGTGAGCAGGTCGGTGGTCTCGGGAAGGTCACGGACGTGCTGGACGATCGCCTCGACGTCGAGGTCGGCGTGCCCGGCCAACGCGTCGATCACGCCGCCGCTGAGCGGGCCCCTCGCCACGGGAAGCTGCATGGTGGTGTCTCCTGTCGCCGCATGGTGCTGCGACAGGAGTACCCCTGGCGAGGGCCTCCATGCCCGGCCGGGCGGCGTGTGGCCTGCGCCTCAGGGGCCGGTCTGGTCCTCCGGCCGGCCCTGCTCGGCGGCGCGGTCCTGCTCGGCCTCGACCATCCGGCGTCGCGCGGCGGCGCGCTCGGCACGCGCCTGCACCGTCCGGGCGAAGTCCTCGCGCTGCCTGCGCAGGAGGTACACCGAGCCGATCGCCGACATGATCACCGCCAGCAGGAACGGCCAGAACACCGGGATCGTGTCCGAGTCACTGACGAGGAGGTACACCCCGATCACCAGCACGTAGGACACGAGGAAGAGCCCGAGACGGGCTGCGGTGTAGATGGCGAACTCCTTCACCCCTCCAGCCTAGGTCGCGCCCCCTGTCCCTCCGCGACCGGGCATTCGGGTGGCATCGCTTGGCGGCCCGCCTACTCTGGTTGCGTGGGTAAGTTCCTCCTGGTCATCGTGCTCTTCGCGGCGGCTGTCTACGCGACCTTCTGGCTCCTCGAGCGCCGGAAGCGAAAGACTGCGCGACGCCCGCGTCCCACCGCCCCGCCCAAGCGCGTCGTGGCGCCGGACGACGACGAGGACTTCTTGCGCGAGCTGGAGCGCCGCCGGCGCCGGGAGGCCCGTGACGGCAAGCGGGACAAGGGCACGCCTGCCCCGGGCAGCGAGCCCGACGACCCCGGCGAGGCCGACAGCCCGAAGGCCGGCTGACCCTCCGGCGTCACTCGACCGATAGTTCGTGAGCGAACCGTCGCGCGGTCGACTCGCGGACAGCAGGATGGTCACGAACCACCCGTCGCTGCAGCCGGCGGTCGAGGCCGCCCGGACGGTCAGTCCAGGCCGGAGTAGGAGTGCAGGCCTGACCCGAACAGGTTGATCCCGACGAAGTTGAACATCAGGGTCGCGAAGCCGACGAGCGCGATGACGGCCGCGCCCTTGCCGCGCCACCCTGCGGTCGCGCGGGCGTGCAGGTACGCCGCGTAGACGACCCACGTGATGAAGGCCCAGACCTCCTTGGGGTCCCAGCCCCAGTAGCGGCCCCAGGCGTACTCCGCCCAGATCGGCCCGGCGACCAGCGCCGCGAACGTCCACACCGGGAAGCCGAACGCGTGCACCCGGTAGGCGACCCGGTCGAGCACCGCCGACTTCGGCAGCCGGGCGATGTAACCGGTCGACGCGGCGTCGGTACGGCGCTCGGCGCGCGCCTTGACGAGGTACAGCGCGGACGCCATCGCGCCGACCGTGAACGCGCCCGTCGCGATGACGGCGGCGACGACGTGGATCACCAGCCAGTACGAGTGCAGCGCGGGCACGAGCGGGCCGGCCGGGACGTACAGCAGCAGCACGGCCAGCATCAGCACGACGACGGAGAAGCCCGTGACGAAGATGCCGAGCCAGCGCAGCGAGTACTTCTTCAGCAGGACGAGGTAGATCGCCGTCACGCCGAAGGCGCCGGCCACGGCGAACTCGTACATGTTGCCCCACGGGACGCGGGCCGGGTCCGAGCCGAGGCCACGGGTCACCAGGCCCGCGAGGTGCAGCGCGGCGGCCACGATGGTCAGCGCGACGCCGATGCGGCCGAACTTCTCGAGGTTCCGTGCCTTCGACACGAGCTCCTCGTCGGCGCGCTCCGCCGCGACGTCGTCCGCTCGTGCCGCGGCTCCGTCGTACGACGGGGCGGCTGCCGCCGGGACGCCGACCGCAACCGGCTCGGCGGGACGAGCGGCGAGGTCGGACGCGGGCAGCGAGCGCCCGAACGCCCACTCGGCGACGTGGCTCAGGAACGCCAGCACGTAGACGACCGACGCGAACGCGATCGCGTTGTTGCTGAACGAGGCAAAGTCCGCGGGGCTCACGGCTTCTCCTTAGGTTTCTCGTGGGCGATGAGCTCCTCGAGCTCGTCGATCTCCTCGGCGAGATCTCCCCCTGCAGAGCGGTCGAGTCCGGCAAGCTCCACCAAGGTACGCCCGTCCTCCTCACGCACCCGGACCCAGGCGCGGCGCGGACGGATGAACAGCGACGCGAGCAGGCCGGCGATGGCGAGCAGCACGCCACCGAGGGCGATGCCCTTGCCGGGCTTGTCGCTGACCTGGAGCTTCACCCACCGCTCGACGCCGTCGAAGGTGATCGTGCCGGCACCGTCGGGCAGCTCCTTGGTCTGGCCCATCGCGATGTCGATCCGGGCAGGCTTCCCGTCCGCCTTCTCGATGACGTCGAGCCGGTCCTTGTCGAGGGAGTACACCGACTGCGGCTCTCCCGTGTCGAGGCCGAGGTCGCCCTTGTAGGGCAGCAGCGACATCACCGGGTCGAGGGCGTCGGGGAACCGGGAGAAGGGTCCGGTGGCCATGGTGAAGCCGTACGTGGGGAGGAAGAGCCCCTCGAACGCGAGCTGCTCCGGCAGCGCGTCCGGGACCTTGATGACGCCGAAGGAGGCGAACGTCGCGTCCTGCGGCAGGAAGACCGCCGGGCCCTTGTAGGCGACGTTGCCGTCGCCGTCGCGGACGGTGACCAGCGGCGCGTAGCCGTGGCCGACGAGGAAGACCGAGCCGCCGTCGAGCCGGAGCGGGTGGTTGACCGCGAGTCGCTGTGTCCTGGGCTCGTCGCCGGGGGACTCGGTGTAGGTCACGTCGGCGGAGAAGTCGGTGGGCATGCCTGCCTGCTCGCCGCTGCGGAGGAACTCGACCCGGAAGTCGTCGATGTCGAAGCTGAACGGCGCCAGGTCGTCGGGTGACCAGAGCGCGCCGGGGGCGAAGTCGTCGTACTGGCTCAGAGAGTTCGAGAACCCCTGGCCCTTCACCACGATCACCCCGCCGGTGTAGCCGAAGAGGCTGCCCATCGCGAAGCCGACCAGGACGACGAGCAGGGACACGTGGAACAGCAGGTTGCCGGCCTCACGGAGGTGACCGCGCTCCGCGGCGAGCTCGCCCTGGGCCGGCTCGATCCGGTACCGCCGTTTCTCGAGCGCACGCCGGGCCCGCTCGAGGACTGCCTCGGGCGTCTCGTCCAGGTGGAACGTCCGCGCCTCGGGGAGGCGGGACAGGTTCCGCGGCGCCTTCGGCGGGCGGGCCCGCATCGCGCGCCAGTAGACCCGCGTCCGCGGCAGGATGCAGCCGACCAGGGACACCATCAGCAAGATGTAGACGGCGCTGAACCAGACCGAGTCGTAGACCGAGAACAGGCCGAGCTTCTCGTAGATCGGCGCGAGCGTCGGGTGCGCCTCCTGCCAGCGGCTGACCGCGATCGAGTCGATGTTGCTCTGCGGGATGATCGAGCCCGGGACCGCGGCGAGCGCGAGCAGGAACAGCAGGACCAGCGCGGTGCGCATGGAGGTCAGCTGGCGCCAGACCCACCGGCCGAGCTCGCGGGGGCCGAGTGCCGGGGGGGCTGCCGGCGGCGCGGGCTGCTGCGTACCCAGGTCGACGCTCATCCGGGCTCCCTGACGACGGGTGAGCGGAGCGAGCGGCTTTCCGGCGTGGTCATACCGCCACCGAGAACGAGCCGACCCAGCCGCGGAGGTAGGCGACCCACAGGTCCCAGATGCCGGTGACCAGCAGGAGGCCGACGGTGACCAGCATGATCCCGCCGATACGCGTGACCCAGGCCTGGTGCCTGCGGACCCACTGCACCGTGCCGAGCATCTTCCGGAAGGCCAGTCCCGCGAAGATGAAGGGCAGGCCGAGCCCGAGGCTGTACGCCAGGCTGAGCAACGCTCCCCGGGCGGCGGTTCCCTCGGTGAAGGCCAGAGCCTGTACGGCGGACAGGGTCGGCCCGATGCAGGGCGTCCAGCCCAGACCGAAGAGGACACCGAGCAACGGGGCCGCGGTGAGCCCGACCGCCGGCACCTTGTGCACGCGCACGTCGCGCTGGAACCACGGCAGGGCGCCGAGGAAGGCGAGGCCGACCACGATCGTGAAGACACCCAGCACGACGCTGATCTGCCGGGAGTACACGATCAGCCAGTCGCCGAGAGCGCCGAAGGCGGTGCCCATCGCGACGAAGACGGCCGAGAAGCCGAGCACGAACAGCGCGGTGCCGAGCACCATCCGGCCGCGCCGGGCGTTCTCGAGGTCGGCGCCGGAGAGGCCCGTGGCGTAGGACAGGTAGCCGGGCAGCAGCGGCACGACGCAGGGAGAGAAGAACGACACGAGCCCGGCGACGACCGCGACCGGGACCGCGAGGAGCAGCGATCCCGACAGGGTGGTGCTGGCGAACCAGTCGCCGATCTCCATGACGACCATCAGCCTGCCTCCGCCTGCACGTCCTCGACGAGCCCCACCAGGGTGGACTTCGTGGTCTCGCCGATGATGCTGGCCGCGACCCGGCCCTGCTCGTCGATGACGACGGTGCTCGGGATCGCGTTGGGGCTCAACGTGCCGCGGAAGGCCAGCAGGGTCTGGCCCTTCTGGTCGTAGATGCTCGGGTAGGGCACCTCGAACCTGCGCTGGAAGGCCTGGGCGGCGGCGCGGTCGAGGTCACGGGAGTTGATGCCGAGGAACTCCACCCCGTCGGCGGCGAGCTCCTGCGACGCCTCGACGAGGTCGGGAGCCTCGGAGCGGCAGGGCGCGCACCACGACCCCCAGACGTTGACCACGACGGTCTTGCCCTCGTAGTCGGCCAGCGAGATCGGCTCGCCCTCGAGCGTCTCCCCCGCGACCTCGCCCGGCGGGGTGCGGTCCTCGGCGGGAAGGCGCGTGATCACGCCCTTGCCCGAGACGAAGCCTGCGTCGCCGGAGGCGCCGACCTCGTCGTTCGAGCACGCCGCCAGCACCGTGCTGCTGAGCAGCACGGCCACGACGGCGGTCGCACGCCGCTTGGGGGTGGGGTGGGGCAAGGTCAGGCTCCGGCTGCCGGTGGCTTGTCCCCGGCGGGGGCGCCGCCGGTGGAGAACGGTGCCGCGCGGTCCTTGAGCGGCAGCATGTCGGCGGCCGGCTCGGAGTAGCGCACCGTGGTCAGCCGTTCGTCCTCGAACGTGAACGAGGTCAGGCTGCACAGCGTGCACTGCCGGCGGCGGGGGTCGTGGACGAACGCCCTGCCCTCGACGTGGAGCCGGGTGATCCAGATGGGCAGCTGGTGGGACACGATCACGGCCTCGTGGCCCAGGGCGGCGTCGCGTGCGTCGTACACCCCGGCCATCATCCGCGCGGCGACCGCCTTGTAGGGCTCACCCCAGGACGGGCGGAAGGGGTTCCACAGGTGGATCCAGGCCTGCGGCCTCTTCAGGACGCCGTCGCCGACGCCGAAGGTCTCGCCCTCGAAGACGTTCGCGGACTCGATGACGCGGGCGTCGGTCTCGATGTCCACGCCGCGGGCCCTGGCGAGCGGCTCGGCGGTCTCCTGGGCTCGCTCGAGCGGGGAGGAGACCACGTGGGTGATGTCGCGGTCACCGACGGAGTCCGCGACCCGCTGCGCCATGCGCTTGCCCAGGTCGGACAGGTGGTAGCCGGGCCGGCGGCCGTAGAGGACACCGGTCGGGTTGTGGACCTCGCCGTGGCGGAGCAGGTGGACGACGGTCTTCATACCGGGCCCCGGCGGAGGTGCGGGCTAGGCGAGCAGTCTCGCTGGGTGGTCATCTGTCTCCCTCGGGGTCGGGGACGGAGAGTGCGGCGCGGGCGGCCTCCGGAAGCGCGGTCACGATCCGGTCGACCGCCTTGCCGTCGTGCGCCGCGGTGAGGAACCACGCCTCGAACGCGCTCGGCGGGAGATACACCCCGCGCTCGAGCATGGCGTGGAAGAAGGCCTTGAAACGGTCCGTGCGCTGGGTGGAGGCCACCGCGAAGTTCGGCACCGACGTCACGTCCTCCTCGACGAAGAAGACGCTGAACATGTTCCCGGTGCTCTGGATCAGGTGCGGCAGGCCGGCCTCCGTGAAGGCCTCGGTGACCGCGGCCTGGAGCACCTTGGAGGTCTCGTCGATGCGGGCGTACACCTCGTCGGTGGCGAGGCGCAGCGTGGTGAGGCCCGCGGTCGTGGCGACCGGGTTCCCCGAGAGGGTGCCGGCCTGGTAGACGGGGCCCTCGGGTGACAGGTGGCTCATCACGTCGGCGCGGCCACCGAAGGCCGCCGCGGGGAAGCCGCCGCCCATGACCTTGCCGAAGGTCATCAGGTCGGGAACCCACCCCTCGAGCGCGCCGTCGATGCCCCACTGGCCCGAGCGGCTGACCCGGAACCCGGTCATCACCTCGTCGCTGACGAACAGCGCGCCGTGGCGGCGGCAGATGTCGGCGAGGAAGGCGTTGAAGCCCGCTTCGGGCGGTACGACCCCCATGTTGCCGGGGGCCGCCTCCGTGATGAGGCAGGCGATCTTGTCGCCGTGCTCGGCGAACGCGGCCTCGACGGCGGCGCGGTCGTTGTAGGGCAGCACGAGGGTGGCGGCCGTCGACGCGGCCGGCACACCCGGGGTGCCGGGGACGGCGAACGTGGCCAGGCCCGAGCCGGCGGAGGCCAGCAGCGAGTCGACGTGGCCGTGGTAGCAGCCGGCGAACTTCACCACCAGCTCCCGGCCGGTGAAGCCGCGTGCGAGGCGGATCGCGGACATCGTCGCCTCGGTGCCCGAGGAGACGAATCGCACCTTCTCCACGGGCGTGCGGCCGACGATCTCCTCGGCGAGCTCGACCTCGGGGCGCGTGGGCGTGCCGTACGACGTGCCGCGGGCGACGGCCTCGTGGACCGCCGTGAGCACCTCGGGGTGGGCATGCCCGAGCAGCATCGGTCCCCAGCTCGCGACGAGGTCGACGTACTCGTTGCCGTCGACGTCGGTGAGGTAGGCGCCGCGGGCGCTCTCGATGAACCGGGGGGTGCCGCCGACCGCGTTGAACGCGCGGACCGGGGAGTTGACCCCACCCGGCGTCACAGCGGAGGCGCGGGCGAAGAGGCCTGCCGAGGCAGTCGTGTCAAGGGGACTCACCCTGCCCATTGTCCCCGAGGGTCCACACGCACACGAATCCAGCCCCCGGCGGGCGGATGTGAGCCTCGTCAACCCGACACCCTGGCGAAGAACTAGAACTTGTTCTAAGGTGAGCCGCTCGAGCGTCACCCCCGCGTCACGTCATGAAGCAGGGGCCGGCACGTCTCGGGAGGGAGGGCGGACCGAAGCTGCACCGACACGGCGGACGAGGAAGGCGAGGACCTACCCGTGCGTAACCTGACCCGGGTTCGCTCGTTGAAGTGTGCGAGAGGGAGTTCTCGGGTAAGCGTCTGCACGCAGCCTGGGGCGAAAACCAGATTCGGGGAGAGAGACCGCATGTCTCACAAGCGACTCACCACGTGGCAGAAGGCGACGGCACTCGTGCCCCTCGCCCTGCTCTCGGGTGCCTGGACCACCAGCCTGGCGGTGACGTCCTCGGCCAGCGCGAGCACGCCTGACTCCACCAACACGCTGCCCGACGGCACCACCGTGCCCGACGAGGCGCTCGAGGCCCCGGCCAGCATCTCCAGCCCCGGCTCGATCGCCCCCGGTGTCCCCGCAGGTGCAGCCGACAGCGTGATCGAGAGCGCTTCCGCCAACGGCATCCCCGCAGCCGCGCTCGCCGCGTACCAGCGCGCCGAGCAGGTCATCAACTCCGCCGACCAGTCCTGCAACCTCACCTGGCAGCTCGTCGCCGCCATCGGCCGGGTCGAGTCCGACCACGGCCGCTACGGCGGCAACGTGCTCGGCGAGGACGGCAGGAGC
>DASTPU010000037.1:0-2785 GCA_035762105.1 Nocardioidaceae bacterium | reverse complement strand
GGCCGTAGGGCTCGAAGGAGATCGCAACCGCGGCCCCCGAC
Source organism: Nocardioidaceae bacterium (assembly GCA_035762105.1). Lineage (GTDB taxonomy): Bacteria > Actinomycetota > Actinomycetes > Propionibacteriales > Nocardioidaceae > Nocardioides_C. The sequence goes on along the minus strand of DASTPU010000037.1, from coordinate 2,744 downwards.
ACGGCGGCCAGGAGCAGGCGGAGCAGCAGCGGCATGGTGTCAAACGTACCCGTGCCGGAAGCACGAGGAGACCGGACCCTTCGGACCGAACCTGTACCCGCTGGCTGCGGGCCACGGGTCCGTTGTCTACTGGGTGACGGTCTCCTCGCGTGTCCTGGCCCCGATCCGGCGCAACCGACCTCCGGGAACAGCGTGCCCCAGGTTCGTGGTACCCGACCTGGTCACGTGGCCACCTGGACGTCAGTGCGCCGGCCCGGCCTGCATGGCAGGACCGAGAGAGACTTTCGTCATGGAATCGCATCCTGTCAACCACTTCGTGAGCAGGGCGGATGCGCAAAAGGGCAGGTCAGGCCCGGTTCCCCGGCGCGAAGATTTCAACCAAGATTTTCCTGGGTGTCGGCGTGTCGCACTCGACACGCCGGGACGAATCCTCAACCAGGGATGGCGAAACTCGTCCCGGGAGGTGGTCAGGCCTGAGCCGGGACGACGACCGTCCCCGTCGCCGTGGTCGCCACGACCGGCTCCTCGAGAACCCGGGCGGCCGACTCGGAGAGGTCGGGACGGCCGCGTGCGACCACGGTCGCGGTGAAGTCGATCGTCCTGGAACGACGGCCGACCTTGACCACCTCCGCGGTCACCTCGACCACGTCACCGGCCCGCACCGGCGCCCGGAACTGGACGTCGGAGTAGGACGCGAACAGACCCTCGTCGCCGTCGGTCCGGATGCACACCTCGGTGGCCACGTCGCCGAACAGACCGAGCGAGTACGCACCGTCGACGAGGTTGCCGGCGTAGTGCGCGTGCGAGTAGGGCACGTAGCGGCGGTGCGTCACGACGAGGCCGAGCCTCTGGTCCTGGCCGGTCTCCGGCATCTGCTGCTCCTCCATGTCAGGCGGTGGCCTTCGCGCGGTCGGCCCGCTTGGTGATGATCGTGTCGGTCAGGTAGCTGGCGACCTCGGCGGGCGTCGTACCCCGGGCGAAGACCCGGTCCACGCCGAGCTCGTCGGCCATCGACTCGTCGAAGCGCGGGCCGCCGACGAGCAGCACCGGCCGCTTCCCGGCCGGGTACGCCTCGCGGAACGCCGCGGACATCTCCTTGGTGTTCAGCAGGTGCGCGTCGCGCTGGGTGACCACCTGCGAGACCAGGACGGCGTCGGCCTTCTCGCCCTGGGCGCGCGCGACGAGCTGGGGCACGGACACCTGCGCGCCGAGGTTCACGACCTTGATCTCGCCGTAGTACTCCAGGCCCTTCTCCCCCGCGAACCCCTTGATGTTCAGGATCGCGTCGATCCCGACCGTGTGGGCGTCGGTGCCGATGCAGGCCCCGACGACGACGAGCCGGCGGCGTAGGCCCCGCTTGATGGCCGCGTTGACCTCCTTCGGCGTGAGCAGCGGGTAGTCGCGCTCGACGACCTTGACCTTCGAGGTGTCGACGAGGTGGTTGACCCGCCCGTAGACCACGAAGAACGTGAAGTCCGGCCCCATCGGCTTGGCGTGCACGACCATGGCCGGCTCGATGCCCATCTTGTTGGCCAGCTGGGCCGCCGCGCCCTCGGCCGTCTTGGAGTGCGGCATCGGCAGGGTGAAGGACACCTGCACCATGCCGTCGCCGGTGGTGTCGCCGTAGGGACGAAGGATGGTCATCGTTCACCGTCCAGGATCTCGGTCGCCGGGTTGAAGTACTCGGGTGCCTTCTTGGCCACGCCGTCGAGGCCGCGGCCGGCGTCGGCGGGCCGCTTCATGAGTCCGAACGTGCCGTCGGCGATGGCCGCGAGGAGCGGGGGGTCACCGGCCTCGTCGCGGTCGCTCGCGATCTTCTCCAGCAGGTCGATGCTCTCGGCGAGCACCTGCCGGGCCCGCTCGGCGATGAACCCGTCCGGGGCAGGGCGGAAGTCCTCGTGCAGCTTGCCGGCGGCGTTGAGGACGTAGCGCACGTTCTGGAGGGCGAGGTCGCGGTCGGACAGCCACGGCGTGACGACCGCCTCGGTCATCATCCCGACCAGCAGGATGCCCTGGCCGGTGAGCGCACCGGCGAGGTTGAAGAACCCGTCGAGCAGGTAGCCGCGGAAGATGTCGCCGGTCATGTGCCGGGTCGGCGGCATCCACTTCAGCGGAGCGTCCGGGAAGAGCTCGCGGGCCAGGAGCGCGTGCGCCAGCTCGAGCCGGAAGCTGTCGGGCATCTCCGGGTCGATCTCGAAGGCGTGGCCCAGGCCGAGCTGCCAGTCCTCGAGACCGGCCTCCTTGGCGAAGTACTCGTTGAGCAGCTGTGAGGTGGTGACGGTGTGCGCGGCCTCCACGGCGTCGGCGGTGGTGAGGTAGTTGTCCTCGCCGGTGTTGATGATGATCCCGGCGCGTGCGTGCACCTGCCGGCTGAACCGCTGGTCGACGAAGGTGCGCACCGGGTTGATGTCGCGGAAGAGGATCCCGTACATCGAGTCGTTGAGCATCATGTCGAGCCGCTCGAGACCGGCCAGCGCTGCGATCTCGGGCATGCACAGGCCCGAGGCGTAGTTGGTCAGCCGGACGTAGCGGCCGAGCTCGGCGCTGGACTCGTCGAGGGCGGCCCGCATGAGCCGGAAGTTCTCCTGGGTGGCGTAGGTGCCGGCGAAGCCCTCGCGCGTGGCGCCCTCGGGCACGTAGTCGAGCAGCGACTGCCCCGTGGACCGGATCACCGCGATCACGTCGGCGCCCTCCCGCGCGGCCTGCTGGGCCTGCGGGATGTCCTCGTAGATGTCGCCGGTGGC
>DASTPU010000036.1:0-7177 GCA_035762105.1 Nocardioidaceae bacterium | reverse complement strand
GTACGCCCGCCGCCCCCAGGTCCAGGAGCGCCTCACGACGCAGGTGGCCGAGGCGCTCATGGAGATCCTCGAGCCCCAGGGCTGCATCGTCGTCATCGAGGCCGAGCACCTGTGCATGACCATGCGCGGGGTGCGGAAGCCAGGCTCGAGGACGGTCACCTCGGCCGTCCGCGGCTCGATGCTGAACGCCAGCACGCGCGCCGAGGCGATGAGCCTCATCATGTCCGGCCGCTGAGCCTGGCCCTGGCACCACCTCAACTGGTCAGCTACTGCGCTTCTCGCGCCCGGAATCTGCAGTTCGTGACCAGTTCCGCGGCTGCCGGGTACGTCGACCGAGCCGTGCTCACCTGGTCTCCGGCAGCTTCCACCGACGCCTGAGCCTGGCCCGTCCAGAAGCGGTGAGTGTCGACTCGGCCAGCAGGACGTGCCACGCCTGGAGCCGACCCGGGTCGTGGGGCCGCCCGAGCGCGGCGTCGGCTTCGCGCAGGATGGCCTGCGGGTCCCGCAGCAGGTCGACCGCGGTGTAGCCCCGCCGGACCCAGCCCATCGCGCCGATCCGGCGCTCACGGGCGAGGTCGCGTCGGTGCTGTTCCCGGTCGCGGTGCACCGCTCCGTCGTACTCGTGCAAGACCTTCGTCCCCTCGATCCACAGGTCAGCGCGAGCCACGAACCGCCCGGCGTCGGTGCGGAGCTCGAGCTGCGGCACCACCGGCACCTCGCAGACCACGTGGAAGATCCTCAGCAGCGTCTCCCAGGCAGACTCCGCCCGGGCATCGGCGTACCCGACCGCCTTGCGCAAGGCAGGTCCACCGCGGCGCCCAGAGGTTGCCGTGAGCAGCTCCGCCGGTCGGCAGGCGCCGCGGCCGAACGCGGAGTCGACGAGGATCCCCAGGTCCAGCAACCCGAGGTCCTGCGCCGCAGCGAGCAGCGCGTCGACCGGATCCGCCACGGGCAGACCGCTGCGCACGAGCCGTGCAGGCGGTTGCGGGTGGCGGGCCACGCGCAATCCGGTGCGTCGCGGACGGGACTCCCCCTCGTGCATCGCAGCGAACACCGGGGTGTCGTCGGGGAGTGCCGGGAGTCGCCACCCGTAGACCGCTGCCGCTGTCACGTGCGTGAAGCAGCCGGAAGGCGGCAGGACGAGGACCCACGCAGCCAGCCGGGCGAGTGGGTCGGCCGCCTCACAGGCGGGTAGGTAGAGGCCTCGGGAGAGGGGGACCCAGTCCTGGCTGCGGAAGTGGCCGCGCCGTGGCCCCGATGAGCACATGGTGTGAGGGTGTCGCCGACCGTGCGCTGTCCGCGAGGGCCGGGTTCGAGGCTGTGGAGAAGTCGCATGCCGGGTTCTGGTGGACGAAGCCGCGCAGAGGTGGTCACCTGCTGCGGTGACACGCCGCTGAAGCAGCATCTGGTGACCAGTTCCGGCTCCCGCAGATGGGGCGCGCGAGGCCGCGGAGCCCGGCGCTAGGGTCTCTCCATGTACGTCGGACCGCCGCGGCACGTCGCAGGGCTGCCTGAGCTCCCGCGCGCGCTCGTCATGGGCGTGCTGAACGTGACCCCCGACAGCTTCTCCGACGGCGGCCGGTGGTTCGACACGGACAAGGCCGTCGAGCACGGCCGCCGGCTGGTCCGCGAGGGCGCCGACATCGTCGACGTGGGCGGTGAGTCCACCCGCCCCGGCGCCACCAGACCCACGCCGCAGGAGGAGATGGACCGGATCCTGCCGGTGATCAGCGCCCTCGCCGAGGAAGGCGCGACGATCTCGGTCGACACGATGCGGGCCGAGGTGGCAGCCGCGGCGGTGAACGCGGGAGCCGTCCTGGTCAACGACGTCTCCGGCGGGCGCGCCGACGGTGACATGTTCGCGACCGTGGCCGGGGTAGGGGCGCCCTACGTCCTCATGCACTGGCGCGCCCACTCGGCGACGATGCAGCAGGCCACCGACTACGCCGACGTGGTCGAGGACGTCGCCGCGGAGCTCCAGGAGCAGCTCGACCTGGCGCTGAAGGCCGGCATCCACCCGAGCCGGATCTCGCTCGACCCGGGCATCGGCTTCTCCAAGACCGCCGACCAGAACTGGGACGTGCTCGCTGCCACCGAGCGGTACCACGACCTCGGCTACCCGCTGCTGATCGCCACGAGCCGCAAGCGGTTCCTCGGCCACCTCCTGGCCGGCTCGGACGGCGAGCTGCGCCCGCCGGTGGAGAGGGACGACGCCACGACGGCCACGACCGCCCTGGCGGCGGCCGCGGGGGCCTGGTGCATTCGGGCGCACGCCGTACGCTCGACGGCGGACGCCGTCCGCGTCGCCGCCCGTTGGGGCGCCTCGGCCGGACCGCGGGCCAGACTGGACCAGACCGCCGCAGACCAGGCCATACAGGACAGAGGAGGTGCCCGATGACCGAACGTACCGACCAGCTCCAGCGCGACAAGGCGGCGGTGGAGGAGGTCAACTCCGACTTCTACGGCGCCTTCGAACGCGGTGACCTCGACGCGATGACGCGCATCTGGCTCGACGACCGCGAGACGCTCTGCGTCCATCCCGGGACGACTCCGCTACGCGGGGCCTCGGCGATCACGCGCTCCTGGGCCCTGCTGATGGCGAACGCGACGTACATCCAGTTCTTCCTCACGGACGTCGAGGTCAGCGTGCACGGAGACGTGGCCTCGGTGACCTGCACGGAGAACGTCCTGACAGCGGACGAGCACACCGCCGACTCGTCCTTCATCGGCGCGCGAGCGGTCGCGACGAACGTGTTCGTTCGCTCAGGCGACACCTGGCGGTTGTGGATCCACCACGCATCACCGGTAATGTCGGGCGAGCACCTTGAGGAGTGACCACGGCCCCGCTGCGGGGCTGGACCGCCTGGCGGTGCACGGCATCGAGGCCTACGGGCACCACGGGGTGTTCGACTTCGAGCGCCGGGTAGGGCAGCTCTTCAAGGTCGACATCGTGCTCGGGATGGATACCCTTCCCGCTGCGCGTAGCGACAACTTGCAGGACACCGTCGACTACGGAAGCCTCGTGGCCGCGGTGAAGGAGGCAGTGGAGACCGACCCGGTCGACCTGATCGAGAAACTGGCCCAACGTATTGCGGACGTCTGTCTGACCGACTCTCGTGTGCAATGGACGGAAGTAACCGTGCACAAGCCGGATGCGCCCATCGAGGCGGCGTTCTCAGACGTCGCCCTGACGATTACGCGGAGCAGAAGTGACTGAGACCCCTAACCCGAACATCGTCGACACCGACACGCTGACTGGCGAGATGCACCCGATCCGGCGCTGCGTCCTGGCAGTCGGATCGAACCTGGGTGACCGGCTGGGGAGCCTCCAGGGGGCGGTCAACTCGCTCGCCGACACCCCCGAGGTGTGGCTGACCGCCGTGTCGCCGGTTTACGAGACCGAGCCCGTCGGAGCCCCCGCGGGCTCGAAGAACTTCCTCAACGCCGTCATCCTGATCGACACCACCCTCTCGGCCCGCACGCTGCTCGACCGGGCGCTGGCGATCGAGGACGCGTTCGGCCGGGAGCGCACCGGCACCAAGGGCGAGCCCCGCACGCTCGACGTCGACCTGATCGTCGTCGGCGACCGCCGGGCCAACGACCCCGACCTGGTCCTGCCGCACCCCCAGGCCCATCAGCGCGCGTTCGTCCTCGCGCCGTGGAACGACGTCGAGCCCGACGCCGAGATCCCCGGGCACGGCGCGGTGAAGACGCTGCTCGAGCAGCTCGGCGACGACCAGAAGATCTCCAGGCGCGAGGACCTTACGCTCGACCTGTGACGCGCGAGCTGCCTCCTGACGAACGCGAGGACGAGGGGCCTCCCGAGCGGCCCGCCGGGCACGTGCGTACGACGCGCGCCGGCACGCTCGTCGCCTTCGCGCTCGTCGGCCTCGTCCTGGGGTGGCTGTTCAAGCCGTTCAGCACCTGGCTGACCGGCCGGCCGGCTCTCGTCGGCTGGACCCCGGTCCTCGCGCTGTTCCTCGTCGCCGCCATCCTCGGCGCGGTGGCCTGGTCGACGTACCGCGACGTCCACCGCCGCAGCGTGGTCCTCGAGCCGCACAAGGCCGTCAACCGGCTCGTGCTCGCCAAGGCCTGCGCGATGGCCGGGGCGTTCGTGGCCGGCGGCTACTTCGGCTATGCGCTGAGCTGGGTCGGCGACATCCAGGCGCCGCTGGAACAGCTCCGTCTGACCCAGTCGCTGATCGCCGGAGTGGCCGGTGTGCTGATCGTCGCAGCCTCACTTGGGCTGGAGCGAGCGTGTCGTGTCCGCGGCGGAGACGAGCCGGACCTACCCTAGGGGGCATGAGCGCCCCTTCCCCCGTTCGCACGCCCGCTCGCCGCCGTCAACGCAGTGTTCGCGTCACCGTCGCAGTCGCCCTTCTCGCCCTCGCCACCCTCGTGGTGGTGCTCGCCCTGCCGACCCAGTCACCGGTGTGGCTGAGCTTCTCCTCGGTCTTCGCGCTGGTGTGCGGCGCCCTCGCCTCGCGCATCATCTACACCGAGCTGCTGCAGAGCCGCCAGGAGGCCGCGGCCGACCGCGCCGCCCAGGCCCAGGCCTACAAGGTGATGTTCAACGAGCGCGCCGCCGAGCACGCCGAGTTCACCTCCGCGATGACCGAGCGCCTCGCCGCGAGTGACAAGTCGATCAAGGAGCTCGAGAGCACGATCGTGCTCGCCGAGGCCCGTGCGATCGAGGCGGAGACCCGCGTGAAGCGCGAGTCGCGCCGGGCGAACGACGCGCAGGAGCTCGTCGCCCAGCTGCAGGAGCAGCTCGAGATCCGCAAGGCCGAGCAGGCCGACGAGCTCGCCTCGTGGGAGGGCTGGGACGCCGAGACGGTCGTCAACCTCCTCGCGTGGGAGGAGAAGGTGCAGGCGGGCGCCGGCGATGCCAAGGACGAGCGCAAGCACGCCTGAGCCCGCCGGGCCCCAGGTCCACCGGGCCACTCGCCGGTGCGGCAGGTGGCCCGTTCTGTGCGGTGTCCCGTACGACGGGCAGCTCGGCGAGCTGGAACGCGACAACCCGGCTTTCCGGTGAGAGCTGCACGTCGAACTGGCCCGCCTGACCGGGGCGCGGTCTTTACCTTCGACCGGACGACACCCCACCGGACGCTCCGTCTCCCCATTTGAGACAATGCCTGGGTGATCTCTACGGGCGAAGACCGAAAAGACGCAAACCTCCCCGACCTCGACCTGCCTCCTGGATGGTCCGCGGCCGTCCCCGACGAGGCCGACACGGCCGAGCTGACCGCGTTGTTGCGGCAGCACGAGGAGCATGCCCGCGGCTGGGCCTCCTCCGGTGAGGACGACGTCCTCGTGGAGATCGGGCCCAAGGGCCAGATGGTCCGCCAGAACGTCGTGCTGCGGGACCCCGAGGGTGTGATCCGCGGGTGGGCCACGGCCCACGACCGCGCCGCCGGCCGGATGCTCATGCAGGTCGTGGTCAGCCGCGACCTCGACGACGAGACCGCCGACAAGGTCGCCGCGATCCTCTTCGAGTGGGCCGACTGGGCCGCCCGGCACATCGGCCGCGGTCGCGGGCTCGACGTACAGCAGATCGACAGCGGCGCGTTCGCGGACGACCCGCGGCAGCACCGGTGGCTGGAGAGGGCCGGCTACCGGCGCGTCCGCTCGTGGTGGCAGATGAGCCGGCCGGTCGCGCCCGAGGACGAGGACCTCGCCCCGGAGCCGGACCGAGGCGTCGTCATCCGGCCCGTGATGCGGCAGGGCGGCGGCATGCCCGACGAGGACGACCTGCGCACCGTGCACGACATCCTCGAGTCGGCCTTCGCCGACCACTTCAACTCCCGCGAGGAGACCTTCGACGAGTTCATCTTCCGGCTCCGCGAGGACCCCGGTCACCGCTGGGACCACTGGTGGATCGCGGAGATCGTCGACGGGCCCGGCGCCCCCGAGCCGGCCGGGACCCTCGTCGGCACGATGCTCGAGGGCGGGCTGGACGACAAGGGCGAGCCGCAGCCGGACGGGTCCTACGTCTCCTACCTCGGCGTGCTCCAGAACGCCCGCGGCCGCGGTGTCGCCAAGGCGCTGCTGAACATGATCGTCGCCGACGCCGCCTCCCGGGGCCGCAACAGCGTGGGCCTCGAGGTCGACGCGGACTCGCCGACCCGCGCGGACGCGCTTTACGTGTCGATGGGCTGGGAGACCAAGTACGTCACGGAGTCCTGGCACAAGGACGTCCCGGTCGAGTGACGGCCGCTCGGTGAGACTTCGCCGCCGGCGGACCGTCGGCCCGCACTTCGAGGTGGTCGGCCGGTTCCGGCCCTTCGAGGTGCTGTCGCCCGGGTTCGTCGAGGTCTCGGAGGACGCCGGTCGCTGCGACGGCCTGGTGCGCAGCGGCTGGTCGCCGCCCGCTCCCTTCGTCGCGGTGTCCGTGGACGCCTCACGGGGTGCGCGGATCCTCGCGGGCCTGGCTGCGGAGAACGGCGACCACCTGCTCGGCTTCCACGACCCGGCCGCCCGCGAGGTCGGCATCGAGATCCGCTCCGGCGGCTTCACCACCGTGCTCCGCGCCAAGCGTGTCCGCGGACGGGTACGGCGGATGGCTTTCGTGCTCTGCGAGAACCAGCCGACCGTCCTCGTCGACACGGGCCGCGGCTGGAAGGCGATCGCCACCGACAAGCACCGCGTCGCGCACCGCCTCGACTTCCGGCGCCCGGAGACCCTGGGCCGGTTCACCGCCGCCTGGGGGTCCCGCGACGGTACGGCGGACCTCGGCACGGTCCGGGCAGGGCTCTTCGGCATGGCCGGCCTCCGGGACCTGCATGTCGTGCAGCACGCCGACGGGTCGCCGTACATCGGGGACGACGGGCGGATGTACCTCACCGCCACCTGCGCCGGCCTCGGCTTCTTCACGCAGGCGCACTGGGGCGTGTTCGCGTTCGACCCCGAGCGGGTGGTCGAGGACGGGCTCGAGCAGACCGCCCACCTCTTCTCGCACCGCGACGGGATGCTGCTCGGCGACCACGCCGGACAGCTCGTCCGCGAGGGCGACACCTGGCACCTCGCGGTCAGCTCCTGGGGAGACTTCACGCCGCACGGCGGGGTGCACGTGCGCCACCTGAGGACCGCCGACGACCTGCTCCACGGGGCCCACGTCCTCGAGACCGAGCGGACCTCGATGCCGACCGGGCGCGGGAGCTACGACCCCGGCATGACC
>DASTPU010000035.1:0-20614 GCA_035762105.1 Nocardioidaceae bacterium | reverse complement strand
CTGCGAGAACCCACCCCGGGGGTGTACCTGTGGCGCTCACCCCACGGCTACCGGTTCCGGGTCGACCACCACGGCACCCACTACCTCGGCAAGAACCCCGACCCGCAGCACCACGCTGCCCCCGAGCCGCAGCGAGCGCAGGACCGATCGAGCGTCGACGTGTGGGTCTCATCGCTCGAGGTCGACCTCACCGAGCTCATCACCCACGCAGGCTGAGTCGGTCGGTGGCCGACTGCTGGCTAGCGGCCGGCGCCGCCCTCGACGGGCTGGGACTGGGCCCGATCGCCCCGCGGCCCCAAAGAGTCGGTCCAGGACGGTGCCCCTCCGGAAAGCGTGAGCGCGATCGTCGCGACGACGAGCGTCGCAAGGCGCACGACGGGTCGTAGACGGGCGGCAGCCATGCTGACGTTTCCTCCGGGCCGGTGCCGCCCACGTCGGCGGCGTTCGCAAAGACCGGTACCCGGCGTGCGGCCGCCACAAACGGGCAACCGGTCTCGACGCGGCAGACCTCTAGGCCACGTGGTCGAGGCTCCCAGCGTGGTGCATCTCGATCCGCTCCACCTCCTCGCGTGACCCGAAGACCAGTCCGATTCGTTGGTGAAGATCCCTGGGCTGCACCTCGAGGATCCGCTGACGTCCGGTCGTCGCCATACCGCCGGCCTGCTCGACCAACATGGCAACGGGGTTCGCCTCGTAGAGCAGCCGCAGGCGGCCCTCCTTCGCCGGGTCCTTCGAGTCGCGGGGATAGAGGAAGACCCCGCCCCGGGTCAGGATCCGGTGCGTCTCCGCGACCAGCGAGGCGATCCAGCGGGTGTTGAAGTCCTTGCCGCGCGGACCGGTCCGTCCGGCGAGGCACTCGTCGACGTACTTCACCACCGCGGGCTCCCAGAACCTCCGGTTCGAGCCGTTGATCGCGAACTCCTGTGTGTCCTCGGGGATCCGGATGTCCTGCTGGGTCAGGAAGAACTCACCGAGCGAGGGATCGAGCGTGAAGGCGTGCACCCCTCGTCCCACGGTCAGCACGAGTACGGTCGACGGGCCGTAGATGGCGTAGCCGGCGCACACCTGCTCGGTTCCCGGTTGGAGGAAGTCCTCGACGGTCGCGTCCTCGCCGGGACGCGGGGCGCGGAGGATCGAGAAGATGCTGCCGACCGAGACGTTCACGTCGATGTTGGAGGAGCCGTCGAGCGGGTCGAAGCACAGCAGGTACTTGCCGCGGGGGTACTCCCCCGGCACGGGCCAGGGGTCGTCGAGCTCCTCGGATGCCATCCCCGCGACGAGGCCGCCCCACTCGTTGGCGCGCAGGAAGATGTCGTTTGCGACGACGTCGAGCTTCTGCTGGGTCTCACCCTGCACGTTGGTCCTTCCGTCCGCACCGAGCAGACCCTCCAGTGCGCCGCAAGCCACACGCTTGGCGATCGCCTTGCAGGCAAGGGCGACGTCGAGGATCAGCGCGTTCAGCTCACCGCTGGCCTCGGGGTGCCGGCGGCGCTCCTCGATCAGGAACTGGGTGAGCGTCGATCGGTCGGTCCTCATGCCGCACTCCTGCAGGTCGGTGACGGGGCCCTTCGAGTCCACCGCCTGCGCGTGGCTGCCGCATCCACCGCACGGGTGATCAGGCAGGTGGGTCCGGCGCGGGTGGGGCCATCTCGGCGCGTACGCCGACCAGCCGGACCGCGCGTCCGTCCTCGAGCCGGTGCAGGAGCTCGACCGCCGCGTCCGCGATCGGGGGTACGTCGAACGTCGGCGCCCCGAGGGTCAGGCTGCGGGTGTGCGTGTCGAACGGCGCGAACCGCACCTTGACCCCGACCCGCACCGCGGGACGTCCCTCGCGGCGGATGTCCTCGGTGACCTGGGCAGCCAGCCGACGCACCTCGTCCTCGACACGCGCCGGGTCGGTCAGGTCCTGCTGGTAGGTGCTCTCGCGGCTGTGCGACCGCGCGACCCACGGCGTGCCCTCCACCGGAGAGCTGTCCACGCCGCGCCCGAGGCGGCGGTACCACGGCCCCATGGTCGGGCCCAGCTCGGCGGCGAGGTGATGCGGGTCGGCCTTCGCGAGCTGGCCGACGGTGTCGATCCCCAACGCAGCAAGGCGCTTCGCCGTCTTGCTGCCGATTCCCCAGAGCGCGTCCGTGGGCCGGTCCGCCATGACGTCGTACCAGTTCTCCTCGGTCAGCCAGAACATCCCGCGTGGCTTCCCGAACTCGGTGGCGATCTTCGCGCGGAGCTTGTTGTCGCCGATGCCGACCGAGCAGTGCAGGTCGGTCGCCTCGAGCACCGAGCGTTGGACCAGCCGGGCGAACTCCTCGGGGTCGTCGGTCTCCACGGCCAGAAAGGCCTCGTCCCAGCCGAGCACCTCGACGACCACGCCGAGGGACCGCAGCGTCTCCATCACTCTCGCCGACACCGTCTCGTAGGCGGGCGCGTCCACGGGCAGGAAGACCGCGTCAGGGCACCTCCGAGCCGCGGTGCGCAGTGGCATCCCCGAGCCGACGCCGAACTCGCGCGCCTCGTAGGAGGCGGTCGACACGACCCCGCGCTCTGTCGGGTCGCCGCGCCCGCCGACGACCACCGGCTTCCCGGCGAGCTCGGGCCTGCGCAGGACCTCGACCGCTGCGATGAACTGGTCGAGATCGACGTGGAGCACCCACGATCGGGTCATGACGGCATTGTGACGGGTCCGCGGCGGGCGGGCTGTCATCTCGTCGCGCGGTGGGGCTCCTCGAGGTACCGGTCGCTGACCGCGGCCACGATCTGTTTGCGGATCCGCTCCAGCTCGGCGGATCGTCGAGCGGAGAGCTCGCTCTCGAGTGCTGCGACGTGGGCGGCGAGGTCCTTGTCCGCGATCGTGGTGTCCAGCCACCTCGAGAGGTCCCCGCGCTGGAGATGGAACTCGAGCACGTCCGGGTCCAGGTGGCGCACCGCGGTCCGGAACTCGTTCAGCGTCCCCGCGACCAGAGGCTCGCCCTTCACGCGGAAGTAGAAGCGGCGGTTCACCGGCAGCGGCAGGTCGGCGTACTTGTGGCGGTGCCGGACGTGGGCAGTCCGTCGCTCGCCCACGTTGAACGGCCGCGGGTCGTCGCGCCCGACGCGCATGACGGCCCGTCGCGGTTCCCAGGAACGCAGGCCGGTTGAGCCCTGGTCCCCTCGCAGCTCGAGGACCATGTCGGCGCACTCGAGCTCGGCGGCCGGGATCAGGGCCGGCATGAAGGACGCGAGCACGTAGCCGCCACGCGGCGACCAGTGCCAGTCCTCCTCGCCCTGCTTCGACGCGGGAAGGTGCGCCTCGTCCATGACCACCCAGTGCGGCAGCCCGCTCTCCTCGCGTCCGGCCTGCCCCGCGACCCGGAGCCGTTCGAGGTAGTCGATCTTCTCGCCGTCGCGGAGCCGGGACATGTCGAGCACCAGGCTGGTCAGCGGGTGTGTCAGCGAGGCCAAGAGGTCGACCGGGTGTGGAAGGTACTCCCCGGCGTCGACGAGCCGGACGTTGGCGAGCTGCTCCAGGGCCACATGGTCACCCTCCGGGTCGACCACGAGCACCGTGTACCCCGCCATGATCCACCGCTCGGCCATGAGGCCCACGAGGTAGCTCTTGCCGGCTCCGCTCGGGCCCGTGACCACGATCCGTGCCTGGCTCCCCGGCACCCTCGCGGGCGTGCCGTCGTCGAACGTGCCGATCCCGACCCACCTGCGGGTCGGGCACAGCGGCCGGCCCCCCGAGACGTAGGGGCCGCCGAGGAGCTCCGCCACGCCCAGACCGTCCGCCTGGTCGAGCACGACGTCGGCGTGGTGTCGGACGGACCGCACGGCGTTGCCGACCGCCACACCGACCTCGGCAGCCTCGAGCAGGGAGAGGTCGTTCTCGGCGTCGCCGACGGCGAACGCGTTGTGGGGCGACAGGTTGAGGTCGGCCAGCGCAGCGGTGAGGCCGGTGCCCTTGGTGACCCCGGCCGGAAGGACCATCGCCGCCGCCCGGTTGTGCACGACCTGACAGTCGAGCTCCAGCTCGGTGATCACGTCCGTCACCGCGCTGGTGTGGACCCCGTCGACCGCGAGCAGCACGTCGCCGCGGCGGCACGGCACACCCCGCGCGTCGAGGGCGTCGGCGAGCGCGGGGTCCACGGGCAGGGCCAGAGGACGCGCGCGGCCGCCGATGACCGCGACCCCGCCGTTCTCGAGCACCAGCCCGTCGAAGTGCTCGGTGAGGCCCGGGAACTCGGCCTCGAGCTCGACCCCGATGCGGCCGGTCACCAGGAGCACCAGGAGCCCGTTCGCACGCGCGTCGTCGACGGCGCTCAGTGCAGCCCCGGAGACCCTGCCTTGAGAGGTGAGCGTGCCATCGAGGTCGAGGGCCGCTGCCCTGAAGAACGCCACCTCGGTCTCCCTCCTTGCCACCTCCCAGTGCAGCACCGACGGGCACGGGTGGCGAGAGACGCAGGTCCCGACTCGCCCCGAACCGGACGCGGGAGGTCGGGAGAGCCGGTCTAGATCCAGTTGCGCCGCCGGAAGAGGACGTAGAGCCCGACGCAGAGGCCGACGATGACGAACGTGCTCGCCAGGAAGCCGGACACCCGGTGGATGCCCGGGTAGGCGACGTTCATGCCGAACCAGCCGGTCACGGCCGTGGGGACCGCGACGATGGCCGCCCAACCGGTGAGCTTCTTCATCACGGCGTTCAGGCGCGCGTCCTGCAACGCGAGGTTCGTCTCGAACACGGTGGTGACCATGTCGCGCAGGGACTCGGTCCACTCCGACGCCCTCAGCACGTGGTCGTAGAGGTCGGCGTACCAGCCGTCGAGCTCGGTCAGGTGACCGTCGTGGCCGTTGGTGTCCGCGCGGTGCCGCATCACCGTGTTGACCACCTCGCGCATGGGGAGCACCACGCGGCGCAGCTCGACGAGCTCCTTGCGCAGCCGGTAGGTGCGCTGCTGCAGGTCGTGGGCGTCGACCCGCTCGTCGAAGAGCTCGTCCTCGAGAGCCTCCATCGCGTCGTCGAGCACGGAGATGGAGTCGAAGTGACCGTCGACGATGACGTCGAGCAGGCCGTGGAGGAGAGCACCGGGACCGTACTCGAGCAGGTCCGCACGCTCCCTCCAGCGCGCCACCACCTCGCCCATGTCGAACCCGCCGTCGCGGCGGACCGTGACCACGCCGTTGGGGAGGACGAATGCCGAGACACGGCTCAGATCGAGCCGCGACTCGAGCACCCCGCGCCCCGGGTCCACCGTCGCCTCGAGCCGGGTCGCGTACGCGGTGACGAAGGTGTGGGTGGCGTGCCGGGTCGCCTTCGGCCGGCTCGCGAAGGCGACGGAGTCCGCCACCGCACGCTCGTCCAGCGACAGCTCGTCGGCGAGCTCGTCGAGCGCCTCGGGTGTCGGGTCCAGGAGGTCGACCCAGACGAGCGAGCCCTCCTCGTGCAGGTGCTCGGAGACGTCCTCGAGGGGGAACCCCTCGAGGGCCTCACCGCCCTTGCGCCACAGGATCGTGCGAACGCCCTGAGCGATCGGCTTGCTCACGTTCCCAGTCTCGCGCGCCGTCGACAGCGGCGTCCTGGAATGTCTGGATCGAGCCCCGGCTGCACGACCGCGCAGGCCCTGGGACTCAGCCTCGGTAGAACCTGTCCGCGACCGTGAGCGCCTCGTCGAGGATGGCGATGCCCTCGCTGACCTCCTCCGCGGTCGTCGTGCACGGGGGTACGACGTGCGTCCGGTTGAAGTGGGTGAACGGCCACAGGCCGCGCTCCTTGCAGGCGGCCGCGAACTCGTTCATCGGCGCCGCGTCAGCGCCGGCGGCGTTGTAGGGCACGAGTGGCTCGCGTGTCTCCCGGTCGCGCACCAGCTCGAGCGCCCAGAACACGCCGAGCCCACGGACCTCACCGACACTCGGGTGGTTCTCGGCCAGCTTGGCGAGCGCGGGCCCGATCACCTCGTTGCCCAGGTCGCGGGCGTGCTCGATGATCCCCTCCTCGCGCATGATGTTGATCGACGCGACCGCGGAGGCGCAGGCGAGCGGGTGACCTGAGTACGTGAGCCCGCCTGGGTAGGGCCGGTTGTCGAACGTCGCCGCGACCCGCTCCGAGATCAGCACGCCCCCGAGCGGGACGTAGCCGGAGTTCACACCCTTGGCGAAGGTGATCAGGTCCGGTGTGACACCCCAGTGGTCGACGGCGAACCACTCGCCGCACCGTCCGAAACCGGCCATGACCTCGTCGGCGATGAGCAGGATGTCGTGCTCGTCGCAGATCGCCCGCACCCCTTCGAGGTAGCCGGGCGGCGGCACCAGGATCCCGTTCGTCCCGACGACGGTCTCGAGCACGACCGCCGCCACCGTCCCGGGTCCTTCGACCATGATCGTGTCGCGCAGGTGCTGAAGGGCGCGGGCGGTCTCCTCCTCCTCGGTCTGCGCGTGGAACGCGGAGCGGTAGAGGTAGGGCCCCCAGAAGTGCACGACCCCGGGCATCCCCGGCTCGGAGCCCCAGCGCCGGGGGTCGCCGGTGAGCATGATCGCGCCGGCGGTCGCGCCGTGGTAGCTGCGGTAGGTCGAGAGCACCTTGTGCCGGCCGGTGTGGAGCCGGGCCATCCGGATCGCGTGCTCGTTGGCGTCCGCGCCTCCGTTGGTGAAGAACACCCGGTCGAGGTCCCCAGGGGCCAGCTCGGCGAGCAGACGGGCGGCCTCGGAGCGCACGTCGTTGGCGAACGAGGGGGCGATCGTGCACTGACGACCGGCGTACTCCTGGATCGCGGCGACCAGCCGCGGGTGCTGGTACCCGATGTTGACGTTGACCAGCTGCGAGGAGAAGTCGAGGTACTTCTTCCCCTCGTAGTCCCAGAAGTGAGAGCCGAGCGCGTCGGCGATCGGCATCGGGTCGATCTGGGCCTGGGCCGACCAGGAGTGGAAGACGTGGGCCCGGTCGTCGCGGCGCACCTGCTCCTCGGTGAGCCCCTGGGGCAGGACGTGGTCGGCGGTCATGGCCGCGCTCCTCTCGTGGGTGGTGGTCAGCGGGTGCGGGGGAAGCCGAGGTCGACCTGGGAGGTCGCCGGGTCGGGCCACCGCGACGTGACGACCTTGCCGCGCGTGTAGAAGCTGATGCCCTCGGGGCCGTACATGTGGCTGTCGCCGAAGAGCGAGCTCTTCCAGCCGCCGAAGGAGTAGTACGCGACGGGCACCGGGATCGGCACGTTGATGCCGACCATGCCCACCTCGACGTCGAACTGGAACTGACGGGCGGCGCCGCCGTCACGCGTGAAGATCGCGGTCCCGTTGGCGTACTCGTTCGCGTTGATGAGGGCGAGCGCCTCGTCGTACGTCTCCGCGCGGACCACCGAGAGCACGGGGCCGAAGATCTCGTCGGTGTAGACCTTCATGCCCGGCTTCACGTCGTCGAGCAGGGTGGTGCCGAGGAAGAAGCCGTCGGAGGGTACGTCGGCCTCGCGTCCGTCCACGACCACCCGGGCCCCGGCCTGGCCGCCGGCCTCGATGTAGCCCGCGACCCTGTCCCGGTGCTCGGCCGTGATCAGTGGGCCCATGTCGGTGCCCGGCTCGGCGCCGTTGCCGACCTTGAGCTTCGGCAGCCGTGCAGCGATCGCGTCGACGAGGGCGTCCGCGACATCCCCGACGGCGACGGTCACCGAGATCGCCATGCAGCGCTCGCCGGCGGCGCCGTAGGCAGCAGACACCGCGGCGTCGGCGGCGAGGTCGACGTCGGCGTCGGGCAGGACGACCATGTGGTTCTTCGCGCCGCCGAGGGCCTGGACCCGCTTGCCGTGCTTGGTGCCGGTCTCGTAGATGTACCGCGCGATCGGCGTGGAGCCGACGAAGCTGACCGCCGCGACGTCGGGGTGGGTGAGCAGCCCGTCGACAGCCTCCTTGTCGCCCTGGAGCACCGTGAAGACGCCGTCCGGGAGGCCGGCCTCCTTCCAGAGCCCGGCGAGGAACAGGGACGCCGACGGGTCCTTCTCGCTCGGCTTGAGGATGAACGCGTTGCCGGTCGCGACCGCGTTCGCGCACATCCACAGCGGCACCATCACCGGGAAGTTGAACGGCGTGATGCCGGCGACGACGCCCAGCGGCTGGCGGATGGAGTAGACGTCGACGCCGGTGGCTGCCTGCTCGGAGAATCCGCCCTTCATCAGGTTCGGCACGCCGGTCGCGTACTCGACGTTCTCCAGGCCGCGCGCGATCTCCCCCGCTGCGTCCGCGAGGACCTTGCCGTGCTCGGCGGTCACGATCTCGGCCAGCTCGCCCGAGCGCTGGTGGAGCAGCTCACGGAACGCGAACAGCACCGCGGACCGCGTGGAGAGCGAAGCGCTGCGCCACTCCTTCGCGGCAGCCTTCGCGCTCTCGACCGCCAGCTTGACGTCGTCGGCGCCCGCCAGCTCGACGTCGGCGGTCTGCTGCCCGGTGGCCGGGTTGAAGACGGGTGAGGTGCGGCCTGAGGTGCCGGCGGCCGGCTGCCCGTCGATCCAGTGGGAGATGCGCTTGGTCATGGGGTCAGCCTAGGTTCCAGCGCACCTGGCACAAAGGTGTGAATGTTATGTTACAAAGCATGCGCGCTCTGCTCTCGGCGCTGGAGGAACGGCTCGACGAGCCGACGTCCCGCGCTCTCGCCACGGCGGTCAGCCGCGCGGTCGCCGACGGCGCGATCGCGCCCGGCGCCAAGCTGCCGCCGATCCGCACCGTGGCGACCGAGCTCGCGCTCTCCCCGACCACGGTCTCGGCCGCGTGGGGTCTGCTCGCCCGGTCCGGCATCGTCGCGACCGACGGCAGGCGGGGGACCACGGTCCTCGACACCACCGTGGCCGACGGCGGGAGGTACCGCCGGGCCCTGGACCGGCCCGCGACCCTGGCAACCGACCTGTCCACCGGCGTCCCCGACGAAGCGCTGCTGCCGACCCTGGGCGAGGTGCTTGCCGGCCTGGACCGCGCCGGCACGCCGAGCAGCTACCTGGAGGACCCCGTCCTTCCCGAGCTCACCGACCTGCTGCGCGCAGACTGGCCGTACGACGCCGAGCAGCTGACGGTCCTCGACGGCGCGATGGACGCCCTCGACCTGGTGACCCGCTCGCTGCTGCGGTTCGGAGACCGCGTCGTCGTCGAGCACCCGTGCTTCCCACCGCTCGTGGACCTGCTCGAGGCGCTGTCGGTCGAGGTGGTCGGCGTCCCCGTCGACGAGCAGGGACTCGACCCGGCGCTCCTCGTGAAGGCGCTGAAGGCGCCCGTGGCCGCGGTCGTCCTCCAGCCACGAGCCCAGAACCCCACCGGCGTCACGATGTCGCGCGCCCGTGCGGAGGAGCTCGCCCGGCTGCTCGAGCCGACCAGGGCACTTGTCATCGAGGACGACTCCGTCCACGGCCTCTCCCCCTCGCCGGCGCTGAGCATCGGCGAGTGGCTGCCGTCGCGCACCCTCCACGTGCGCAGCTTCTCCAAGTCGCATGGCCCGGACCTGCGGCTCGCCGCGCTCAGCGGCCCGGCCGACCTGATGCGCGCCCTCGACGCGCGCCGCCACCTCGGTCAGGGCTGGAGCAGCCGTCTCCTGCAGCGCATCCTCGTCGGGCTGCTCACCGACCCGGGGGCGGTGTCGCAGGTGGACGAGGCGGGGCGTGAGTACGCCCGTCGCCGGCGGCTCCTCGTCGATGCGCTCGCCGCCCGTCAGGTCGAGGTCGGCGGCACCGAGGGCATGAACATCTGGGTGCCGGTGCAGGACGAGTCCGCGGCGATCGTCCGGCTGGCCAGCCAGGGCGTGGGGGTGAGCGCCGGCGCGCCGTACGCCGTGCTGCCTGAGCCACACGGCTTCATCCGGGTCACCGCCGGGCTGGTGCGCGAGGGCCACGACGACCTGGCCGAGCAGGTCGCCGCGGCCGCGCACACGGTCGCGTGGGGCGCTCGGGCGCGTTAGGCCTTGCCCGGGATGACGACGTTCCACTCCCGTAACGACGTCTCGAGCGCGACGCCCTCGATCGTGTAGGGGTCCTCCTCGATCAGCCGGCGGACCTCGGACTCGTCCGGGGCCTCGTAGACGACCATCGCACCCGCGCCGTCCCCGACGGGGCCGGCCATGACGACCTTGCCCTCGGCGTTCAGACCGGTCATGTACTCCAGGTGGCGGGGACGTACCCGCGCCCGGGCCTCCATGTCGCCGTAGGTGTACTCGAGCACGTAGTAGGCCATGTGCCTCTCCTAGGTCGGATCGCCGGGACGGTGCGTGGCCGAATCTACTGCCGCCCGCCGGAGCGTCACGACCAGCACCGTCAGCGCAAGCACCTGGAGTACGACGGTCACCCCGACGAGCAGGGCCAGCGACACGTCGTACAACCCGCCCGCCAGCGCGCCACCGGCCGCCGCGCCGACACCGACCACCGCGCCGAACACGCCGTAGGCCGTGGCGCGGCGTCCGGGCAGGACGAGGTCGGCGACGGTGGCGCGGAGCGTCGACTCCTGCACGCCGAGCGCGGCGCCCCACGCGAGCACGCCGGCGACGGCGAGGCCGACGGTCGTGGAGAAGGCCAGCGCGGGGACCAGCGCGGCGACGACGGGGAGCGCGGCGAGGACCCCCGCGCCGTAGCGGTCGTAGGCCCATCCCGTGGCGACGGCGGCGACCGCGTCCACCACCATCGCGCCGGCGTACAGCACCGGCACCGCCGCGGCCGCGAGCAGCCCGGCGGTCACGAGGTGGAAGGACAGCACGCCGAACGTGGCGAAGCCGGTCATCGTGAGCCCGGCGAACCCGGCGTAGACCCAGAACACCCGCGGCAGCCGGTCGGCACCGGAGAGCGTCTGCCGTGGCCCCCTGTGGTGCTCGGTCGCGGCCGGTCCGAGCTCGTAGCGGGCAGGGTGGGGCACCTTCAGCCTCAGCCGGACGACCAGCGCCAGCGCAAGGGTGCCCGGCACCGCGAGCATCAGCAGGGCCGGCGTGTAGTCGCCGGTCAGGGACAGGACGGCGGCGACGAGCAACGGCCCGGTCAGGGCGCCGGCCTGGTCGAGGACCTCGTGGACGGCGAACCCGCGCCCGCGGCCGGTGACCGCCGTGGCGTGGGACATCAGCGTGTCCTTGGCCGGAGAGCGCACCGCCTTGCCCACCCGCTCGGCGATGACCAGGGCCGCGGCGACCCACAGCACCGACGTGAGGCCGAGAAGCGGCACGCTGACCACGGTGACGGCGTAGCCGGCGATCGCCCAGGCCCAGAAGCTCCGGGTGCGGTCCGCGAGCGGGCCGGACACCAGCCGCAGCATGAGAGCGGCGGCCTCACCGATGCCGGTGACCACACCCACGACGAGTGCGCTCGCGCCCAGGTGCGCGAGCAGCGGGCCGGTGATCGACCGCGCGCCCTCGTAGACGACGTCGGCCAGCATCGCGACGATCCCGAACCACACCACGAAGCGCCAGGCGGTCATCCCCGTCGAGGGGTCGGCGGGCCGCTCCGGGGAAGTCACGACGCCGCCGGCGTCGTACCGCCCTCGGCTTCGTCGACGGCAACCAGCTCGTACCGCCGGCCGTAGGTCTCGACCACGGCCTGGATTGCGGCGACCACGGGGATCGCGACCAGCGCCCCGAGCGGGCCGAACAGCGTGGCGCCGACGATCACCGAGCCGAACGCCACCGCGGGGTGGATGTTCACGGTCCGTGCGGTGATCCGTGGTGCGAAGACGAGGTTCTCGATCTGCTGGTACACGATGCCGAACAGCACGACCCACAACGCGTCGAACGGGTTCACCGACAGCGCCACCAGGGCGGGAAGCACCACGCCGAGGTACGCGCCGACCGCAGGGATGAACTGGGAGACGACGCCGGTCCAGATCCCCAGCGGCAGCCAGTACGGCACCCCGAGCAGCCACAGGAACACGCTGGTGAGGAAGGCGCTGAGCGTCGCGAGCAGGAGGCTCGAGACCACCCACCCGCCGGTCTTCTCCACGGCGATCTCCCACACCGTCGAGATGACGCGCTGCTGCCGCGGCGGGAACCAGCTCGAGACCGTACGACGGAGCTGCGGGCCCTGTGCCGACATGTAGTACGCGAACAGCATCAGCGTCAGCGCCTGGACCACGAAGCCGAGCAACGCGGAGACGACACCCACCACACCCGGCGCCAGCTGTTCGGCGAGCTGCTCGATCCGCTCCGGGCTGAGCCGCAGCGAGTCGGCGATGTCAGCGGGCTCGAAGCTGGTGCCGAACACCCCGTTGGCCCAGTCGACAGCGCCGCGGACGACGTCGGGAACGGCGGCCACGAGCTGGGAGAGCTGGTCGACGAGGAGGGCCCCGAACAGCCCGAGGAACACGAGCGCGAGCACGGCCAGCCCGACCATGACGAGCCCGGTGGCCAGCCCACGGCGCATGCCACGCGTGGCAAGACGGCTCACGACCGGCTCGAAGCTGATGCTCAGCAGCCAGGCCAGGAACACCAGGCCGAGGAAGCCCTTCAGCTGGTCGAGCAGCCACAGGGACAGCAGGAAGACCGCGCCGGCGAGCAGCGTGAACACGACCGCCCGCTTCAGCCACGGTGGTGGGCGCGTCACCTCGCCCGGCCTCGCGCCCCGTTGCACCATGACTCGTCCGTGCCAGCGGTCGCCGGTCAGAGGACCTGGGTGGGATGCGGCCTCTCGGCGTGAAGCTCCCGCGCGCGCCTGAGGTTCTTCTCCACGTGCCGGGGGTCCGGGACGACCACGACCGGGCACGGCGCGTGGTGGATCACGCGTTCGCTCGTGGAGCCGACCAGCTTGTCGTGCACGGCGCCGTGGCCGTGGCTGCCCAGCACGATCAGCTCCGCGTCGGCCGCCGCCGCGCAGATCGCCTCGCTCGGCAGGCCGCGCTCGCACACCCGCTCCACGGGCGGTGCACCGGGCACCTGCTCGAGGACCTCGTCGACGGACCGGTCCAGGAGCCGCTGCGCCTGGGCGAGCGCCTCAGCGGGCGTGCTCGCAGCGTTCAACGCCTCCACGCCGTCCCACGTCCAGGCCGTCACGGCCCGGACCTTGTCGGCCCGTCGCCCGGCCTCCTCCAGCGCCCACATCAAGGCGCGCTGTCCGGCCGGCGACCCGTCCACTGCACACACGATGACCCCCTCGGCTGCTTCCATGACAACCTCCATGCAGTACTGCAACCCCCGCACTGCCAGTGTCATGCGCGCCGGGCTCCCGGTCACGGGGCCAAAGACCCGTCGCCTGGATCAACGCCCGCGCATGACCTCCCGGATCCTGCGGGGGCGGATGCCCTGGGCGGCGAGCACCTCGCGGCTGCGCCGCCGCTGGACGAGGACGCCGAGGACCGCGAACGCCCACACGGGGTACTGCACCAGCCAGGCCAGCCGGAACGCCTCGAACGTGTAGCCGCCCGCCACCTCCATCACCCAGCCGACCGACTGCAGCACGACCAGCGTGGCGGTGAAGCCGCCGAGGTTGACGACGCTCTGCGCCAGGCCGAGCCGGTGCGTCACGTTGAAGGTGCGCGCGAAGTCGAAACCCACGACGGAGCCCGGCCCGCCGGCGGCGAGGACCACGACGAGCACCGCGAGCAGCCACAGCGGCGCCGGCTCCGGGAGGGACAGCACGGCTCCCCAGACCAGCGCACTGGCGGCGATCACGGTGAGCACGAGCCACGAGCGCCGCAGCGGGTGCCGCGACGCGAAGACCCCCATCAACGGCGCGAGGCTCACGGTCGCCGCGACGAAGAGGGTCATCAGGCCGCCGGCCTCCGCACTCGTGCGGCCCTGCCCCTGCACCAGGTAGGGAACGCCCCACAGCAGCGCGAAGACCATCCCCGAGAACTGCGTCCCCATGTGCGAGAAGTACCCGAGCCTTGTGCCCGGGTTCCGCCACACGCTCTTCAGGGCCTCGCCGATCTCGCGCAGCCCGAGAGACGGCACCGGCCCCGTGCCGTAGGGCGCGTTGCGCACCAGTGCGACGGCGAGCACGGCCATCACCACCCCCACGGCGGCGACCCCGGTGTACGCCGCTGTCCAGCCGGCCGCTCCGAGGAGCGCGAGGAACGGCACCGCCGACAGGACCTGCCCGAGCTGACCCGTGGTCGCGGTGACCTGGGTCAGCAGCGGCACGCTGCGCGCGGGGAACCAGCGTGGGAGCAGCGCCAGCGTGGAGACGAACATCAAGGCGTCGCCGGCGCCGACCACCACCCGGGCGACGTAGACCAGGGGCAGCTCCGTCGCCACGGCGAGCAGGCCCTGGCCCGCCGCCATGGCCAGGGAGCCGCTGGTGAGGAGGGCGCGCGAGCCCCACCGGTCGAGCAGCAGGCCGGCCGGCACCTGCATGCCGAGGTACACCGCTACCTGGATGAGGACGAAGGAGGCGAGCACATCCGGCGTAGCGTCGAACCGCTCCGCGGCAGCGACCCCCGAGACCCCGAACGTGGTCCGGTGCATGACGGCGACCAGGTACGCCGCGACCGCGACGCTCCACGTGACCCAGGCCCTCATCCTCAAGGGGTCAGCCTACGATCCGGCGCCACGTGTCTCCGGCGCCTGCCCAGGGTACGGACCGGCCGGACGGACCACACAGACACAGGAGGCTGAGCAATGGCTGTCACGACGTTCCAGGACCTGCCCATGGCCGACCGCGACCGCGAGTGGGACGGCGCCGCCGCGGAGAAGCGCGTACGTGCCTGGGCGGGCGCGGAGGACGGACCGAACGAGAAGTACCGAGATGCCCACGTCTGGTACGACGCCGACAACAAGGACAACTTCACCGCCTACAAGCTGCTCATCGCCGACGTCATCGACGGGAGCCTCCGCGCGGTGCCCCGCGGCGTGATGGCCGCGGGCAACGTCATGCAGGGCTCGCGCGGCGGTGTCGACCTGCCGGGCAAGGACATCGAGCGGGTCAAGAACCACCTCGCGAAGTACTACAAGAAGATGGACGACGAGGCACCCTGGGAGAGGTGAGCCCGTCGTGGCGGGCGAGCGGCCTTGAACCCCCGGCACCTGCTCTTCGTCTCCCTCTGCAAGGGCGGCCGCACCGACCGTCCCCGGCAGGCCGAGACCATCGAGGAGGCAGGCATGTTCGAGGAATCGAGGCGACTGCGCCGGCGCGCCGGAGTCGGAGCCGTCAGCGCGGCGCTGGTGGTGACGTCGCTCCTGGCGACGGGCGTGGGAACGGGCAGCGCGTCAGCGGCGGAGGCCCGTGCCGGCGTCCGGCTCGAGGCCGACCTCGCGGGGACCAGCACCGGTGATCCGGACGGGTCGGGCGAGGCGGTGCTGCGGCTCTTCAAGGGCAAGCGAAAGGTGTGCGCGAGCGTGGAGTGGTCGGCGATCGACGCCCCGAACGCGGCGCACATCCACCGCCGGTCCGACGGCGGTGTCGTGGTGGACCTCAGCGGCTCGGTCACCGGCGGGGCACACTGTGCCCGCCAGGTGCCGAAGCCACTGATCCGGCGGATCACGGAGCACCCGAAGCGCTACTACTTCAACGTGCACAACGAGCCCTACCCCGCCGGCGCGATCTCGGGCCGGCTGCACCGCTAGCGCCAGCGGGCCCGCGCAGCACGAGACCCGCCCACCGCGTCCAACGCGGTGGGCGGGCCAGGACGTACGGGACTCAGTGTGCTCCGGGACCCCTCGTGGGGGGCTCGTCCCCACCGTCGTCGAGCACGACGTCCTCCAGATGACCCTCCGCGTGGGCGGCGACCAGCTTGGTCTTGCCCGGGTAGCGGATCTCCTCGACCAGCTCCTGCATGGCCAGGGACGGCTTCTTGGTGAACGTCGAGACCACCATCGTCACGGCGAAGTTGATCAGCATGCCGATGGTGCCGAACCCGGTCTCCGGGATGTCGAAGATCCCGGCGCTGTTGCCGTAGATGTCGATCGTCCACAGCATGTAGGCCATCGTGACGCCGAGGCCGGCGACGAGGCCCGCTGTCGCTCCTGCGGCCGTGGTCTTCTTCCAGAAGATTCCAAGCACGAGTATCGGGAAGAAGCTCGCACACGCCAGACCGAAGGCCAGGGCCACCACCTGCGCCACGAACCCGGGAGGGTTGATGCCGAGGTAGCCGGCGACCAGGATCGCGCCGCCCATCGCGATACGGCCGACCAGCAGCTGCCGGGCCTCGGTGGCTGCCGGGTTGATCTTCTTGTAGTACACGTCGTTCGCGACCGCGGACGAGATCACCAGCAGCAGACCTGAGGCGGTCGAGAGCGCCGCGGCGAGCGCACCGGCGGCCACGAGGCCCACGATCGGAGCCGGAAGGCCCGCGATCTCCGGAGCGGCCAGCACGATGATGTCGTTGTTCACGAGGATCTCGTTGGTCTCCCCACCGGTGAAGTCGATGGCACCGTTGCCGTTCAGGTCCTGGATCTCTCCGCCGTCGACACCAGTGATCAGGCCGACGTCCGCCCAGGTGTTGAACCAGCCAGGGGTCTCGCCGAGGGCGGTTCCGTTGATCTGCTCGATGAAGTTGAACTTGCTGAAGGCACCGACCGCAGGCGCGGTGGTGTAGAGCAGCGAGATGAAGAACAGCGCCCACAGGGCCGAGAACCGCGCGGCACGCACGCTCTTGGCGGTGTAGAAGCGCACGATCACGTGCGGCAGACCGGCGGTGCCGAACATCAGCGACGCCGTGATCAGCACCATGTTGAGCATGCTCGTGTTCGTGAAGGCCTCGGTGTAGGCGGCGAAGCCGAGCTCCTGCTGCAGGCCGTCGAGCTCGCTGAGGATCTCACCGAAGCCGATCTGGGGGATCGGCATGTCGGTGAGCTTCACCGAGATCGCGACGACCGGGATCAGGTACGCGATGATGAGCACGGTGTACTGCGCCACCTGGGTCCAGGTGATGCCCTTCATGCCTCCGAGGACGGCGTAGAAGAAGACGATCACCATGCCGATGACGACGCCAAGCTCCGTCGTGACACCGAGGAACCGCTGGAACACGACGCCGACGCCGGCCATCTGGCCCGCGACGTAGACGAACGAGACCACGATCGCCGCGACCACGGCGACCATGCGGGCGGTCTCGGAGTACCGGTCACCGACGAAGTCGGGGATCGTGTACTTCCCGAACTTGCGGAGGTACGGCGCAAGCAGCAGCGCCAGGAGGACGTAGCCGCCGGTCCACCCCATGAGGTAGACCGAGCCGGCGTAGCCGTTCATCGCGAACGCGATCAGACCCGCCATCGAGATGAACGACGCGGCGCTCATCCAGTCCGCCGCGATCGCCGCGCCGTTCGCCGGGGCCGGGATGCCACCCCCGGCCACGTAGAAGCCGGAGGTCGTGCTCACGCGGCTCGCGTACGCGATGTAGATGTACACGCCGAAGGTCAGGATCACGAAGACGAGGGTCCACACCTGGATGTCGGTCATGAGTGGTGCACCTCCTCCTCGTACTCGTCGATGCCGAACTCCTCGTCGAGCTTGTCCATCCGCCAGACGTAGATGGCGATGAGGATGACGAAGCTGATGATCGAGCCCTGTTGCGCGAACCAGAACCCGAGCGGGTATCCGCCGATCACGATGTTGTTCAGGGCATCGACGAAGAGGATCCCGGCGCCGAAGGACACGAGCGCCCAGATCGCCAGTAGGACCGCCATGAGGCGGAGGTTTCTGCGCCAGTACTCCTGGCGCTGTGTCGCATCCATAAAAGGTCTCCCTTGTCGGGGGTCTGTCGACTCGGAGAGAATCAGAGCCAGGGAAACGGGTCAATGGGTCGTGGTGACCTGTGTCACAGAAATCGCCGGACGGTCGGTTACCTGCGCTCGGCGGCCTTCCCGAGCTCCCGATCGGGGGCGGTCTGGTCCGCCGGACGACCGCTCGGCGCAGCCCGGAGGCCGTTCATCGCACCAGACGTGACGGCGGCCACGTCCGGGCGCCGGCCGCCTACAGTGCTTGGATGGCAATCATGAGTGCACCCCGGACCCGTGCCCCACGCCGTCCCCGCAGCCGCGCGGCCCGGCACCTGCTCGGAGCCACCCTGATGATCCTGGTCGGTGCCTTCCTCCCGTGGGTCTACACCGGCGCCGGCAACTTCGTCGGGGTCCGGGGCGCAGGGCTCTGGACGATGTACGCGGCCTTCCTCGGCCTGGCCGGCGTGATCGTCCGGTCACCGCGAGTGGTGGCCGTCCACGCCGCGGTCGTGGCCGTCGTCGCGACGACGCTGCCGCTGTGGCAGGTCCTGCACCTCGTGTCGAAGGTCGGGTTCGCCGGCTGGATGCCGGGCGTGGGCCTCGTCCTCACGTTCGGCGGTGGAGTGCTCGCCGGCTTCGCCGCGGTGACGCTCTGGCGTGAGGCTCAGGCGCAGCAGCAGACCTGACTCAGCCCGGATACAGGCTCTCGTTCACGCGCGCCTGGTAGGTCCGGCGCGCGACCGACAGCGCGTCCCCCAGCGTCTCGATGCCCCGGCCGCGGAGCATCGTCATCAGCGCGACGAACACATCGGCCGTCACGAGCGCGTCCCCGAGCGCCGTGTGGCGGCCCACGACGCTGATCCCGAGCCGGTCCGCGATCGCCTCGAGCGTGTGCTCCTGGTGGTCGGGGTGAAGGGCAGCGTGCAGGAGCAGCGTGTCGAGCGCCGGCTGGGCGAGGTCGACCCCGCGGCTGCCCCCCTCCGCCAGCTTGAGGAACTGAAGGTCGAAGCTGACGTTGTGCCCGACGAGCACGGTGTCCTCCGCGAAGCGCGCGAAGGCGGGGAGCACCTCGTCGATCGTGGGCTGGCCCTCGAGCATCTCTGCGGTGATGCCGTGGATGGCGGTCGAGGCGGCCGGCACGGGACGCTCGGGGTGGACCAGCCGTTCGAACGTCTCCTGGCGGAGGACCCGCCCGTTGACCACGCGTACCGCTCCGATGGAGATGACCCGGTCCCCGGCCGCCGGATCCAGACCCGTCGTCTCGGTGTCGAAGACCGTGAACGACATCTCGTCGAGGCGTCTGCCGAAGAGGTTCGACGGCTGCGGCCCAGCGCTGAACAGGTCGAAGTCGTAGAACTCGGGGCGGCTCGCGACCTCGATCCGCGCGGCCGGTACAGGGTTCCGGCCGGTCCCCGCCGCGAGCGGCAGCAGCAGGCGGAGGTAAGCGGTGCTCCCGTCCGACTCCCCGCACCAGATCTCGGCGCCGTGCCGCTCGACCACGTCGCGGGCGGTCTCGGTGCCCGCGGCCTCCAGCGGTTCGTCGAGCCAGCGGTCCACGACCGAGGGTGCGGGCGCCCGGCCGGGCCAGCGGGCGTCGAGCTGGCCGTGACGCCCCGTCACCTCCAGCCCGAGCGCGACGCGGTCGGGCGGCGACGTCTCCGTGAGGCGTGCGAGCAGACGCGCGACGACCCGGGCGACCGCGTGGGCGTCGGCCCGCAGCCACAGCTGTGGGGAGACCGGCGGCTGGGCACAGTCGAGCCCGGCACGGGCGAGCTCGCTCCGCACGACGGTCAGCAGGTCCTCGCCGGCGATGTCGGTCTGGACCCGGTCGTCGGCGAGGTGCACGGACTCCGTCGCGAAGTCGTCGACGCGGCGACCGAGGCCGTCGGCCTCCTCCCGGACGATCTCGAGGAAGCGTTGCCGCTCCGTCGCGGTCAGCTCCGGGAACTCCAGCACGCTCTCGGCGGCGGCGCGGATGCTCCCGAGCGAGGCTCGTGTCGCCTCCGTCAGCTGGCGGAGGAGCCGCTCGCGGCGGTCCCCGGCTCGCACCTCCCGTGTGAGGTCCTCGAGCACCAGCACGAAGCCGGTCCCGCCTGGCGACGCGTCGGGCACCGGCTCGTGCACCAGGCTCACGCGGACGCGGAGCAGCTTGTCGCCGTGCAGCGTCGTCGCGGTGTAGGCCGGCTCCGCTCCCGCGGTGAGCCGCTCCATGGCGTGGGCCACCAGGCCGCGGTCGACGACCGCGAAGACGGAACGCCCCAGCCCCACCGGTGTGTCCTCACCGACCACCGAGCGGGCGGCCTCGTTGTACAGCAGGATCCGCCCCTCGCCGTTGCAGACCAGCACCGCGACGGTCAGCTGCGCCATGAGGGCGGCGAGCCTGTTGCGTTCCGACTCCAGGTCGCGCCGCGTGGCCATGGCCTGCTCCTCCGCGCCGCGGAGCGCGACCTCCCGGTCCTCGGCGAGCCGGTTCACGGCAACCGCGAGCCGCTGGAGGTCACCGGGCGCCGGGGAGGTGAGCCGGTGGCCGGGGTTGGCGTCGACGATCACGGCTGTGTCCGCGGCCATGCGCCTCAGCCCCAAGGAGGTACGGCCGAGGATCCTCGCCAGCGCGAACGCCAGGACGGCGACCGCGGCCACGGCCAGCACCCCGACGGCGAGCGGGTCGGTCCCCGAGGACAGCAGCCAGACCAGGCCGCCGCAGGCGAGCACGACGTACCCCGTGACCGCGACGACGACTGCCCATCGCTCTCCGACCGGCACCCGGCTCATCCCTCGCCGCCGAGCAGGCCGGTGACGTGCTCGACCAGGTCGCGAGTCGAGAAGGGCTTGGTCACGTAGGAGTCGGCGCCCACCGCAAGGCCCTTGGCCACCTCGGTCTCCCGCCCCTTGGCCGTGAGCATCACGATCTTGAGCTCGGTCCAGCCGGACGCCCGTAGCGTCTGGCACACCTCGTAGCCGTCACGGCGGGGCATCATCGTGTCGAGCAGCACCAGGTCGGGGCGGAAGCGCTCGACCTGCTCCAGCGCCTCGTCGCCGTTGCGCGCGACCGCCGTC
>DASTPU010000034.1:0-3446 GCA_035762105.1 Nocardioidaceae bacterium | reverse complement strand
TGACACTACTTGATCGCGGGCCTGCTACCGAGGACCGCGCTGCCAATGCGGACGTGTGTCGCACCGGCGGTGATCGCGGCCTCCAGATCGCCACTCATGCCTGCCGAGACCCAGGTCGCCCAGGGGTCGATCCGTCGTACTTCTGCTGCCACGCCGGCGAGCCTGGCGAAGGCCGCCGCGGGGTCCTCACCGAGCGGCGCGACGGCCATCACGCCCCGCAGCCGCAGCCCCTCGGTGTGGCGTACCTGCTCGGCCAGACCGGCCACCTCCGAGGGCACGGCGCCCGCGCGCCCCTCCGCCTCCGGCGGGTCGAGGCTGACCTGCACCAGGCAGTCGAGCGGGCGGCCCCGCTGCGCGGCGCCCTTCGACAGACCGGGCAGGAGCTTGGCCCGGTCCACCGACTCGACCACGTCGGCGTACGCCGCCACCGCCGCTGCCTTGTTGCTCTGCAGCCCGCCGATGAAGTGCCACCGCAGGCCGAGGCCGGCGCACTCGCGCGCCTTCTGCTCCGCCTCCTGGTGACGGTTCTCCCCCACGTCGGTGACGCCGAGCTCCGCGAGCAGGTGTACGTCGGACGCCGGGAAGAACTTCGTGACCACGGTGAGCGTGATCTCCGACGGGTCCCGCCGGGCCTCGGCGCATGCCGTGGCGATCCGCCCGCGCACCACCTCGAGGTTGCGGGCGACCTCCTCGCGCCGCGAGGCCGTCGGGCTCATGGGCGCACCCACACCATGCCGCCGAGCCGGCCGGCGGCCGCGCCCTCACGACGGTAGGAGTAGAGGTCGTCGGCCTCGAGGGTGCAGGCGGACGCGTCGACGACCTCGACCCCGAGCTTCTCGAGCTGCGCCACCACGCCCGCGCCGACGTCGACCGCGGGCGTGCCCCAGGAGGTCTCGGCGAAGGACTCCGGGACGGCCGACGCCACCTCGTCGCGCATCTCCGCGGGGACCTCGTAGCAGCTGCCGCACACGTGCGGGCCCAGCCAGGCCACGATCCGGTCGGCGCCGAGGTCGCGCATCCGGGCGACGGTCGCGGGCACGATCCCTGCGACCAGCCCCGGCCGGCCGGCATGGGCCACCCCGACGACGCGGCGCTCCACGTCGGCGAGCAGCAACGGGACGCAGTCGGCGACCCGGACCAGCAGGACCACGCCGGGCAGGTCGGTGACCAGCCCGTCGCCCACCGGGAGGTCGGCGTGACGCGCCCTCAGCCAGGTGCGGTCGACCGTGTGCACCTCGGCTCCGTGCACCTGCCGCATCCGGACCACCACCGGGACGGACACCCCGCCGGGCAGCTCGAACGGGTTGTCCCCGGTCGCCGCGCCGCCGCGGGCCACCGCGTGGCCGACGATGTCGAGGTTCTCCTCGAGCCGGGCGAGACCGCTCTCCCGGTCGGGGT
This sequence comes from Nocardioidaceae bacterium, assembly GCA_035762105.1. Lineage (GTDB taxonomy): Bacteria > Actinomycetota > Actinomycetes > Propionibacteriales > Nocardioidaceae > Nocardioides_C. The sequence goes on along the minus strand of DASTPU010000034.1, from coordinate 2,048 downwards.
CGTCGACCGCCGGCTCCGCGAGGTCCAGCTCGCCTTCGAACACACCGCCGTGACGGTCCGTGAACGCGACCTCGACGGCGCCGCGGGTCTCCTGGAACGCGAACACTCCCGGCGACTACCTGAGGAACTCGGGGATGTCGAGCTCGTCGTCGTCGAACTGGACCTGACGCTGCGGCCGCGAGGGCTGGGCCGGCTGCTGGGCCGGCTGCTGGGCCGGCTGAGGCTGACCCTGCCGGGACTGGCTCTGGCCCGGACCCTGGGGCGCCTGCCCCTGGGCCGGCTGGCCCGGGGGCGTCTGACCGGCCTGGCCCTGCTGGGCCGGACCCGCGCTCTGCTGGAAGGAGGTGTAGCCACCCCCCTGGCCGGCCGGCGCGGGCTGCTGACGGGGCTGCCCCTGCGCGGGCGCCTGGGCCTGGCTCGGCACCGGCCGCTGAGAGGCGACCGCCTGAGCCGCCGCCCGGGTCTCGGCCTGGGTCTGCTGCGGCGCCGGCTCACGTCGGAGCACCGTGCCGCTGTCGCGGCGCTTGGGCATCCCGCCGTCGAAGCCGGCCGCGATCACGGTGACCCGGACCTCGTCGCCGAGGGCGTCGTCGATGGTGGCACCGAAGATGATGTTGGCCTCGGCGTGCGCCGACTGGGCGACGAGCGCGGCGGCCTCGTTGATCTCGAACAGGCCGAGGTCGGAGCCTCCGGCGATCGAGAGCAGCACGCCGTGCGCGCCGTCGATGGACGCCTCGAGCAGCGGGCTGGAGACCGCCATCTCGGCTGCGGCGACCGAGCGGTCCTCACCCCGGGCGGAGCCGATGCCCATGAGCGCGGAGCCGGCGTTGGCCATGACCGACTTCACGTCGGCGAAGTCGAGGTTGATCAGGCCCGGCGTGGTGATCAGGTCGGTGATGCCGGAGACACCCTGCAGCAGCACCTGGTCGGCCTGCTTGAACGCGTCGAGGACGCTGACGTTGCGGTCGCTGATCGACAGGAGCCGGTCGTTGGGGATGACGATGAGGGTGTCGACCTCCTCGCGGAGCTGGGCGATCCCCTCCTCGGCGGAGTTCGCCCGGCGGCGGCCCTCGAAGGAGAACGGGCGGGTGACCACACCGATCGTGAGCGCGCCGAGCGAGCGGGCGATCCGGGCGACGACCGGGGCGCCGCCGGTGCCGGTGCCACCGCCCTCGCCCGCGGTCACGAAGACCATGTCGGCGCCCTTGAGCACCTCCTCGATCTCCTCGGCGTGGTCCTCGGCAGCCTTGGCGCCCACGTCGGGGTTCGCGCCGGCTCCGAGACCACGGGTGAGCTCACGGCCGATGTCGAGCTTGACGTCGGCGTCGCTCATGAGAAGTGCCTGCGCATCGGTGTTGATGGCGATGAACTCGACGCCCTTGAGGCCGACCTCGATCATCCGGTTGACGGCGTTGACGCCACCTCCACCGATACCCACGACCTTGATGACGGCCAGGTAGTTCTGCGGTGCTGCCACGGCGGGTGCCTCTCGCTGCTCTGCTGCCTGCTGGTGCAGACAGACGGGTGTACGTCGGTGGGGGAAGAGCACGAGCCTGCCACGTCCTCAACCCTCACCCTGAAGTAGAGGGTTATAGTTATGTCAACCTCGCGCTTGCAGAACAACGTAGGTGAGCGACTCCGGCATTTACATCCGACACGCGGACGCTCCGGGAGTTTTCGCTGCTTGACAAGGGCCCGTGAGCAGTTCCGGCACGCCCTGTGGCCCCGGGCTCGCGCGGGTCAGCGCTTGATGGTGGGCTGGCTCGGGACGCTCACGTCGTACACCGACGCCTTCTGCCGCAGCAGCACGGCGAGCACCTCGGCCTTGGTGGCCGAGTCGTTCGCGCTCCCCCAGAAGATGGTCTTGCCGTTGGCGAGCCGCAGCGAGATCGAGTCGACGGTCTCCACCGCGAGGTGGTCCACGCGGGCGGCGAGGTCGTCGGGCAGCGCGGCGATCACCTGCGCGGCCTCGGCGAGCGCCTCGCTGCGCGTGCCGGCAGAGATGCGTACGACGGGCAGCGCGGCCGGCCGGGAGTCGTAGCTGCGGA
>DASTPU010000033.1:0-58952 GCA_035762105.1 Nocardioidaceae bacterium | reverse complement strand
GGGATCCCGCGGGACTGGGTCGACGCCGCCCAGCGCTCTCCGATCTACGCGCTCATCAACCGGTTCAAGGTGGCCCTGCCGCTGCACCCGGAGTACCGCACCATGCCGATGGTCTGGTACATCCCGCCGCTCTCGCCGGTCGTCGACGTCGTCAAGGACACCGGCTTCGACGCGGAGGACAAGGGCAACCTGTTCGCCGCGATCGACGCGCTGCGGATCCCGATCGAGTACCTCGCCGAGCTGTTCACCGCCGGTGACGTCGCGCCGGTCGACACGGTGCTCAAGAAGCTCGCCGCGATGCGCTCCTACATGCGCGACATCAACATGGGCCGCGACCCCGACGGCTCCATCCCGGCGTCGGTCGGCATGACCGAGGAGGAGATGTACGACATGTACCGGCTCCTCGCCATCGCCAAGTACGACGAGCGCTACGTGATCCCGCCCGCCCACGCGGAGCAGGCCCACTCCCTCGAGGAGCTCGCCACCGAGTGCTCCCTGGACTACGAGGGCGGGCCCGGCATGGGCGGCTCGGGACCGTTCGGCGAGGGGTCGGGCGCGCTGACGCCGATCGCGGTCGAGAACTTCGCGATGCTGCAGGCGCGGCAGACCGCCGACACGCTCGCGGCGCCGGACGACAAGACGGCGCGGGTGAACCTCCTCAACTGGGACGGCAAGGGTGCGCCGAGCGGGTTGTTCCCGCCGAAGCCCGACGACGTGTCGCCGGGGGAGAGCACCGAGGGCCCCGGTGGCACCTCGGGGACGACCGGAGGGGCTGACCTCAAGTGAGCCGCAAGCACCCCCGGCCCTCGCTGTCACCGCGTGAGCTGGCCGTCGCCTGGCAGTCGGCGTCGCTGCTGCTCGGGTACCCCGACGAGCGGCTGCTCGCCGACCTGCCGATGGTCCGGGCCGCGTCCCACGACCTGCCGGCCTCCGTCGGCGAGCTCGTGCGCGAGTGCGTCGTACACCTGGAGTCGACGCCTCTGGAGGAGTCGCAGGCGCTCTACGTCGAGACCTTCGACAACCGTCGCCGCAACAGCCTGTTCCTGACCTACTTCGCACACGGGGACACCCGCAAGCGCGGGGTGGCGCTGCTGCGGTTCAAGCAGACCTACCTGCGGTCGGGCTTCGTCCTCGACGCCGACTCCGAGCACGGCGGCGAGCTCCCGGACCACCTCTGCGTGGTGCTGGAGTACGGCGCGACCGTGGACCACGAGCTCGGCTGGGGGCTGCTGCTCGACCACCGGGCGGGCCTCGAGCTGCTGCGGATGTCACTGCGCGACGAGGGTTCTCCGTGGGCGAGAGCGGTCGAGGTGGTCACGTCCACGTTGCCGCCGCTGCGGGGCGACGAGATGGACGCCGTACGACGCCTCGCCGCCGAGGGGCCGCCGGAGGAGGACGTCGGCCTGACGCCGTACGCCACCCCGGCCTTCGACCCCGGGCCCGCGGTGCCGCACGCGTCCGGGCCACAACCGCTGCCCATGCCCACCCTGTCCTCGACCGCCCACCGTTCAGGAGCCCGCTGATGGACACCTTCCTCTGGGTGATCTTCCCCTACATCTGCCTGACGATCTTCGTCGTCGGCCACTTCTGGCGGTACCGCTACGACAAGTTCGGCTGGACCACCCGGTCGTCGCAGCTCTACGAGGACCGGCTGCTGCGCTGGGGGAGCCCGCTGTTCCACTTCGGCATCCTCGCGGTCTTCCTCGGCCACGTGATGGGGCTCGGTGTCCCGAAGTCGTGGACCGAGGCGGTCGGCATCTCCGAGGACATGTACCACTTCATGGCGGTCTCGATCGGCGCGCTCGCCGGCTTCGGGACGCTCGTGGGCATGGCGATCCTGATCTACCGCCGGCGCACGGTCGGGCCGGTCTTCTCGGCGACCACGGTGATGGACAAGGTGATGTACTTCTTCCTCGCCCTCGTGATCCTGCTGGGGCTGTGGAACACCGTCGCCTCGAACATCCTCGGCCACTTCGACTACCGCGAGTCGGTGTCGGTGTGGTTCCGCGGCATCTTCTACTTCGACCTCAGGCCCGAGCTGATGGCGGACGCCCCGATCGGGTTCAGGGCGCACTCGCTCGTGGCCTTCGTGCTCTTCGCGCTGTGGCCGTTCACGCGGCTGGTGCACGTGTTCAGCGCACCGCTCGGCTACCTCACCCGGCCCTACATCGTCTACCGCAGCCGTGACGACAAGCAGCTGGGCAGCCACTCGCCCCGGCCAGGATGGGAGCGGATCAACAAGTGAGCGACGTCGACCGCAACGACCCCGACAACCGCAACGACATGGTCGAGCACGGTCACGACCAGCACGAGGGACACCCGCACGGGCATGAGTCGCACGAGGCGATCGGGGTAGTCGCGCTCCCCGAGCTCGCCGACGCGCTGCTCGAGGACCTGCCGAACCACCCGGCCGGCAGGGCCGCGAAGACGATCCTGTCCGGCACGGTGATGCGGGCGACGATGATCGCGCTCGGCGAGGGCGTGGAGATGGCCGAGCACGACTCCCCTCCCGCCGCCACGTTGTACGTCGTGAGGGGCGACGTCACGCTCAAGTCCGGGAGCCGGTCGTGGCGGCTGACCGCGGGTCAGCTCGCGCCGATCCCGCCCGAGCGGCACGGCGTCGTGGCACACGCCGACTCCGCCATCCTGCTCACCGTCGCCCTCCGCTGACCCCTCCCCGCCGACGGGTCGGGGCTGCCGGGTCGTGCGGCTGAGCGCGCGCCATCGCGCCCCCTGGACCACACGACCCCCGCGGGGCCGGGGGCGGACCGGGATGCAAGATGCCCCGGAGGGGCCCCCGGGTCCGGTCTAGGCTCGCAATGCCCGTACCTCGCAACGACGCAAGGAGCCCCCGATGGCCTACCGCCCCGAGACGCTGGGAGTGCACGCCGGCCAGGAGGAGGCGGACTCCGCCACCAACGCGCGCGCAGTCCCGATCTACCAGACCACGTCCTACGTCTTCAACGACACCGAGCACGCCGCGAACCTCTTCGCGCTCGCCGAGCCGGGCAACATCTACACGCGGATCATGAACCCGACCCAGTCGGTGTTCGAGGAGCGGATGACCGCGCTCGAGGGCGGCGTCGGCGCGCTCGCCACGGCATCGGGCTCGGCGGCCACGACGTACGCGGTGCTCAACCTGACCTACGCCGGCGACAACATCGTCGCGCTCTCCACGTTGTACGGCGGCACCTACGCGTTGTTCGCGCACACGCTTCCGCAGTTCGGGATCGAGGTCCGGTTCGTCGACCCCGACAGGCCGGAGGACCTCGCGAGGCACGTCGACGACAAGACGAAGCTGGTCTTCGCCGAGACGGTCGGCAACCCCAAGATCAACGTGGTCGACATCGCGGCGTGGGCCGATGCCGCCCATGCCCAGGGCCTCCCCTTGGTCGTGGACAACACCGCGCCGTCGCCGTACCTCTGCAAGCCGTTCGAGCTCGGCGCCGACGTCGTGGTGCACGCCGCGACGAAGTACATCGGCGGACACGGTACGTCGATCGGCGGCGTGATCGTCGACGCCGGCTCGTTCGACTGGGCAGCGCACGCGGAGCGTTTCCCCGGTCTGACCAAGCCGGACGCGGCGTACCACGGCGTCGTGTGGACCGAGGCCGTCGGCAAACTGGCGTACATCATCAGGGCCCGCACCGTCCTGCTCCGCAACACCGGAGCCGCGATCGCGCCGCTGAACTCCTGGCTGTTCCTCCAAGGCCTCGAGACGCTGCACCTGCGCATGGAGCGGCACAGCGAGAACGCGCTCGCCGTGGCGCGCTTCCTCGAAGGCCACGACGCGGTCTCGTGGGTGAGCTACCCCGGCCTGGAGTCGAGCCCCTACAAGGCGGTCGCCGACCGCACGCTGACCGGCCGTGGCTACGGCGGGCTCGTGAGCTTCGGTCTGAAGGCCGGTCGTGAGGGCGGCAAGAAGTTCGTCGAGTCGCTCGAGCTGTTCAGCCACCTCGCCAACATCGGTGACGCGAAGTCGCTGGCGATCCACAACGCCACGACGACGCACTCGCAGCTGACCCCCGACGAGCTCGAGGCGGCCGGCGTCCCCGAGGACATGGTCCGGCTCTCGATCGGCATCGAGCACGCCGACGACATCATCGCGGACCTCGAGCAGGCACTCGCGGCGAGCAAGTGACCGCTGCCCCGGAGCCCGCGTCGGTCGGTCGTACGACGACCGAGCGGGCGCTGCTCTACACCCAGGACGACCCCCTCGTCCTCGCCGGCGGGCAGAAGCTCGGTCCGGTCGAGGTCGCCTACGAGACCTACGGGACCCTCTCCCCGCGGCGTGACAACGTCGTCTACGTCTGCCACGCGCTGACCGGCGACGCGCACGCCGCCGGCTACCACGAGGACGCGAGCAAGCCCGGCTGGTGGGACAACCTGATCGGACCGGGCAAGCCGCTCGACACCGACCGCTTCTTCGTGGTCTCCGCGAACCTCCTCGGCGGCTGCCAGGGCACGACCGGCCCGTTGTCGACGAACCCGGCGACCGGCAAGCCGTATGGCATGGACTTCCCGCTGCTGCAGATGGCCGACTTCGTCGCGGTGCACCGCAAGCTGCTCGAGCACCTCGGCATCGAGCGGCTGCACGCCGCGGTCGGGGGGTCGCTCGGCGGGATGCAGGTGCTGCAGTGGACGCTCGACGCGCCCGAGCAGATCGACAACGCGGTGGTCATCGCGGCCTCCTCCCGGCTCACCGCGCAGAACATCGCCTTCTCCGCCGTCGGCCGCGAGGCGATCATGCGCGACCCCGACTTCCTGTCCGGCGCGTACGCCGAGACCGACCGCGCCCCGCGCCTCGGGCTCTCCATCGCCCGGATGATGGCGCACATCACCTATCTCTCCGAGGAGGCGATGTCGGAGAAGTTCGGCCGGCGGCTCCAGGGCTCGGAGCCCGCGGAGAACCGGATGGGCCTCGGCGTGGACTTCCAGGTGGAGAGCTACCTGAACCATCAGGGCGCGGTGTTCCTCGACCGGTTCGACGCGCTGTCCTACCTGTACCTCACCCGGTCGATGGACTACTTCGACCCGTTCGCCGACCCCGGGGCCGCTGCCCGGATCGCCGCCGGAGGAACGCGGTTCCTGGTCATGTCGTTCGACACCGACTGGCGCTTCGACACCGGGCACTCGCGGCGCATCGTGCGGACCCTCGAGCACGCTGGTGCGTCGGTGACCTTCAGGGAGATCCGTTCCCCGTGGGGCCACGACTCGTTCCTGCTCGTCGTACCGGGCTATCACGAGACGATCAGCGCCTTCCTCAACGCCGACAGCCGGCACCTGCGCTCGGGGCGGAGCGTGCACATCCCCGGCCGGCCGGACCTCGACCTGGTGGCCGGGATGGTCCCGGACGGCTCGCGGGTGCTCGACATCGGCTGCGGTGACGGCGACCTGCTGGCCCACCTGGTCCACGAGCACGACTGCTCCGGCACCGGGGTCGAGATCGACCCCGACGCGGTGCTGGCCTCGATCCGTCGCGGCGTGCCGGTGATCGCGGTCGACCTCGACGAGCAGCTCGACGAGTTCGCCGACAACGCCTACGACGTGGTCGTGATGTCGCAGACCCTCCAGGCCACCCGCCGGCCGGCGGAGGTGCTCCGCGAGATCAGCCGGGTCGGGCGGCGGTGCATCGTGTCGGTGCCGAACTTCGGCTTCTGGCGGCACCGCGCTGGGCTGATGTTCCGCGGCCGGATGCCGGTGTCGCGCGAGCTGCCGCACCCCTGGCACGAGACCCCGAACATCCACCTCTCGACGCTGGCCGACCTCGAGGCGCTCTACGCGGAGCTCGGGCTCGTGGTGGAGCAGCGGATCCTGCTCGACGAGAAGGCCGCGCCGATGGCGTCCTCGCGCGCCGCCAACCTCCGTGCCGGGGCTGCGGTCTACGTGCTCAGCCGCTGAGGCGCAACGGTCCGTGACCGCGGCCGGTCCGGAACGAAGTGGTCGCCTCCGGCGGTGCCCGGGGTGCGCTTCGTCCCGAATCAGGCGCGAGTGCCGGCTCCCGCGAGATGGAGCGCCTCGAGCGCGGCGGACTCGGCCGACGCCCGGTCCTCGGCGACGAGGCCGATCCGGGTACGTCGATCGAGCAGGTCGTCCACGTCGAGCGCACCCTCGTGGGTCACGCCCCACAGCAGCTCGGCCATCGTGACGGGGGAGCCCGGTGCGACGGGCTTCAGCGGCTCCTCGACGAGGGCGGCCGCCGCGGCGAGTACGACGGGCGCCTCGACGCCGTAGCGACGGACCAACCGCGGCGGTGCCTCGACCCGGGCCAGCACGTCGCGCGCCGACAGGGGTCCCCGGGCGGTCGACCAGGGCGCGGCCCCGACCGGCGGCGCGCCCACGAGCGGAAGGCCGGCGGTGCGGCACGCGCCGCCCACGAGGCCGCCCGAGACGACGGCGGCGTCGACCGCGTCCTGCGCCATCTGCCGGTAGGTCGTGAGCTTCCCGCCCACCACGGTCACCACCCCGGTCGTCGAGGTCAGCACGGCATGGCGGCGGGAGAGGTCAGCGGTGCGGCCTTCGGCGTCGAGCAGGGGGCGGAGCCCGGCGTAGGCGCCGACCACGTCGGACCGGTGCAGGGGTCGTTCGAAGACGGCGCCGACAACGTCGAGCAGGAAGCCGATCTCGGTCTCGGTCGGGGTGGGGACGTCGGGGATCGGCCCGTCGGCGGGCTCGTCGGTGAGCCCGACGTACACCTGGCCGTCGGGCTGGGGCAGCACGAGCACGTAGCGGTTGGACTCGCCGGGCACCGGGGCGGTGACCGCGACCGAGAGCCCGGGCAGCGACGAGCCGGGCAGCACCAGGTGCGTGCCCCGCGAAGGACGCAGGGTCACCTCGGGGACGAGCGACCCGGCCCAGACGCCGGTCGCGTTGACCACCGCACGCGCCCGGATCGTCGAGACCTCGCCGGTGAGCTCGTCGCGGACCGTGGCGCCGTCGCCGGTCAGCGACTCGGCGCGGACCCGGGTCAGCACGCGCGCGCCGAAGCCGGCGGCCGTCCGGGCGATGGAGACCACGAGCCGGGCGTCGTCCTCGAGCTGTCCGTCCCACGAGAGGAGGCCTCCCCGGAGTCCTTCGCTGCGCAGCGCCGGCGCCAGTGCGAGCGTCTCGGGGGCGGAGAGACGGCGGGGCCGGGGGAGGACGGAGCGGGGGGTGCCCGCGGACGCCCGGAGCAGGTCGCCGGCACGCAGGCCGCCGAGCACGAGCCGCGCCTGGGACCTCGAGACCATCGGCATCAGCGGCGTGACCATCGGCAGCGCATGCGTGAGGTGCGGCGCGGTGCAGGTCATCAGGACGCCGCGCTCGCGGGCGCTCTCGTGGGCGACGCCGACCTGGCCCTTCGCCAGGTAGCGGAGCCCTCCGTGCACCAGCTTGGAGCTCCACCGCGACGTGCCGAAGGCGAGGTCGTGCGCGTCGATCACCAGCACGTCGAGCCCGCGGGACGCTGCGTCGAGCGCGACACCCGCCCCCGTGACGCCGAGACCGACGACGAGCAGGTCGACGGTGCGGCCGTCGGTGGCCTCGGCGAGCTCCCGGGTCCGACGGGCGGCGGTGAGCGCGGTGTCTCCGGCAGCCGTCGGTGACCCGTCGATCGTGCGGCGACACGCCGCGGAACCGGCCCCGAAGGTGACGGGTCGGCGGAAAGGGAGGCGGGGGACGGGTCGGCGGGACGGGAGGCGGGGGGTCATGGGGCGAGGTACCTCTCCAGCATGAGCCGCAGCTCCTCGTCGTACGCAGCGAGCCTGCGGCGGGAGTCGGTCATCGTCTGCGCCGACAGGGCGAACCCGTGGGCGGCGAGCAGCACGCTGCGCGCCAGCAACGTCGGGTCGCCCTCGCGCACGGACCCGTCCTCCTGGCCTGCGGCGACGAGGTCCGAGACGAGCTTCAGGATGTTGTCCTGCGAGCGGCCACGACGCCGGAGGAGGTAGGGCAGCAGCAGCTCCGGGTCGACCTCCACGATCTTGCGGAACAGGTCGTTGGAGCGGAGCGCGGTCACCGTCCGGGCCACGCCCTGGCTCAGCCGCTCGAGCGGCGCGAGCCCCTCCGCCCCCGAGGCGACCTCGGCGACCACCCCGCCCCACTCCCGCGTCATCAGGTCGGCGAGCAGCGTCTCCATGTCCGGCCACGTCCGGTAGATCGTCATCCGCGAGACGCCCGCGCGCCGGGCGACGTCGGTCAGCGTGGTCCGCTTCCAGCCCGTCGCGAGGATGCACTCGCGGGCCGAGTCCAGGTAACGGTCCTCGCTGTTACGGATTGACGACATGTGTCACAGTGTAACGCATGACGACTCCGATGCACTGGGCCCGCTGGGGCGACCCGTCGCAGGCGAGCGGCCTCCCCGAGGCCGCCGCCGGGCTGATCGACGCCGTGTTCGGCACCGCCGAGAAGCCCACCGCCGAGCTCGCGGACGTCCACCTGCCCGACCCCGGTCTCGACCCCGCCCGGCTCGCGGAGCTGCGTGACCTGCTGGGGGAGGAGCACGTCCTCAGCGACCACGAGTCGCGGGTCCGGCACACTCGCGGCAAGTCGACCCCGGACCTGCTGAAGATCCGCCGGGGCGACGCGGCGGAGGCCCCGGACGCTGTGCTGGTGCCCGCCGGCCACGACCAGGTCCAGGCGCTCGTCACCTGGTGTGGCGAGCACCGGGTCGCCCTGGTCCCGTTCGGCGGGGGTACGTCGGTCGTGGGCGGCCTCGCCGCGCAACGGGACGGTTTCGCCGGCGTGGTCGCGCTCGACCTGTCGCGTCTCAAGCGACTCGTCAGCGTGGACACCGAGTCGCACACCGCCGTGCTCGAGGCCGGCCTGCTCGGGCCCGAGGCCGAGGCGCTGCTCGCCGAGCACGGGATGACGCTGGGCCACTTCCCGCAGTCCTTCGAGTACGCCAGCATCGGCGGGTTCGCGGCGACCCGCTCCAGCGGCCAGGCCTCCGCCGGGTTCGGCAGGTTCGACTCGATGGTGGTCGGCCTGCGCGTGGCCACCCCGCTCGGCAACCTCGAGCTCGGCACCGCCCCCGCCAGCGCCGCCGGCCCCGACCTCCGCCAGCTCGTCCTCGGCTCCGAGGGCGCCTTCGGCGTGATCACCGAGGTGACCGTGCGCGTGCGGACGGTGCCCGAGCTCAAGTCCTACGAGTCCTGGCGCTTCGACACCTTCTCAGCGGGTGCCGCGGCGCTGCGCACGCTGACCCAGGAGCGCATCGCGCCGACGGTGCTCCGCCTCTCCGACGAGGCCGAGACCTCGCTCAACCTCGCCAGGCCCTCGGACGTCGGCGGCGACAACGCCGGCGGCTGCCTGATGGTCGTCGGGTACGAAGGCACCAGGGGGTACGTCGACCGCACCCGCGCCCTGGTCGCCGAGCGGCTCACCGACCTCGGCGCGAAGCCTCTCGGCGAGGAGGGCGGCCAGGCCTGGGCCCAGGGCCGGTTCCACGGGCCCTACCTGCGCGACTCCCTGCTCGACGTCGGCGTGCTCGTCGAGACGCTCGAGACCGCGACGTTCTGGTCCGGGGTCCCCACGCTCTACGCCGACGTGAAGGCCGCGCTCGAGGAGTCGCTGCCCGGCGCCATCGTGCTCTGCCACATCTCCCACGTCTACGAGACCGGCGCCTCGCTGTACTTCACGGTCGCCGCCAGGCAGGACGACGACCCCGTCGCGCAGTGGGCACGGGCCAAGGCGGCCGCCTCGGACGCGATGATCGCGGCCGGTGCGACGATCACCCACCACCACGCGGTCGGCCGCGACCACCTGCCCTGGTTCGCCCGCGAGATCGGCCCCGTCGGCGTGGAGATGCTCCGCGCCGTGAAGCAGCGGATCGACCCGGCCGGCGTCCTGAACCCCGGGGTGCTGGTCCCGTGACCCGCTCCTTCGCGTTCCTGGTGAACCCCGCCTCAGGCGGTGGGGCGGCCCCGGCGTCCGTCGTACCGGTGGCGCGGAGGCTGCGCGAGGCAGGGGCGTCGGTCGACGTCACCTACAGCCCCGGGCCGGCGGCGTGCCGCGCGCTCGTGGCCGAGGCGGTGGGCCGGGGAGCCGTCGTGGTCGCGGTCGGCGGCGACGGGATGGTCGCGTCGCTGGCGGGGGCGGTCGTCGAGGCCGGCGGGGTGCTCGGGATCCTGCCCAGCGGTCGCGGCAACGACTTCGCCCGCCAGCTCGGCGTCGGGGCCACGCCGGAGCAGGTCGCGGCGACGCTGCTCGAGGCCGCGCCGCGCGCTGTCGACGTGATCGACGTGGGTGGTCGCGTGGTCGTGGGAAGCGTGTACGCCGGCGTCGACTCGCTGGCCTCCGAGCTGGTCGACCGTGCCCACCGCCTGCCGCGGTCGGTGCAGTACCCCTATGCCGCGGTCCGCTCGGTGGTCGAGTTCCGCCCCTTGTCGTACGACGTCGTGGTGGACGGTCAGCCGCACCGGTTCGACGCGTTCACGGTCGTCGTCGCGAACTCCGGCTACTACGGCTCGGGCATGCACGTCGCCCCGGACGCGGCGGTCGACGACGGCCTGCTCGACGTCGTGGTGATCCGGGCGGCGAACAGGCTGCGCCTGATCCGCGCGCTGCCCAAGCTGTACGACGGGTCGCACGTCGCGCTGGAGGAGGTCGTCGTGCTGCGCGGCCGGTCTGTCTCCGTCAGCGCGGCGAAGCCGATCCTGGCCTACGGCGACGGGGAGCCTCTGGGGCCCCTGCCCGTCACCGCCGAGGTGCTGCCGAAGGCGCTCGCCGTCCTCGCCTGACCCCGCGACGTCATGCGTCCCGGTCGTCGTACCGCGCGCGGTGTCTGACGGCCTGCCGGCTAGCGGCCCACGGACGAGGGCTCGCGGACTCCAGCCTCCGAGGACTCCGACTTCCTGGCCCAGTACGTGGCGAGCAGCGATCCCGACACGTTGTGCCACACCGAGAAGATCGCGCCGGGGAGGGCGGCGGCGGGGTTGAAGTGCACGGTCGCGAGGGCCGCCGCGAGGCCGGAGTTCTGCATCCCCACCTCGATGCTGATCGCCCGCTTGCCGGGCTCGTCCATGCCGAACATCCGGGCGATGCCGTACCCGCCCGCGAGCCCCAGCAGGTTGTGCAGCACGACCGCGACGACCACCAGGAGACCCACGGAGTAGATGGTCTCGGCGCTGGCCGCGACGACCGCCATCACGACCGCGGTGATGCCGACGACCGAGACCAGCGGCATCACGTCGACCAGCCGCTCGACGACGCCGGGCAGGAAGCGGCGCAGCAGCAGGCCGAGGACGACCGGCGCGAGCACGATCTGCACGATCGAGACGAACAGTGCGCCGGCGTCGACCGGGAGCATCTGGCCGGCCAGGGCCAGCACCAGCAGCGGCGTCAGGATCGGGGAGAGGAGGGTGGAGACCGAGGTCATCGCGACCGAGAGCGCGGTGTCGCCGCGGGACAGGAAGACCATGACGTTCGAGGCGGTGCCGCCGGGGGCGGCGCCGACCAGGATCAGGCCGGCCGCGAGCGCCGGGGACAGGTCGAGGAGCGTGGCGATCAGCCAGGCCAGGCCGGGCATGACGACGTACTGCGCCGCGACCCCGGCGAGCAGCGGCCAGGGCCGGCGGGCCACGACCGCGAAGTCCTTGGTCTCGAGCGTCATGCCCATCCCCAGCATGATCAGCGCGAGCAGCCACGGCACCGCGACGGTCGCGCCCGCGAAGGTGTCCGGGGTCAGGAGCGCAACGGCCCCGGCGACCAGCACGATGACGGTGAACCACCGTCCCGCGAAGCCGCTGATCCTCGCCGCACCCGCCATGGTCCCACTCCTTCGGTCTAGACCGCATCGACCCGCGCACTATGCCACGGCCGGCCGGCCGGCCGGCTGGAGGGGACCGCCACGTTGTGGACCGGGCCGGGACGGGTCCGCACGCGGACCTTCGGGCCCTCCGGGCGAGGACCAGTGGCACTACGTGGGCGGTGCCGGTGTGGCGAGGATGAGGACATGAACACGCGCGCCGAGATCGTCGTCGGGTACGACGGCTCCAGCGACAGCGAGCTCGCTCTCGACTGGGCCGACGAGCTGGCCGCCGAGCAGGGCCGGCCGCTGATGGTCCTGATCTCCGAGGTGGACCCGACCCAGGTGCTCGAGGCGACCAGCGAGTGGCACGCGGCGAAGATGGCCGAGCTCGAGGCCGACGTGAAGGACCGCCTGGCCGGTGCCCGGACGAAGGAGACCGCCCTCGAGCTGGTCCAGGTCCCGCCGGCGCAGGCGCTGATCGACGCCTCCGCCCATGCGGTCGCGGTCGTGGTCGGCGCGCGAGGACACAGCCTCCTGTCGGGGGTCGTGCTGGGCTCGGTCAGCCAGCACGTGACCCGGCACGCGTCCTGCCCGGTGGTCGTCACGCGGACGCCGTACCATCCGGACAGCAGGCGGGTGGTGGTCGGCGTCGACGGGTCCACCGGCAGCCGGAAGGCGCTCGAGTTCGCCTTCGACCACGCCGACCGGAGCGGCAGCTCGGTCACCGCGATCCACGCCTGGCGCAACCTCGCCCGCGGTTTCCCGGGCAGCGGCCTGATCGAGGAGATCCAGGCCGCGGAGGGGGTCCTCGCGGAGGCGCTGGCAGGCTTCGCCGACCTGTACCCGCACGTCGAGGTCACCACCGAGGCGATCCCGATGGCGCCCCAGCGGGCGCTGGCCGACGCGTCGACCGCGGCTGAGCTCGTCGTCGTCGGGTCGCGTGGTCTCGGTGCGTTCGCCGGGCTGCTGCTCGGGTCGGTGAGCCAGTCGGTCCTGCACCACGCGCACTGCCCGGTGGCCGTCGTACGGTGATCGCATGCGCGCCTGGCAGACCACCGGCGACGGCACGCTCACCGCTGCCGAGGTTCCCACCCCCGGGCCCGGCCCCGGTGAGGTGCTCGTCGAGGTAACCGTGTGCGGGGTGTGCCGGACCGACCTGCACGTCCGTGACGGGGACCTGCCCCAGCACCGCTCCCCGGTCGTGCCCGGCCACGAGGTCGTCGGCCGCGTCGTCGCCCTGGGCGAGGGCGTGGCCCGGTTCGCCGAGGGCGACCGGGTCGGCATCGCCTGGCTGAGGCACACCTGCGGAGAGTGCACCTGGTGCCGCCGGGGGCAGGAGAACCTCTGCCCGGCCTCGCGGTACACCGGGTGGGACGAGGACGGCGGCTACGCGGAGTACGCCGTGGTCCCGGCGGCGTTCGCCTACGACATCCCGGACGACCTGCCCGACGAGCAGGCGGCGCCGCTGCTGTGCGCGGGGATCATCGGCTACCGGGCGCTCCGGCGGGCCGACGTCCCCAACGGAGGGCGGCTCGGCATCTACGGGTTCGGCGCCAGCGCGCACATCACCGCGCAGATCGCACTCGCCCAGGGCGCCGAGGTCCACGTGCTCACCCGCGACGCGGCCGCCCGGGAGCTCGCGCTGGCGCTGGGTGCGTCGAGCGCGGGAGGGGCGTACGACGCACCTCCGGTCGCGCTGGACTCCGCGATCGTGTTCGCGCCCGTGGGTGACCTCGTCCCGCCGGCCCTCGAGGCGCTGGACAGGGGCGGGACGCTCGCCGTCGCGGGCATCCATCTGAGCGACGTGCCGGTGCTCGACTACCAGCGGCACCTGTTCCGCGAACGGACCCTGACCAGCGTCACCTCCAACACCCGCGCCGACGGCGAGGAGCTGCTCCGGCTGGCGCCGCGGCTCGGGGTCACGGCCACCACGACGCCGTACCCCCTCGACCGTGCGGACGTCGCGCTGGACGACCTCGCCGCGGACCGTGTGCACGGAGCGGCAGTGCTGCGGATCGGGGACCTTCGCCCCTGACGCCTACCCATGGGTCATGTCGCAATGGGGTTATGACCGCAACGAAGACCTGGCACATCGAAATCTTCATCGGCGAGCGCGAGGGCAAGACCCACGCCGAGGCTCGGCTCCGGCCGAACGACGAGGTCACCCTCACCGCGACCGGTACCGCGCGGCTGAATCCGGCCGACCGGGACGTCCCGGAGATCGGCGACGAGCTCGCCGTGGCACGGGCGCTGTCCCACCTCGCGGACCGGCTGCTCCACGTCGCCGCTGACGACATCGAGGCCATCACGCACGAGAAGGCTCACGTCCACAGCTGAGCCTCCTTCCCCGCCGACCCGTCACTTTCGGGGCACCTTTCGCGGCGTGTCGCCGCACGATCGACGGGCCGCATGAGGCTTGCCCGCCGCAGGTCGGCGCGCGCTCGACCGGCCTGAGAGGCCCCCGTGTGCGCATGATGTGCCGCTCCGTCCGGTCGGCGCCACGCGAAGCGGCGGGCGGCCCACGTCACCAGCCCATCGGCTGGACGGCCCCCGAGCCCGTGCGCTCCCCCCGACGAGCCGGCCACTGCCGCGCGCCGCAGACCCGACACCCCCCACGTGCCGACCCGTCGATCCCGTGGCGACACGCCGCAGAAACGGCCCCCGGACGTGACGGGTCGGCGAGAACGGGGTCAGCGGAGGTGACGGTTGGGGTTGACGCGGGGGTGGCGGGCGCGGAGGTGCTTGTCGAGGGCGTCCACGCCGAGCAGCACGAACGCAGACGAGATCGCGACCATCCATCCAGCCGGGGGAGGCGACGCGTGGCCGAGGACCAGGGCGACCGGCGTCACCAGCAGGACCACGAAGGAGAACGCCAGCTCCGTGGACGCCGCCGGGACCAGCAGCCGGTTGCTCGTCCAGCCGACCTGACCGGGCGTCCGGGTCGAGCTGCGGCAGGCGAACGCGTTCGCGGTCTGCGCGATGACCACGGTCATGAACGCCGCTCCCGAGGCGGCCATCAGGTCGTGCCCGGTCGGGAAGGCCTCACCAGGCCGCCAGCCCACCGCGACCAGCGACACCAGGAACGCCACCATCGTCATCACCGCGACCAGCGGCCCGAGCAGCCCGAACGCCCGGCGCAGCACGGTGTAGTTCATCAGCCGTCCCCGCACCGGCGGCCCGTCGAGCAGGTGCCGTGCCGGCGGCTCGGCCCCCAGCGCGACCGCGGACAGGGTGTCCGTGCCGAGGTCGAGGGCCAGGATCTGCATCACCCCGAGGGCCAGCGGGAAGTTTCCGCCGGACAGCGCCCAGACCACGAACGGCGTCAGCTCGGCGACGTTGTCGGTCAGGTGGTAGGTCAGGAACCGCCGCATGTTCACGAACGTCGCCCGCCCCTGTTCCACACCGGCGACGATGCTGGCGAACGAGTCGTCGAGCAGCACCAGGTCGGCCGCCTCCCGGGCGACGTCGGTGCCGGACCGTCCCATCGCGACGCCGATGTCGGCCTCGTGCAGGGCCGGGGCGTCGTTCACGCCGTCGCCGGTCATCGCCACGACGTGTCCCCGCGAGCGCAGCGCCGCCGCGATCCGCAGCTTGTCCTCCGGGGACACCCGGGCGACCACGACCCCGTCGTGGTCGAGCATCGCGGCGAGCACCCGGTCGTTCTCCGGCAGCTCCGCACCGGTCAGCACCGGTGCGTCGGGCCGCCGCAGCCCGACCTCGTCGGCGATCGCCCGGGCCGTGGCCGGGTGGTCGCCGGTCACCATCGCGACGGAGATCCCGGCCCGGCGGCACGCGTCGAGCGCCTCCGGCACGTCGTCGCGCGGCGGGTCCTCGAGCCCGACCAGACCCAGCAGGTGCAGCCCGCGCTCGGTCGCCGCCCGGTCCGGCCGCTCACCGGGGGGTACGACGGACAGCGGGGCGCCGCCGGCCACGGCCAGGACGCGTAGGCCCCGGCGGGTCAGGGCGTCGACGACCTCGTGGGCGCGCGCGGCGTCGCCACAGAGTGGAAGCACGCTGTCCGGGGCACCCTTCACCACGGCACCGTCCTCGGTCACGACCGACATCCGGCGCAGCCGCGGGTCGAAGGGGAAGCGCAAGGAGACCGGACGCGACCGCCGGTACTCGTCGGTGTCGACGCCCACCCGGCGTGCGAACGCGTCGAGGGCCGCCTCCATCGGGTCGCCGTGCGCCTGCCACTCACCGCCGTCCCGCCGGGCGTATCCCGTCGAGCAGCGCATCGCCGCGACGGCCAGCTCCTCGACCGCGCCGGCGGCCGACGGGGCGGACCAGGAAAGGAGAGCGGTGGGCTCGTAGCCGGTTCCGTCGACCGACACCGATCCCCACGGCGTCCAGGCCTCGACGACCTCCATCTGGTTGCGGGTGAGCGTGCCGGTCTTGTCGGTGCAGATGAACGTCGTGGACCCCAGGGTCTCGACCGCCTCGAGCCGTCGTACCAGGATCTGCCGCTTGGCCATCTGCTCCGCCCCCCAGGCCAGGGAGAGCGTGACGGTCGGGAGGAGCGCCTCGGGGACGAGGGCGACCGTGACCCCGATCGCGAACACGAACCCGTCCTGCAGGGAGCTGCCCACCAACAGCGACACCAGCAGGAACAGTCCGCCCACCCCGAGCGCGATCCCGGCGATGAGCCGGACCACCTTCCGCAGCTCCTGGGTCAGCGGGGTGTCCGGCTTGGCCGTCGAGGTGGCCAGCCGGGCGATGTTGGCGAGCCGCGTGCGGTCGCCGGTGGCGGTCACCTGAGCGCGGGCCTCGCCCTCGACGACGAACGTGCCGGCGAAGAGCGGGGCGTCCTCCTCGACCGCGCCCGCGACGCTCTCACCGGTGAGCATCGAGGAGTCGACGAGCAGCCGGTTGGCGGCGAGCACCAGGCCGTCGGCCGGGACCCGGTCCCCGCTCTCGAGCAGCAGAAGGTCGCCGACCACCACCTCGTCGGCCTCGATGATCTGACGTCGCTCGTCGCGCCACACGGTCACCTGGGTGGGGAGCATCGCGCGCAGCCGTTCGGCTGCCCGGTCGGCCCGTGCCTGCTGCGCGAAGGCGAAGACCGCGTTGAGGAGGATGACGGCGAAGATCGCGACGCCGAGCTCCGGCAGGCCCGCGACCAGCGCCAGCACGCCGGCCACCCAGAGCATGACCGCGAAGAAGTGCGTCAGCTCGCCGGCCAGGCGTCGCGCCGCGGACGGCCGCCGGGGAGCGGGCAGGCGGTTCGGCCCCTCGGACGACAACCGCCGCGCGGCCTCAGCGGTGCTCAAGCCGGCGGCGGTCGTGCTCATCGGGAGCTCGCCCTAGGCGGAGTTCCCCGATGTGGTGGCATGCTCGCCGCCGGGGCCGGCCGGGTGGATCGTGGCGTCGGGGCCCGGGAAGACGAGCGTGTCGTGTCCGGTGTCGAACCAGTGCACGATGTACGGCGGAGCACCGTCCGCGCCGCGCACCTCGAGGATCTCGCCGTCGCGCTCGTGGTCGTCGACATGCGTTCCGCTCACGTGGATCCGGTCACCTACAGAGGCGTGCATGTCGCCCTCCCTCACTCGTGGCGCTGGATCGGGATCTTCGTGGCCGGCAGCTCCTGGCCACCGGTGGGCACCCGGACCTCGAGCACCCCGTCGGTGTAGGACGCGGTGATCTTGTCGGCCTGGGCTCCCTTGGGCAGGGAGACGGTGCGGCGGAACGAGCCGTAGTGGAACTCGCGGCGGCTCTTCTCCTTGGTCTCCTCGCGACGCTCCCCGGTGATGGTGAGCATGTCGTTCTCCACGCTGACCTCGACGTCCTTCCCGGGGTCGATGCCGGGCAGCTCCGCCCGAAGGACGTAGTCGCCGTCCTCGAGGTAGTCCTCGACCCGGACGTACGGCGCCAGACCTACCCCGCTGAAGCTGAACGGGGTGTTGGACTCGAGCCAGTCCAGCATCTCAGCCATCGGGCTGGTGGGCCGCCGGGCAACTGTCGTCATGGTGCTCTCCTCTCGGCGCAGGGATGTTCTTGCGCTTCTCAGGGTGTCCCTGGGCCGGGCTCGGCTCAAGAGGCAATGGTCCCGGTTGGCTTGGGCGGGTATGAGTCGTAGACCATGGTTTGTACTCCCCCGCCGGGGGAACCTGTGAGACAGCGCCGTACTACCCAGAAGAGAACCGATGCCAGAGCACCTCAACCAGAGCATGTGGGGCTTCCAGCAGCAGTTCCGCATCTCCCTCGACGGTGCCACCGACCGCGCCCTCGACCAGATCGGGGCGATCCTGTCGCCCGAGGCCTACGTCGTGGGCTTCGCCGTGGGCGGCGACGACACCGGCCAGGTCAGCCTGGAGATGCGCGACGCCGCGGACCGGCCGTTCACCGCGGAGGACTTCGGCGGCGTGGTGCTCGACGCGAAGCGGCGCTACCAGGAGTCACAGGTCCACGACATGGACTTCACGACCGAGGAGATGCACGACGCGCGGCACGGCTTCTTCCGCGACAGCGCCCGCGCCGCTGCCGTCGAGGCGGCCATGGAACGGGCCCCCGCCGGCGTGGGCCGCACCTTCTTCGTCGGCCAGTCGGCGCCGGTCGGCGACTTCGAGGTGCACCCGGTCATCTCCGTCGACACCGAGGCGCTCGACGCGCTGCCCCGCCTGGAGACGACCGAGGTCGACGGCACCGCGATCACGGTCTCCCTGGCCCACGGCATCGTCAGTGAGCTGCTCCGCACCGCCACCCACGCGCTGCTCGCCGCGAAGCCGCCCCGGACGATCTCCCCGATCGAGGACGACGTCCCCACCGACGCGATCCGCCGGGCCGCCAACCACCTGGTCTTCTCCACCGCGCTGATCGCCGGTCAGACCCTCGCGAAGGGGTTGTTCGACTCCTTCGAGGCACTCGCCTCCACCGCCTACGAGGGCCGCTCCGGCTCCGGCACCGTGATCCTCGCCGCCGACGGCCACCCGCACGTCGACGTCGCGATCCGCTGGCGGGCCCCGATCTCGGTCCGGGAGCGGCTGCAGTTCCGCAAGCTGCTCGAGCTCACCGACACCCAGCTCGGGCTGCTCATCGACGGCACCACGATCTACGGCCTGGGCGCGATCTCCGAGGAGTACGACGGACGGTCCGAGGACCTGTTCCGGTTCTCGATCGTGGAGCAGGGCGTGTGGACCCTGTCGCACCACGGGGCGCCGCTGCTCAGGGTGGCCAACGGGCACCCCCAGCTGCCGCGCCCCCGGATGTCACCCTCGCTCTTCGTGGACTCCATGCGCCGCGTGTTCGCGCACGTCGACGACCACGACATCCGGGCGATCTGGCGGCTCGCGCAGACCGCGGTCAGCCAGGGCAAGGGCACGATGCTGGTGGTCACCACGGCCGCGGCCCAGGAGGCGCAGCGGCTCGCCCCGCAGGCACTCGCGATCGACCCCCAGCCGATCGGCAGCCGGATGCTCCGCGCGCTGACCAAGATCGACGGCGCCGTGCTGCTCACCCCCGACGGCACGTGCCACGCCGTCGGCGTCATCCTCGACGGGATCGCCACCGGTGTCGGTGACCCGGGTCGCGGGTCGCGCTACAACTCCGCGGTCCGCTACACCGCGGCTTCGTCGGCGCCGTGCCTCATCGTCATCGTCAGCGACGACGGGATGATCGACGTACACCCGGAGCTGGCGCCGCGCGTGCGGCCGGAGGACGTGGAGCAGGCCCTGTTCGACCTCGAGACCATCGGCACCGCCGAGCACGTCGACCTGGAGAGCTTCTACGCCGCCCGAGAGCGGCTCCGGCTGTTCGCGTTCTACCTGTCGGAGAGCCAGTGCGAGCGTGCCAACGAGGTGGTCGCCCGGGTCGAGGAGCTGCGCTACGAGGAGACCGGGATGCGGCTCGCGGTCGTGCCGTTCACCCCCGACCCGCGGATGAACGACTCCTTCTTCTCATCCTGACCCGGGGCTCTGCCCGTACCGTTGGGGCCTGATCAGCAGTCCGGCCTCGCAGTCCGCGACCAGCTGGGCCATCCGCCGGTCGCGGGTCTGCTGCTGCCTGGCCGACATCACCCAGCGCTTGGCCACCTTCCGGTACGACGCACGCTGGGCCTCGAAGAACTCGAGAGCGGCCGGTGAGGCCGCGAGCAGCGCGGCGTACTCCGGGCTGAGCTCGACCTCGCCGTTCTCGTAGGAGTACACGCCCTCGAGGGTCCGGGCCTCGAACACCGCCCGCCCGGCATCGGTCATCAGCCCCAGCGCCTCGAGCTGCGCGACCTTCTCGACGTTGACGTTGCTCCAGGTGCTGCCCCGCCGGCGCGGGGTGAACCGCTGCCGGCTCCGGTCCTCGTCGACGCTCTGCCGCACGCTGTCGATCCAGCCGAAGCACAGTGCCTGGTCGACCGCCTCGGACCAGGTCAGGTTCACGCGGCCGGTGTGCTTCTTCCAGTAGCCCAGCCAGACGAAGTCCGCCGTCGCGTGGTTGACCTCGAGCCACGAGCGCCAGGCGGTCGGGCTTCCGAAGTAGATCGCGTCGCGGTCGTCGGGCATGCCTCGAACCTGCAGCAGCGCCGACGCGCGGGTCAAGGGGTTTCACGGGACGGCTGGCCTGCGATCTGCAGCCGGCACGGCGCGGTTTTCCTGCGAACCGCAGAACACCTCGGGCCGCCTGCTGCAAGGTGAGACCCATGGGACAGACCAGGGACCTGCCGCAACTGCCGAAGGGCTTCGTGTTCGGCGCGAGCACCGCCGCCTACCAGATCGAGGGGGCAGTCGACGAGGACGGCCGCGGGCGCAGTGTCTGGGACACGTTCTGCGCGGAGCCGGGCCGGATCGTCGACGGCAGCAGCGGCGCCGTGGCGTGCGACCACTACCACCGGTACGCCGAGGATGTGGCGCTGATGAAGGGCCTCGGCCTCGACGGCTACCGGTTCTCCATCAGCTGGCCGCGGGTCCTGCCCGACGGCTCCGGCCCGGCCAACCCGAAGGGGCTGGTCTTCTACGACCGGCTCGTGGACGAGCTGCTCGCTGCCGGGATCGCGCCGATGGCCACGCTCTTCCACTGGGACCTGCCGCAAGCGCTCGAGGACGACGGCGGCTGGCTGAACCGGCAGACCGCGCTCCGGTTCGCCGACTACGCCGCGCTCGTGGCCGAGCGGCTCGGTGACCGCGTCGCGCACTGGGTCCCGGTGAACGAGCCGAACGTGGTGACCATGCTCGGCTACGCGCTCGGCATGCACGCCCCCGGCAAGCGGCTGATGTACGCCGCCCTTCCCGCCGCCCACCACCTCCTCCTGGGCCACGGCCTGGCGGTGCAGGCCCTCCGACAGGCCGGCGCCGCGAGTGTCGGCACCGCCACCAACCACACCCCGGTGCGGCCGGCCGGCGACAGCCCGGAGGACCTGGAGGCGGCGCACGGGTACGCCACCTTGTGGAACCGCCTCTTCGCCGACCCCGTCCTGCGGGGCAGCTACCCCGAGGGGTTCGCCGACCTGATGCCCGGTCCGGTGCCGGAGGACCTGCGGGTGATCAGCAGCCCGCTCGACTTCTACGGCGTGAACTACTACAACCCCACCCGGATCGCCGGCCCCTCCACACCCGCGCCCGAGGGAAGCCCGGTCACCGGGGAGGGGCTGCCGTTCGTGATGCTGCCGGTCGAGGGCTACCCGCTCACCGACTTCGGCTGGCCGGTCGTCCCCGAGGGTCTGCGGGACCTGCTGGTCACGATGGCCGACGAGTACGACGGGGTGCTGCCGCCGGTCTACGTCACCGAGTCGGGCTGTGCCTACGACGACGAGCCCGACGCGCGGGGCCGGGTCGCCGACGGGCGGCGGATCGACTACCTCGACGGCCACCTGCGCGCGGTCGGTGACGCGATCGCGGCAGGAGTGGATGTCCGGGGCTACTTCACCTGGAGCCTCATCGACAACTTCGAGTGGGCCGAGGGCTACAGCAAGCGGTTCGGCCTCGTGCACGTCGACTTCGAGACCCAGCGGCGGACGCCCAAGGACTCCTACGACTGGTACCGCCGGGTGATCGCCGAGAACAGGCGGTGACCACGCTCCCTCCGCCGACCGGGTCGGTGCCGGCCGCGCTCGACGCGCTGGCGGAGCCGGAGGTCCTGGTCCGCAAGGGCTGGGTCGCCCGGGTCACGCTCGCCTCGATCGGTCTGTGGGCGGGGTTCTTCGGCCCCATCCAGGTGCTCCTGGCCCAGCAGGCAGCCGAGGTGGCCCCGGGCAGCAAGGAGATGGTCTTCGGGCTCGTCACCGGCGTCGGCGCCGCGGTCTCGGTGGTGTCCAACCCGTTGTTCGGGGCGCTGTCGGACCGCACCACCTCCCGCTTCGGACGCCGCGTCCCGTGGGTGGTGCTCGGCGGGCTGACGGGGGCCGCGGCGCTGCTCGTCCTGGCCGTCGCGGACAGCGTCCCGGTCATGCTGCTCGGCTGGTGCCTGGCCCAGGCGGGGCTCAACGCGATGCTCGCGGCGATCACCGCCACCATCCCCGACCAGGTGCCGGTACCCCAGCGCGGTGTGGTCGGCGGATGGGTGGCGGTCGCGCAGACGGTCGGTGTGGTCGGCGGCGTGGGGATCGCCACGCTGACCGGTGGGGTCGCCGCGGGCTTCGCCGCGACGGCCGCGGTGGTCGTCGTACTCGCGGTGCCGTTCGTGCTGCGCAGCGGTGACGTGCCGCTGCGGCAGGAGCAGAGGCCCGCGTTCCGTCCGGGCGAGCTCCTGCGCGGGTTCTGGCTCGACCCGCGGCAGCATCCCGACTTCGCCTGGGCCTGGCTCACGCGGTTCCTGGTCAACCTCGGGAACGCCCTCGGCACGCTGTACCTGTTCTTCTACCTCCAGGACGCGGTCGGCCACGAGGACCCGGAGGCCGGGGTGTTCGTGCTGACCGGCATCTACGCGGCCACCCTCGTCGCGACGACGGTCGTCGGGGGAGTCTGGTCCGACCGGGTCGGTCGACGGAGGGTCTTCGTCACCGTGGCCGGCCTGGTGGCGGCGCTGGCGTCGGTGATCCTCGCGGTCACCCAGACCTGGCCGGGCGCGATCGTGGCCGCCGTCGTACTCGGCGCCGGCTACGGGGTCTACACGGCGGTGGACTTCGCCCTGATCACCCAGGTCCTGCCCACCGCCACCGCCCGGGCGAAGGACCTCGGCCTGATCAACGTGGCCAACGCGCTTCCGCAGGTCTTCGCGCCGTTCCTCGCCACGATGCTGGTCACCCTTGCCGGCGGCTACTCGTCGCTGTACCTGTTCTCGGCCGGCGTCTGCCTGCTCGGCAGCGTGCTCGTGTACCGGATCAAGGGCGTCAGGTGACGTCGCACGCGTGAGGTTGGCGTGGTCGGGCACTCTGGTGCCAGTGCGTGGGTCGAGCGGACCCGCGAGGACCAGCGAGGTGCCCCATGTCCCTGACCGTGCTCGTCACCGGAGCGACCGGCTTCGTCGGGTCGCACCTGGCCCGTGCGCTCGTCGAGGCGGGCCACGAGGTCCGGGCGATGACCCGACGGCCCGACGACTACGAGGGCGCGGGGGAGCCGGTCGAGGGCGACGTGTTCTCCCCGGAGACGCTCGACAAGGCGCTGCGCGGGGTCGACGTCGCCTACTACCTCGTGCACTCCCTCGACGACCAGGACTTCGTGCGCCTCGACGCCGAGGCCGCGAGCGCGTTCGGCAAGGCGGCGGCCGAGGCCGGCGTGCGGCAGATCGTCTACCTCGGCGGGCTCGGCGAGGACGACTCGAAGCTCTCCAAGCACCTGCGCTCGCGGCGCCAGGTCGAGTCGCTGCTCGGCGAGGGCGGCGTGCCGGTCACCGTCCTGCGCGCCGCCATCGTCGTCGGGCACGGTGGCATCTCCTGGGAGATCACCCGCCAGCTGGTGAAGAACCTCCCCGCCATGGTGGCCCCGCACTGGGTCGGCACCAAGACCCAGCCGATCGCGCTGCAGGACGTGGTGAAGTACCTCGTCGGCGTGCTCGACAACGACGAGGCGAAGGGCCGGGTCTTCGAGATCGGCGGCTCGGAGGTGCTGTCCTACCGCGACATGCTGCGCCGTGCCTCGATGATCCAGAACGGCCGCGACGTGCCGATCGTCGTCGTACCCGTGCTCACCCCCCAGCTCTCCTCGCAGTGGCTGGCGCTGGTCACCGACGTCGACGCCAGGACCGGGCGGAACCTCATCGAGTCCATGGACAACGAGGTCGTCGTCCACGACGACTCGATCCGGCAGGTCGTGCCGTTCGAGACGATGGGGTACGACGAGATGGTGAAGGTCGCGCTCGCGGACCGCCTCCGCGCCAAGGGCGAGTTGTGACCTGGCTGAGCCGCTTCGTCGACTCCACCCTGGTCTCGCCGATCGAGCGGGACCACCATGAGCCCGACCACATGTTCCGCCGGCGCCGGATCGTCGCGGGGATCACCCTCGCGGTGGGCGCGACCCTGCTGGGGTTCTCGCTGGCCACGACTCCCGGTGACCCGGCCTTCTACGCGTTCACCGTCGCCCTCGCGGCCACCTGGGTCGTGGGCGCCTTCCTCTCCGGGCCGCTGCACGCGGGCCGGATGCGGGTCGGCCGGGACCTGCGGCGTCCGGTCGTGCAGCCCGTCGTGATCGGTCTCGCAGCCGTCGCGGTGTTCACCCTGGGGGCGCTGGTGGTCGCCCAGATCCCGCCGCTGCGCACGAGCCTGGACGAGGTCCTCGACCACGCCCGGTACGGGTCGCTCCCGGTGATCGCCCTGATCACGCTGGTCAACGGGCTGACCGAGGAGCTGTTCTTCCGGGGCGCGCTCTATGCCGCCATCGGCCGGTGGCACCCGGTGGCGATCTCCACCGCGATCTACGCGCTCACCACGGTGGCGACCGGCAACGTGATGCTGGTCTTCGCCGCGACCGTGCTCGGCGTGCTCGTCGGTCTGCAGCGCCGGGTCAGCGGCGGTGTGCTCGCGCCGATGCTCACCCACGTCACCTGGTCGATGGGCATGTTGTTCATCCTGCCGCCGCTGATGGAGGCGCTCTCGTAGCAGGCGCTCCTCGCTCCGGCGGCGCAGCGGTCAGCCGTCGAGCCGGCGCAGCTTCACCGTGAGCTCGCCGTCGTTGTCACGGTGGTCGAGGTCGAAGACCGCGATCCGCAGCGGACCGTTCTTGGGTGCGCTGAACGAGGTCGTGTACGTCGACTCGGCCGAACAGGCCTCCCGGGTCCCGGCGGCGTTCCACCGCACCGCCTGACCGTCCACCCACAGGTTCAGCAGGTCGCCCGCGAGCACGTCGGGGTCGGTGGCGAGCCAGCCGTCGCGGGTGCGCGTGCACGACGCGTCTGAGGAGCGACCCGCGGAGGTGAACCGGCCGGTGACCGTCACCTTCACCCGCTCGCCCCGCCGCAGCTTCATCGTGCTGACGGCCCCGCGGCCGCGGTCGGCCCGCACGGTGAGCTCGTCGGCCCGCTGCTTCCACTCCTCCTGACGGGCACGGACCCGCTCACCGTCGGCGGCGTCGGGGCCGTCCACAGCGCTGACCCGCTGCACCGACACCCGGAGGTCGCCGCTGTTGTCGCTGACGTCGAGCGGGTCCCACAGGTCCAGGCGCAGCCGGCCGCGCGCGTCCGCGACGTACTCGGTGACGAAGGCGTCGCTCTCGCAGCCCGCGGAGCCGACCCCGGAGAACGGCACGCCGTCGAGGTACAGGTTTCCGTGGTCCTGGTCGGGTACGCGCGGGTCGATCGAGGCGGCGTCGTACCAGGTCCCGCGCACCGAGATGCACCGTCCGTTGGAGCGGACGCCGCCGCCGAGCGAGACCTGCCCGGAGACCGTGACGCGGTAGGTCGCGCCGGGCTCGAGGCTGCCGCGGGTGTACGTCGCGCCGCCCTTCGCCGCGTTCACCCGGACGGTCTGGGCGGCCAGGCCCATGCCGGTGCGCGCGGTGGTCGAGTACGTCGGGGCCGCGGTGAGCTCCGGGTAGGCCGGGAGGGCCTCCGTGACCTTCGCGCGCTGCCGACCGACGACCAGGGTGAGCCGGCCCCGGGAGCTCGGGTGCCTCCCGGCGACCGCGATCTCCAGGGTCCGGTCACGGGGCGGCGTGATCTCGGTGCGGTAGGTGTGGCTGTCGCGGCAGATGTCGCCGAAGAGCCGCTTGCCGTTGACCTGGAGCGCCAGGCGACCGTACTTCCGGATGACGCCGCGCCGCGGCTTGGCGAGCCAGTCGGCGTCCTTGGCCGACCAGCTGCACACCGCGTCGGCGACCTGGTCCGGGCCGCCGAAGCTGTAGAGACCCGCCGCGGTGAGCGAGTAGGTCACGCCCTCACGGAGCTTGAACCGGGTCTCGACGGTCTCACCCGTCGCCGGCACGGTGACCCGGGTGAACGGGGTGCGGCTGAGGTCGATCACGCCGTCGGGCAGCTTGGGTGCGCGCTGGGGGGCCTCGGGCTCCGGCTGGGGAGCGGGCTTCGGGGCGGGCTCGGGCTTCGGTGCGGGGGCCGGCTTCGGGTCCGGCTGGGGCTTGGGGGCCGGCTTCGGCCTCGGTACGGGGGCGGGCTCGGGTGCGGGACGGGGCTTCGACCGCTGGACGTACCAGCTGGTCTTCCCGCGCGCCGCGGCCCGGGTGAGCGAGATGTGCATGTGGTCGCGGTGCCGCAGCGTGACCGAGCAGGTCTTGATCCTCTTGCACGCGGCGTGGCGGTAGCGGCGCTCGCGGTAGCCGACGGAGGCGGACCAGATCCGGTCGTTCCAGATCACGTACATGATGCCCATGCGGCGGGCGAGCGCCGCGCGGTTGCCGCGCCGGTCGGTGGCGAGCAGACGGCCGACGAAGTCGCGGGCGTAGCCCCGGTCCCGGGCGGAGCGGGCGCTGAGCGCCCAGTCGAACGCGCGGCCCTCCTTGTGCTCGGAGACCCCGGAGGATCCGCAGTCCCGTGAGATCCCCGACGAGCCGGAGCCGCGGTACCGGGTGAGGAGGTGCTCCGCCAACATCACGGTCCCGGGCTTGGCCCGCGGGCTGCACTTCGTCTGCGGCTGGTAGCTCGGGTACCCCTCGATCGGGATCGCGGTCCCCGGTGAGGCAGGGCCGATCCCCGCGAGGGCCACCGTGAGGAGCACGGCGACGAGCGCGCGCAGGGCAGGCGAGACCGAGAGGGGCATGAAGGTTCCAAGGGTGAGGCTCGTCGCGGCAGGTGCGACCACGGGTTCGGCAGGTCGGTCCGATCTCCGCTGTTGGAGGGGCCGACCTCAGGAGCATATGGCGCAGATCGGCGTGTTGTTCACGATTTTCACAACTTCATCTGCTACAACTCCGCCCCCCTCAGCCCCACGGGGCGGGGTCAGGCCGCGCTGGTGCCGAACTCGAACGTCGCGAGCGTGCGGACCCCGTCCTCGGCCCACCACCACAGCGCCGCCTCGCGCGCGATCGTGGCCAGCGGGAGCCACGGGGCGAGCTGCGCGCGGAGGCCGTCCAGCGTCATGCCGGGCGCGATCGGCACGGTCAGGTGCGGGACCAGGTCGACGGTGTCCCGGGGGCGCCGGAGCTCGGGGAAGAGCCGGCCCACACCGAGCGCGAGCTGGCGGAACGGCGCCGCGGGCTCGGGGTTCAGGTAGGCCGGGCCGTTCGGGAACTGCGACAGGGCCGGGAGCCTGACCGGGAAGGGCACCACGTCGGCGAAGTACGCGCGGAGCTCGGCCACCACGCCGGCGTCGATGTCGTCAGCCTCGGTGAACGGGTCGAGGAGGGGGATGTGGGGCGCCGCGACGCCGCCGCCCAGCGGCGGTGCGACCGACACCAGGCCGGGCAGCGGCACCACCAGCAGTGAGCGTCCGGTCACGGGCACAAGGTACCGCGCCCCTCCGACTCGGCATGGCGCCCCGTGACCGGTAGGTCACTCCCGGCACACCGATGTCGGACGGACGCCTTAGGCTCGGCGCATGGGTGTCGGACACGGGCACGACCATGCCGCCGGGCGGGCCGAGGACCGGGCCCGTCTGCGCCTCGTGCTGCTGGTGACCGGGGCCGTGATCGTGGTCGAGGTCGTCGGGGCGTTCCTCAGCGGCTCGCTCGCTCTGCTCGCCGACGCCGGCCACATGGTCACCGACGCGGCGGCCGTGGCGCTCGCGCTGTCCGCCTCCTACATGGCCACCCTGCCGGCCACCTCCCGGCGGACCTTCGGCCTCCACCGCGTCGAGATCCTGGCCGCGCTGGTCAACGCCGTCGTGCTGCTCGTCGTCTGCACGTACCTGATCTGGTCGGGCGTGCGCCGGCTGCTCGACCCGGTCCCGGTCGAGGCCGACCTGATGCTGGGGTTCGCGCTGGTCGGCCTGCTCGCCAACGGTGTCTCGCTCGCCCTGCTGGCCAGGCGCAGGGAGGCCTCGCTGAACATGCGGGGGGCCTACCTCGAGGTGCTCAGTGACCTGCTCGGCTCCGTCGGCGTCGTCGCCGCGGCGGTGGTGGTCCTCACCACGGGCTTCGTGCGCGCCGACCCGATCGTGTCGCTTCTCATCGCCGGGATGATCCTGCCGCGATCGTTCTCCCTGCTCAGGGAGTCGGTCGACGTACTGCTGGAGGCGAGCCCGCGCGGCGTCGACCTCGACGAGATCCGTTCGCACCTGCTCGAGGTGCCCGGCGCGGTCGAGGTGCACGACCTGCACGTCTGGACGATCACCAGCGGGATGCCCGTGCTCTCGGTGCACGTGACCGTCACGGACGCCGCGGTCGAGCAGCGGGGGGTCTGCGAGCTGCTCGACGAGCTGAGCCGGTGCGTCGCGGGCCACTTCGACGTCGACCACGCGACGTTCCAGATCGAGCCGGAGTCACACCGTGGGCACGAGCACCTGGGCTCGGTGGCTCACGACTGAGCGGTCGAGCTCCGCCGACGCTGGGTCTCGGTGCGCACCCGGTGCACCCGTCGCCCCACGTCGTCGACCCGGTCGGCCAGCCCGACGTGGTCGTCGACGAGGTCGACGTGCATGTCGGCCAGCGGCTCGAGGAGCGCGGACGGGTCGTCCCCGGTCAGTGAGGAGGCCAGTGCGTTCGCCCGCCTGCGGCCCGACCTGCTGAGCCCGGTCAGGGCGCTCACCTGGCCGGCGATCTGGCGCAGCTCCGAGGCGTTCTCGCGTGCCCAGGCCGCCACCGCACGGTCGCCCGCGCGTTCGTCGCGTGCCGCCTGGACACGTTCCTCCCGGGTGAGGGCCGCGTCGCCGCCGGGGCGGAGGCGGAGGTAGCGACGCTCGGCGGCCTGTCGGCTGGTCACGCCGAGGACCGGCGCGAGCCGGGCCCAGGAGACACCCTGCTCGCGCGCGGCCTCGATCAGCTGCGGCTCCCAGGCGAGGAGCTGGGCGCGGAGCTCGTGCAGCGCCGCCAGGGCCTGGAGCGTGTCCTCGCCGGCTCCACTGCCGGTGGTGCCGGCGGTCGTCGTACGACGCACCGCCCGGACCACCTGGTCGAGCAGCTCGTGCGTCTGGGCACCGTCCACGAATGTCATCGTGACATTGACGAAGTGACTTGTCAACGGAATGACGACGTGCTACAAGAGGTTATGTGCATTGACATGGAAGTCATTGACCAGGAGGTGAACCACGATGTTGATGCGCACCGACCCGTTCCGTGAGCTGGACCGGCTCGCCCAGCAGCTCGTCGGCAGCACCGGCCAGGGGACGTGGTCCCGGCCGAGCGCGATGGCGATGGACGCCTACCGCGCAGGGGACGAGTTCGTCGTCATGTTCGACCTGCCCGGCGTGACCCCCGACGCGATCGAGGTGGACGTCGAGCGCAACGTGTTGACGGTCAAGGCCGAGCGCCGTCCCACCGTTCACGCCGACGACGTCGAGATGCAGATCGCCGAGCGTCCGCTGGGCGTGTTCTCCCGGCAGCTCTTCCTCGGCGAGAACCTCGACACCGACAAGATCCACGCCGAGTACGAAGCAGGCGTGCTGAGCCTGCGCATCCCCGTCGCGGAGCAGGCCAAGCCGCGCAAGATCGAGGTCAAGGCAGGCTCCGCGGGCGACCGCAAGGAGATCAAGGCCTGACAGCTGGAGCCAGGAGGTGAGCTCCATGACTCCGTTCCAGGGCGTCGGGGCCGGTCTGCTGCCGGCCCCGGCCGACCTGCCCGAGCAGCTCGAGGAGCGAGACCTCGACGCCGAGCTGGTCGAGCTGCTCTGTGAGGACGGGGCGTGGGTGGAGCAGACCTTCCGCGACATCGTGGCGACCAGCTGGGCCGAGCCCCCACGCGGTGGAGCGGTCCGGAAGGCCGCCCGGCCTGGGCGGAACGGGGCCCCGCGTCGCCGGCATGGTCGCCGGGACGCTGCCCGTGGCTCCCAGTGGGTGGGGCAGCCTCGGGGCCGGCAGCGGTCGCCGCCTGTCGCAGGAGCCGCCTGATGCCCCCTTCGTCTCGTGGGGTGACCCGGCCGGGTCACCCCACGACCCGTGTCCGGGAGTGGCGACGGCACCCGGGTGCGCCCGGCTGCGGGCGGCGGCTGCAGTCCCCGGCGCTCAGAAGACGAGGAAGGCGCCGATCACCGCCGGCAGGACGCCCAGCACCAGCCAGGGGTTGAGCGGCCTCTTCTGGTGGATCATCAGCCCGACCGCGATGGCGATCACGCCGAACGCGCCGGCGATCGCGAGCAGGCCGATCTCGGCGTCGAGGGTGTCGACGTACAACGCGGCGAGCACCAGACCTGCCGAGAGGTGGAGGATCGTCGTGACCGCCAGCGAGGACAGCACCCAGCGCTGGACCTGGCCGAGGCTCATCGAGTCCTGCCGCTGCCGAGGCGGCTGCCCCGGGACCATCAGGTGCTTGCGTGGGCGCGGCGTGGTGTTCGACATGGGACCTTCTCGGGTGCGAATCGCGGGTGCGGCGACGTCTCGATCGTACGCGCGGCCCCGGAAGGGGGTTGACCGAGATACCCCCAGGGCGTATCTGCGACGGCATGGAACACACCCCGAGGCAGGACACCGCCGAAGCTGCCGGCGGTCACGCGACGCAAGGCCACGCCGGTCACGACATGGACGGCCACGGGGCGCACGGCGCCGACTCCTCCTGGACACCGCGGTCAGCGCGACGCTCCACTGCCTCACCGGCTGTGCGATCGGCGGTCCACGAGTACCACTAGGCCGGCCGAGGTCCAGCAGGCCACGCAGGACGAGGCGCGGCAGCTCGTCGCCGGTGGCGGAGGCAAGGGTGACCTTCGCCCCTGACCCGCAGGGCACGCCCTGCCTAGCGTGGATGGGAGAGACGGTTGTGAGGAGGTCGCCATGACCACCGTCGCCGCACCCAGGGCCACCAAACGCCCGTCCGTCGCCGCCCGCAGGACCGGCTACCTGATCGCGGTCGGCATCAACGTCCTCCTGCTCTGGCTGGCCAACGTGCAGCCGGGGTGGGAGGCGTTGCCCTTCCTGACCTCGGACATGGAGCAGGTCATGCCGCTGGTCAACGCGTCGTTGATCGCCGGCGCGGTCGCCAACGTGGTCTACCTGGCCGCTGACCCGAAGTGGCTCAAGGCGCTGGGGGACATCGTCACGACGGTCGTCGGGATCGTCGCGATGGTGAAGATGTGGCAGGTGTTCCCGTTCGACTTCGGGGACGCGTCGTTCGACTGGGCGCTGCTGTTCCGCTGGGTGCTCGGTGTCGGCATCGTGGGAAGCGCCATCAGCATCCTCGTGAACCTCGTGTCCCTCGTGTCGGGCACCCGCTCGCGATCCTGACAGCATCACTGTCAGAATCGGCGCATGACTGAGACGTATGCGCTGGGACAGGGAACGGGTCCGCTCAAGGGCATCAAGGTCGTCGAGCTGGCCGGCATCGGGCCGGGCCCGCACGCGGCGATGATGCTGGCCGACCTCGGCGCGGACGTGGTGCGCGTCGAGAGGCCGGGAGGTGCCCCGAGCGCCGGTGCCCGGCAGACCGACCTGCTCACCCGCGGGCGGCCGAGCATCGCGCTGGACCTGAAGAACCCGGACGCGGTGGCCGCGGCGCTCGAGCTCGTCGAGACCGCGGACGTCCTCCTCGAGGGGATGCGTCCCGGCGCCGCGGAACGGCTCGGCCTCGGACCCGAGCAGTGCCGGGCGCGCAACCCCCGGCTCGTGTACGCGCGGATGACCGGCTGGGGCCAGGACGGTCCGCTCGCGCACACCGCCGGCCACGACATGAACTACATCGGGATCTCCGGGTCGCTGCACGGGCTGGGCCAGACGCCCTCGAAGCCGCAGTTCCCCTCGAACCTCCTCGGCGACTTCGGCGGCGGGTCGACGTACCTCGTGATCGGCATCCTGGCGGCGCTTCTCGAGTCGCGCGTCAGCGGCCAGGGGCAGGTCGTCGACGCCGCGATCGTGGACGGGTCCGCACACCTCAACGCGATGCTGGCGAGCATGATCGCCGGCGGCGGCTGGCGCGAGGAGCGGGCCGCCAACCTGCTCGACGGCGGCGTGCCGTTCTACGACATCTACGAGACCTCCGACGGCAGGCACATGGCGGTCGGCGCGCTCGAGCCGCAGTTCTACGAGGAGCTGGTCAAGGGGCTCGGGCTGGCCGGCGAGCTGCCGGACCGCTACGACCTCGCCCGCCACGACGAGCTGCGCAGCGCCGTCGCCGGCCGGCTCCGGGAGCGCACCCAGGCCGAGTGGGCCGAGGTCTTCGACGGCACCGACGCGTGCTGCACGCCGATCCTGCCGATGACCGAGGCTGCCGAGCACCCGCACATGAAGGCGCGGGAGACGTACGTGACCCGCGACGGGATCCTCCAGCCAGCCCCGGCGCCGCGGTTCTCCCGGACCGCACCGTCGCTGACCACCGGGCCGAGCGTCCCCGGGGGACAGACCCGGGAGGCGCTCCGGGCGTGGGGAGTCTCGAACGTCGACGCGCTCATCGAGTCCGGTGCCGCCGTCCAGTCGTCGTCGCCGTCGGCGCCCTCCATCGGAGGGCCCTGACGCCTCAGCGGGTACGACGGGCGACGGTCTCGCGCTTCATCTCGTCGACGGCGGTCTCGTAGGCGGCGACCAGCGCGGCCACCGACACGGGCTTGAACCTCTCGACCATGTCCCGCACGTGGTCGGCGGGGACGGCCAGCTCCTTGTAGGCCGGCCAGACCTGCTCCTTGAACAGGTCGGTCAGCTCCTCCGCGATCGCCCGACCGTGGGCGGCGAAGATCTCCTGGGCGGCGATCGCGGTCTCGTGAGGCAGGCCGAGGTCGAGCAGCTGCAGGGCCATCGACAGGTGGGCCGACGCGACCTGGAACTTGCCCTGCTTGGTCGGGAAGACGATGCCCAGCACGTTGAGCGTCGACAGGTCCTCGTCGGTGAGTGGCCGCCCCGCCCGTCGTACCAGCTCCTTGCGCGAGATCGTCTCGGGCAGCTCCGGCATCCACGGCGCCAGCAGCGTGCGGTGCAGCGCGATCGTCTCCGGAGTCGCATCGGCGGGGATCCGGCGCATGTAGCCCTCGATCGCCGACAGCGTGAAGCCGTGGGCCTGGAGCTCGCGGACCAGCTCGAGCCGGGCCACGTGGTCGGCGGAGTAGTAGCCGGAGCGGCCGCGACGCACGGGGCCAGGGACCAGGCCCTTGGTGGTGTAGAAGCGGACGTTCCGGACGCTCATCCCCACCCGTTTGGTGAGCTCGTCGAGCGTCATCTCGTCGGTGACGGCCTCGGTGGAACCGGTCATCACAGGGGTACCTCACACGGCTCGGGTTGGCGGGTCGAGCGACGTAGATCACAGTCCGGACCCTGTTGGACTTTAACAGTAGGACTGTCACAATCGAGGCTCTACACCGGCCCCGGGTGCGCCCTGAGGCTGGGTCCTCCCGTCACCGAGAAGTTGGGACTCCCAGATGAGCCAGGCGGACGTGCCGCAAGCATTCGTGTACGACGCCCTCCGCACGCCGCGCGGCAAGGGCAAGAAGAACGGCTCCCTCCACGAGGTGAAGCCGATCGACCTCGTCGTCGGGCTGCTCGACGCCGTCAAGGAGCGCAACCCGGACCTCGACCCGGCTCGCGTCGACGACATCGTGCTCGGCATCGTCAGCCCGATCGGGGACCAGGGCAGCGTGCTGCCGAAGATCGCCGCGCTGAAGGCCGGCTACCCCGACACCGTCGCGGGCGTCCAGCTCAACCGGTTCTGCGCGTCCGGCCTCGAGGCCGTGAACCAGGCCGCGTCCCGGATCCGCGGCGGCTTCGAGGACCTGATCCTCGCCGGCGGCGTGGAGTCGATGTCGCGGGTGCCGATGGGCTCCGACGGCGGCTCCTGGGCCTCCGACCCCGACACCGCCTTCGACACGGCGTTCGTGCCCCAGGGCATCGGCGCCGACCTGATCGCCACCATCGAGGGCTTCAGCCGTGAGGACGTCGACGCGTTCGCCGCCGAGTCCCAGGCCCGCGCCGCGAAGGCCCAGGCCAACGGGTACTTCGACAAGTCGATCGTCCCGGTCAGGGACATGAACGGCCTCACCGTCCTCGACCACGACGAGTTCATCCGCCCCGGGACCACGGTGGAGTCGCTGTCGGGCCTCAGGCCGTCCTTCGCCGACATCGGCGACCAGGGCGGGTTCGACGCGGTGGCGCTGGAGAAGTACCACTGGGTCGAGCAGATCAACCACGTCCACCACGCCGGCAACTCCTCGGGCATCGTCGACGGTGCCGCGCTGATGGCGATCGGCTCCGAGCAGCTCGGCAAGGATCTAGGTCTCACCCCGCGCGCCCGGATCGTGTCCGCGGCCGTGTCCGGCGCCGACCCGACGATCATGCTCACCGGCCCCGCCCCGGCCTCCCGCAAGGCGCTGGCCAAGGCGGGCATGAGCCCCGAGGACATCGACCTCTACGAGATCAACGAGGCCTTCGCGGCCGTCGCGCTCCGCTTCATGCGCGACCTCGACCTCGACCCGGAGAAGGTCAACGTCAACGGCGGCGCGATCGCGATGGGTCACCCGCTCGGTGCGACCGGCGCGATGATCCTCGGCACCCTGATCGACGAGCTCGAGCGCCGCGACCAGCGCTTCGGCCTGGCCACGCTGTGCGTCGGCGGCGGCATGGGCATCGCCACCATCGTCGAGCGCCTCTGACCCCCGCCCCCGGGACGTCATGCAC
Organism: Nocardioidaceae bacterium; assembly: GCA_035762105.1. Lineage (GTDB taxonomy): Bacteria > Actinomycetota > Actinomycetes > Propionibacteriales > Nocardioidaceae > Nocardioides_C. The sequence continues at coordinate 24,242 of DASTPU010000033.1, read as the reverse complement.
CGCGGTCGCCATGGCGACCTTCGCGTGTGGCGTCCGGGGAGGCCTCCGGACTTCGTTGACCCAGACCCTTAGGACCCGAGACACATGACTGAAACTGCCCAGCAGAGCGCCGTCCGGTACGACAAGGACAGCGACGGGATCGTCGTACTCACCCTCGACGACCCGACCGCCAGCGCCAACACGATGAACGAGCTGTACAAGGAGTCGATGGCAGCCGCCGTCGACCGGCTCGAGCAGGAGAAGGACGAGATCGCCGGTGTGGTGGTCACCTCGGCGAAGAAGACGTTCTTCGCCGGCGGCAACCTCAAGAGCATGATCAAGGCGCGCCCCGAGGACGCTGCGGAGATCTTCGAGTTCATGGAGTCGATGAAGGCACAGCTGCGCCGCCTCGAGCTGCTCGGCAAGCCCGTGGTCGCCGCGATCAACGGCGCGGCGCTCGGCGGCGGCCTCGAGATCACGCTGGCCTGCCACCACCGGATCGCCGTCGACGGCCGCTACGACCTCGGCCTCCCCGAGGTGACGCTCGGCCTGCTCCCCGGCGGCGGCGGCGTGACCCGCCTGACCCGCATGTTCGGGATGTACGACGCGCTGATGACGTACCTCGTCACCGGCTCGAGGTTCAAGCCCGCCCAGGCCAAGGAGAAGGGGCTCGTCGACGAGGTCGTCGCGACCCAGGACGAGCTGCTCCCGGCCGCCAAGGCCTGGATCCTGGCCAACAAGGACAACCCTGACGCCGCGACCCAGCCGTGGGACCGCAAGGGCTACAAGATGCCCGGCGGCACCCCGTCCACGCCGGCCGTGGCTGCGATGCTCCCGGCCTTCCCGGCCAACCTCCGCAAGCAGGCCAAGGGCGCGGACTACCCGGCACCGAAGGCGATCATGTCCGCGGTCGTCGAGGGCGCCCAGGTCGACTTCGACACCGCCTCGCGGATCGAGTCGCGCTACCTGACCAAGCTGGTCACCGGGCCGATCTCGAAGAACATGATCCAGGCGTTCTTCTTCGACCTGCAGGCGATCAACTCCGGCTCGCTGCGCCCGGAGGGCGTCGAGCAGTTCAAGGCCACCAAGCTCGGTGTGCTCGGTGCCGGGATGATGGGCGCCGGCATCGCCTACTCCGCCGCGCGCTCCGGTATCGAGGTCGTCCTCAAGGACGTCAGCATCGAGAACGCCGAGAAGGGCAAGGGCTACTCGGCCAAGCTTCTCGACAAGGCGGTCGAGCGCGGCAGGACGACCCGCGAGGCCGCCGACGAGGTGCTCGCCCGGATCACCCCGACCGCGGACGCTGCCGACCTCCAGGGCTGCGACCTCGTCATCGAGGCGGTCTTCGAGGACCCGTCGCTGAAGAGCAAGGTGTTCGGCGAGATCCTCGACGTGGTGAACCCGGACGCGCTGCTGTGCTCCAACACCAGCACGCTGCCGATCACCGAGCTCGCCGAGGGCGTCGACCGTCCCGAGGACTTCATCGGCCTGCACTTCTTCTCGCCGGTCGACAAGATGCCGCTCGTCGAGATCATCAGGGGCGCCAAGACCTCCGACAAGGCGGTCGCCCATGCCATCGACGTGGTGCAGCAGATCCGGAAGACCCCGATTGTCGTCAACGACAGCCGCGGCTTCTACACCAGCCGGGTCTACGGCACGCTGCTGAACGAGGCCGTCGCTCTCCTCGAGGAGGGCGTGGACCCGCAGACGATCGAGCGCGCCGCGACGATGGCCGGCTTCCCGGCCCCGCCGCTCGGCATGCTCGACGAGGTCTCGCTGACCCTCACCCAGCACATCCGTGCGGCCGGCAAGGCAGCGGCGGAGCGCGAGGGCAGGGAGTGGGTCCCCACCCCGGGGGCGGCCACGATCGACCGGATGGTCGAGGAGTTCGGCCGCAAGGGCAAGGCCGCCGGCGCGGGGTTCTACGAGTACCCCACGGACGGAGGCAAGAAGTACCTCTGGCCCGGCCTGCGCGAGCACTTCACCAAGCAGGGCGTGGAGCTCCCGCTGAAGGACATCCAGGAGCGGTACCTCTTCGCGATGGCCCTCGAGACCGCCAAGTGCTTCGCCGAGGGGGTCATCGAGTCGGCCGCCGCGGCGAACATCGGCTCGATCATGGGCATCGGCTTCCCGCCGCTCCACGGCGGCACGGTGCAGTACATGCCGGGCTTCGAGGGCGGTCTGCCCGGCTTCGTCGCACGGGCCCGCGAGCTCGCGGCGGCCTACGGCGACCGGTTCGCGCCTCCGTCGTACCTCGTGGAGCTTGCGGAGAAGGGCGAGCGCTTCCCCGCCTGAGGCTCGAAGGTTTACCAGGGTATGTAGGAAAGTGGGCACTTCCCATGGTGATCGCGCCGTGGGAAGTGCCCATTCACCATGGTGCCCTGGTAATCGGCGCCCGGGGCGTCAGCCGAACTCGCGGCGGGTCAGGCCGGAGACCGAGGACGACCCGTCGAGCACGTCGAGTGCCTGCCGCATCGAGGCGACCCTGCGCTCCAGGGCGGCGAGCGACTCCTCGGGCGACCCGTCACCGGCCTTGAGCTCCTGGGCCAGAGCCTGGACGGAGTCCTCGACCCCGGCCAGCCGGTCCCGCAGCTCCCCGAGTACGTCGATCGCGGAGCCGTCTTCACCCAGGTGACGGCGCAGGAGCTCCGCCTGGGTGGCAAGACGGCGGCCGGCCACCCACAGGTCCACGAAGACCTGGACCTTGGCCCGGAGGACCCAGGGGTCGAACGGCTTGGTGATGTAGTCCGCGCCACCGGCGGCGTAGCCGCGGTAGGCGTTGCGCTCGTCGGTGTCGACCGCGGTGAGGAAGATGATCGGGATGTCCCGCGTCCGCGACCGCGCCTTGATCTGGGCCGCCGTCTCGAAGCCGTCCATGCCGGGCATCTGCACGTCGAGCAGGATCAGCGCGTACTCGTCCTTGAGCAGCGCGCGCAGTGCCTCCTCCCCGGACGTGGCCCGCACCAGCACCTGGTTCAGCGAGCTCAGGATCGCCTCCAGGGCGAGGAGGTTCTCGCTCCGGTCGTCGACCAGCAGGATCCGCGCACGGTCGGTCACGACCACCACCTCCGGAAGCGCTCGAGCAGGTCGTCGACCTCGACCGGCTTGGTGACGTAGTCGGAGGCGCCCGCAGCCAGGCTGTTCTCCCGGTCGCCGGGCATCGCCTTGGCGGTGAGTGCGATGACGGGCAGCTCGCGGAAGGCGGGGATCTTCCGGATCTCCCGCATCGCGGTGTAGCCGTCCATGCCCGGCATCATCACGTCCATCAGCACGAGCTCGATGTCGGGCTCGTCCTGCAGCGCACGGAGCCCGGCCTCGCCGTTGTCGGCGTACACCACGTCGATGCCGTGACCCTCCAGCGCGCTGGCCAGCGCGAACACGTTGCGGGCGTCGTCGTCGACGATCAGGATCCTCCTGCCCTCGAAGCCGCTGCTCGAGGCGATGCGCCTCTCGACAGCGTCCGCCGCCTGGGCGGGCGGCTCGAGGTCGGGTCGGTGCAGGAAGAGCGCGACGTCGTCGATCAGCTCGTCGAGGTCGGCCGGCTGCTTGACCACCATGGACTCGGCGTACTGGCGCAGCCGGGTCTCGTCCTTCTTGCTGAGCTCGCCACCGGTGACCACGACCACGGGGATGCCCTGCACCGGCTTGCCGGTCCGGAGCCGGCGGAGCACGTCGAAGACCGTCCCGCCGGCGATCTTGAGGTCGACGACGACGCAGTCGAACCGGCGCGAGTCGAGCGCCGCCAGGGCGTCGGCGAGGTCGGCGGCCACCTGCAGGTCGACATCCGGGACCGAGCCGAACAGCGCGACCACCGCGGAGGTCTCCTCGACGGTTCCGCTGGAGACCACCAGCAGCGACCGGGTCTTGCGGTCGATGTAGGCCCGCAGGTCGTCGAGTGCGGCCTCGAGGTTCTGCTCGGTCACCGGCTCCTCGACGACGCGCAGCGCGCCGGCGTGCCGGACCATGTGGATCCCGTCGGCCGCCCCGTCCGAGTGCACCGCGATCGTCGGCACGTGGCGGGTCTCCGGGTCGTCCTTGAGTACATGGACCAGCGACGTGCCGTCGCTGTCGGTCAGGTCCATCCCCACGACGATGCCCGAGGGGCGGTAGCGACGTGACGCGGCGACGGCGGCCGGGGCGTCGGTCGCCGTGACCACCTTGAAGCCGGCACCCCGTCCGAGGTCGACCACCGAGCGGCGCAGCGGCTCACGGGTCAGGGCCACGAGGAGCACCCGGTCGTCGTGGGCTATGTCGGCCTGGTCGTCCTCGGTGACGGTCCGGGCGGGTAGAGGGGGCTCCACCGCCGAGGACGGTGCGCGAACACCCTGCGCGGTCGCCGGCTCGAGCGCGCCGGGGGTGGGCCTCGTCGCGTCACCGGCATACCGCACCGGCAGGTAGAACGTGAACGTGCTGCCGCTGCCCGGCTCGCTCTCGGCGTGGATCTCGCCACCGAGCAACCGCGCGATCTCCCGGCTGATGGAGAGGCCCAGGCCGGTGCCGCCGAACTTGCGGCTGATCGTGCCGTCGGCCTGCTGGAAGGCCTCGAAGATCACCCGGAGGTGGTCCGGCGGGATGCCGATGCCGGTGTCGGAGACCGCGAACGCGACGACCTGGTCGGCCCGGTTCAGCGTCGGCGTCGTGAAGCGCTCGCCGTTGGCGGTGCGGATCTCGAGAGTGACCATGCCCGAGGAGGTGAACTTCACCGCGTTGGACAGCAGGTTGCGCAGCACCTGCTGCAGGCGGTGCTGGTCGGAGAAGAGGACCCGGGGCACGGCAGGGTCGACCGTGACCGCGAAACCGAGGTCCTTCTCGGCCGTCAGCGGGCGGAACGTCGCCTCGACGTACTCCACGACCCCGGAGACCGCCACGTCGGTCGGGTGCACGTCCATCTTCCCGGCCTCGACCTTGGACAGGTCGAGGATGTCGTTGATGAGCTGGAGCAGGTCGGTGCCGGCGCTGTGGATCGTCCGTGCGAACTCGACCTGACGCGGGTTCAGGTTGCGCTCGGCGTTCTCCGCCAGCAGCTTGGCCAGGATCAGCAGCGAGTTCAGCGGCGTCCGCAGCTCGTGGGACATGTTCGCGAGGAACTCCGACTTGTACCGCGAGGACAGCGCGAGCTGCTCCGCCCGCTCCTCCAGGCCGCGCCGGGCGTCCTCGATCTCGAGGTTCTTGATCTCGATCGCCCGGTTCTGGGCCGCGAGCAGCCGGGCCTTCTCCTCGAGCTCGGCGTTGGTCTGCTGCAGCTCGCCCTGCTGGGTCTGGAGCTCCTCCGACTTGCTCTGGAGCTCGGACGCGAGCCGCTGCGACTCCACGAGCAGCTCCTGGGTGCGCGAGCTGGCGATGATCGCGTTCAGGGAGACGCCGATGATCTCCATCAGCTGCTCGAGGAACTGCAGGTGGACCTTGCTGAACGGCGCGAACGACGCCAGCTCGACGACGCCGAGCACGCTCTCCTCGAACACCACCGGCAGCAGAGCGATGGTGACCGGTCGCGCCTCGCCCAGCCCCGAGCCGATCCGGATGTAGTCCGGGGGTGCGTCGTGCACGACGATCGGCGCCCGTGAGACCGCCGCCTGGCCGACCAGGCCCTCCCCGAACCCGAACCGGTCCGGGATGCCGCGACGCGGGCGGTAGCCGTACGACGCGATCCGGCGCAGCTCCTCGTGCGGGCCGGACCCCGTCTCGCTGAGGAAGAACGAGCCCTGGGTCGCGCCGACGAGCGGGGTGAGCTCGGTGACGATGAGCTGGGTGACGTCGAGCAGGTCGCGGCCGCCCTGCATGTGCCCGGTGAACCGGGCCAGGTTGGTCTTCAGCCAGTCCTGCTCCTGGTTGGCCCGCGTGGTCTCGCGAAGGTTCTCGATCATCTGGTTGAGGTTGTCCTTGAGCTCGGCAACCTCGCCCTGCGCCTCGACCGTGATCTCCTGGCTCAGGTCGCCCTGGGTCACCGCGGTCGACACCTCCGCGATCGCGCGCAGCTGCGTGGTGAGGGTGCCGGCGAGCTGGTTGACGTTCTCGGTGAGCTTGCGCCACGTGCCCGAGACGTCCGCGACCTCGGCCTGTCCGCCGAGCTTGCCCTCGGTGCCCACCTCGCGGGCCACGCGGGTGACCTCGTCCGCGAACGACGACAGCTGGTCCACCATCCGGTTGACCGTCGTCTTCAGCTCGAGGATCTCGCCGCGCGCGTCGACGTACGTCTTCTGCGTCAGGTCGCCGTTGGCGACGGCGGTGGTGACCAGCGCGATGCTGCGCACCTGGCTGGTCAGGTTCCCGGCCATCGAGTTCACCGAGTCGGTGAGGTCCTTCCACGTGCCGGCCACACCGCGCACGTGTGCCTGGCCGCCGAGGATGCCCTCGGTGCCCACCTCGCGGGCCACGCGGGTGACCTCGTCGGCGAAGGCGCGCAGCGTGTCCACCATCGCGTTGATCGTGCTGGCGAGCGCGGCGACCTCGCCGCGGGCCTCGATCGCGATCTTCTGGCTCAGGTCGCCGCGGGCCACCGCGGTGGAGACGGTGGCGATGCTGCGCACCTGGTTGGTCAGGTTGCTGGCCATCGAGTTCACCGAGTCGGTCAGGTCGCGCCAGGTGCCCGCGACGCCCGGCACGTGCGCCTGGCCGCCGAGGATGCCCTCGGTGCCCACCTCGCGGGCCACGCGGGTCACCTCGTCGGCGAAGGACGAGAGCTGGTCGACCATCGTGTTGACGGTGCTCTTCAGCTCGAGGATCTCGCCGCGGGCGTCGACGGTGATCTTCCGGCTCAGGTCACCGCTGGCCACCGCGGTGGTCACTTGGGCGATGTTGCGCACCTGGGCGGTCAGGTTGGACGCCATCATGTTGACGTTCTCGGTGAGGTCCTTCCACGTGCCCGAGACGTCGTGCACGTCGGCCTGGCCGCCGAGCCGGCCCTCGGTGCCCACCTCGCGGGCCACGCGGGTCACCTCGTCGGCGAACGCGGAGAGCTGGTCGACCATGGTGTTCACGGTGCTCTTGAGCTCGAGGATCTCGCCGCGGGCCTCGACCGTGATGGTGCGGGTGAGGTCGCCACGGGCCACCGCGGTGGTGACCTCGGCGATGTTGCGCACCTGCGCGGTCAACGTGCCGGCCATGAAGTTCACCGAGTCGGTCAGGTCGCGCCAGGTGCCGGACACGCCGGGCACCGCGGCCTGGCCGCCGAGCCGGCCCTCGCCGCCCACCTCGCGGGCCACGCGGGTCACCTCGTCGGCGAACGCGGAGAGCTGGTCCACCATGGTGTTGACCGTCATCTTCAGCTCGGCGAGCTCGCCGCGCACGTCGACGGTGATCTTCTGGCTGAGGTCGCCGCGGGCCACCGCGGTGGTGACCTGGGCGATGTTGCGCACCTGGTCGGTGAGGTTGCTCGCCATCGAGTTCACCGAGTCGGTGAGGTCCTTCCAGGTGCCGGCGACGCCGGGCACGTCGGCCTGGCCGCCGAGGATGCCGTCGCTGCCCACCTCGCGGGCCACGCGGGTGACCTGTGCGGCGAAGGCGGAGAGCTGGTCCACCATCACGTTGACCGTGCTCTTCAGCTCGGCCAGCTCGCCCTTCACGTCGACGGTGATCTTCTGGCTCAGGTCGCCGCGGGCCACCGCGGTGGTGACCTGGGCGATGTCGCGCACCTGCGCGGTCAGGTTGTCGGCCATCGAGTTCACCGACTCGGTGAGGTCCTTCCACCGGCCGGCGACGCCGGGCACGTCGGCCTGGCCGCCGAGGATGCCCTCGGTGCCCACCTCACGGGCCACGCGGGTGACCTCGTCGGCGAAGGTCTGCAGCGTCGCGGTCATGGAGTTCAGCGTCTCGGCGAGCTCGGCGACCTCGCCCCGGGCGGTGACGGTGATCTGCTGGCTCAGGTCCCCCCGCGCCACGGCCTGCGCGACCGAGGAGATCCCTCTCACCTGGCTGGTGAGGTTCGAGGCCATGATGTTCACCGAGTCGGTGAGGTCCTTCCAGGTGCCCTTGACCCCGCGGACGTCTGCCTGGCCCCCGAGCCGGCCCTCGGTGCCCACCTCACGGGCCACGCGGGTCACCTCGACCGCGAAGGACGAGAGCTGGTCGACCATCCGGTCCACCGTCGCCTTGAGCTGGGCCATCTCGCCGGACACCTCGACGGTGACGGTGCGGGACAGGTCGCCGTTGGCGACCGCCGTGGTGACCAGCGCGATGTCGCGGACCTGCGACGTCAGCCGTGTCGACATCGTGTTGACCGCGTCGATCAGGTCCCGCCAGCTGCCGTCGGCGTTGCGCACCCGCGCCTGCCCGCCGAGCTTGCCCTCGGTGCCCACCTCGCGGGTCACGCGGGTGATCTCGTCCGCGATGGAGGAGAGCTGGTCCACCAGGCCGTTCACGCTGCGGGCCAGCCGCAGCGGCTCACCGCGCAGCTGCTGGCCGTCGAGCTGCACGTCCATCCGCTGGGTCAGGTCGCCCTCGGACACCGCGGCGACGACTCGCGCGAGCTCGCTGGTCGGCCGGACCAGGTCCGCGACCAGGCCGTTGGCGGCGTCGATGGAGCGCGCCCACGAGCCCTCGCCGAGCCCCGCGCTGAGGCGCTCGGTGTGCCGGCCCTCGCGTCCGGCGACCCGGTGGACGCGGGTGAGCTCCGAGGCGAGGTGCTGCTGCCGCTCGGCGATCTCGTTGTACACGGCGGCCAGCTCGCCGAGCACGCCGTCGCCGCCGACGGTCAGGCGTTTGCGGAAGTTGCCGTCCCGCATCGCGGTCATCGCTTCGAGGAGACGCCGCAGCTGCGCCTCGTCCACCCCGTCCGACGCGGTCGCCGCCACCTGGCTGCGCACGGACGGAGCCCGAGAGCCTCCGTGCGGTGCCTTGGTGGTGCTGCTCTTGGCGCTGCCGGCCATACCGGCCTCCTCGGTCACGGGCTCACGGTGCGCCAAGTCTGTCACCATGGCAAGTGCGGGCGACCCGGAATCTCCACAGAAGGCATCCAGACGAGCATGCACACCCAGCGCACCTTCGCGGCGGACGGGCGGTCTGTGTCCGAGGCCCGTCGGTTCGTGCGCGAGACCCTCGAGGCCTGGGGCGCCGAGGACCTCATCGACGAGGCGGTGCTGGCCACGAGCGAGCTGGTCACCAACGCGGTGGTCCATGCCGGCACCGTCGTCCGGGTCACGCTCCTCCTCGACGCCCAGGGCATGCGCCTGGAAGTGCAGGACCAGCACCCGCACCGGGCCCTCCCGCTGGGCACCGAGCAGCCCGATGTCGACACCGAGCACGGGCGCGGCCTCTTCATCACCGCGAACCTCGCCTCCTCGTGGGGCGTGGACTACTCCGCCGGCGCCAAGCGGGTCTGGCTGAGGCTCGAGCGCGTCGAGCCGGCCACCGGCGTCGTGGCGCGCCAGGAGACCGGACGCGTCGAGGACCTGCCTGGCGGCGCCGTGGCGGTCATCGAGCTGACCGGCGACGGGACGGTCCGGTCGTGGAACCACGACGCCACGGCGCTGCTGGGCTGGACCACCGACGAGGTGCTCGGCCTGCCGTGGGTCGACCTGCTGGAGCCGACCGCCCTCGAGCCCCGGACGACCGTCCCCTGGACCGAGCAGCGCTGGCAGGGGGTGTGTGTCGTGCGCCGAAAGACCGGCGCGCCCGCCGAGATGTTCGTCTCCACGGTCAACGCGCTCCCGGGCGAGGGCGCGGTGGTCCTCCTGGTGCCCTCCTCCCGCCGTTCGCTCCTGGAGTGGCCGGCACCGACGCCCCGCGTGGCGACGGGAGCGCCCGACCCGCTGGGCCTGCGGGAGAACGCGCTGAACCGCCTCGGCTCCCAGGCCTACCTGGACCTGGTCGTGGAGCGCTCGCGGGACCGGCTCTCCGCGCAGGGTGCGTACCTGATGCTCGCCCGTGACATGCACTCCGACTTCGAGGTGGTCACGCTCAGTGGTCTGGACCCGGCGATCCGCGGTGCCCGGCTCGAGCTCGGCGACGTCGGTGCGCCCGAGGTCCGCAACCCGCACCTGCCGGTGAGGCTCCCGGACCTCGGTGACAGCGGCGCCCACCTCCTGGGCGTCGAGGACGCCCGGTCCCTGCTCGTGGTGCCGGTCGTGGTCGAGGGACAGGTCATCGGCGCCCTCGGGGTGGTCTCGGAGGTCCGCGACGACTTCAGCGACGCCCAGGCGGTCCTCCTCCAGCGCATCGCGAACATGGTCGCTCCGGCCGCCGACCGCGCGAGACTGCGCGTGTCCCAACGGGAGCGACGCGGCTGGCTCACGTTCCTGGCAGAGAGCGGTGACCTGCTGGCCGGGTCGCTCGACCCCGAGATGACCATGGCGATCACCGGGCAGGTCGTCGTACCCCAGCTGGCGTCCTGGTGCGCGCTGTACATGGACGACGAGCGGGGCCAGCCGGTCCTCGAGCAGGTGTGGCACCGCGACGAGGACGAGGGGTCGCGCCTGCGCGAGGCGCTGCTCGAGCTCTCGCCCGACCAGAGCCCGGAGTCCCGGGACAAGCAGCTGGACGCCAGCGTCCTGGACATCCCGCTGGTGGCGCGGGGCCGCCGCATCGGAGTGCTCACGCTGGGCCGGGCCGCCGAGGACCCGCTGCGCGGGGAGCCGCTGGTCGTGGCCGAGTCGATCGCCCGGCGCGCGTCGCTGGCCATCGACAACGCCCGGACCCACGGGGAGCTCCAGGAGATCGGGGAGGCACTCCAGCGCAGCCTCCTGCCCGCCACGATCCCGTCGTCGCCCAGCTTCGACATCGGGGTGGTCTACGAGGCCGCCGGTGAGCGGAGCCTGGTCGGCGGCGACTTCTACGACGTGTTCCCGATCGGCGGGGGGCGATGGTGCTTCGCGGTCGGCGACGTCTGCGGCACCGGCGCGGAGGCCGCCGCCGTCACGGGCCTGGCCCGGCACACGATCCGCGCCCTGATGCTGGCCGGCTTCCCGGTCGCCTCGACCCTGGAGCGGCTCAACACCGCGATCATGGAGGAGGGCGCGCGCTCGCGCTTCCTCACCGTCGTGTGCGGGGTGCTCCAACCGGAGAGCGGTGGGCGGCTGCGGGTGAGCATGGTCAGCGCCGGCCATCCCCTTCCTCATGTCGTACGACGGACGGGGCGGATCGACCAGATCGGCCGGCCGCAGTCGCTCCTCGGTGTCCTGGACAAGGTCGAGTTCGTGGCCGACGAGCACCTCCTCGACCGCGGGGACCTGCTCGTCGCGGTCACCGACGGCGTGCTCGAGCGCCGCGACGGCACGCGCATGCTCGGGGAGGAGGGCCTCCGGGAGGACCTCGCCGCGGTCGGGCCGCTGCCGCCGCAGGCCGTGGCCGAGCGGATCCGCCGCCTGGTCCGCGACTTCGCCCGCGAGCCGCAGGCCGACGACATGGCGGTGCTCGCGATCAGGGTCACGCCCGCCGACTGATTTCTCGCGATCGCCCGTGCGGTTGGGGTGAACTTGGAAGAATCGGGCAAGTGAGTGCCTTCCTCGTCGACGTCTCCGCCCTCTGGGTCAGGTTCGGTCTGGTGGACGCCGTACGCGGGATCGACCTCCGGGTCGGCGCCGGCGGCTCGACCGCGCTGCTGGGACGCAACGGCGCAGGGAAGTCCACCACCATGCGCGTCCTCGCCGGGGTCGTCCCACCGACCGCGGGCATCGTCGAGGTCGCCGGGCACGACATCCGCACCGAGGCGCTGACCGTGAAGCGGCTCACCGGCTACTGCCCCGACGTCGGGGGCCTCGTGCCGCGGGCGACACCCTGGGAGCACCTCCAGCTCTCCGCCCGGCTGCGCCGGCTGCCCGCAGGCTGGGAGTCCCGGGCACAGGACCTGCTCGAGCGGTTCGATCTCGGCGCGGCCGCCCACCGGGTCACCGCCGGGTTCAGCCACGGCATGGGCCGTCGGATGTCGGTGATCCTCGCCGCCTTCCACGAGCCGGCCGTGCTGCTGCTCGACGAGCCGTTCGACGGCGTGGACCCGCTCGGTGTCGAGGCGACCATGGACGTGATCGCCGACGCCCGGGCCCGCGGGGCGGCGGTTCTCGTCTCCACCCACCTGCGCGAGCTCGCGGTCGAGGCGTGTGAGCACGCCGTCGTCCTGCGAGGCGGGTCGGCGGTCGCCGAGGTGCCCGCCCACGAGATGAGCGGTGAGGAAGGTGCCGGTGCCTACCGCGCCCTCCTCGACTGAGGCGCTGTCCTTCGCGGAACGGCACCTCTCGGACGCCGTCCGCGCGATCCGCGACGTGCGTCACCTGGTCGCGTTCCGCGCCGCCGCGGTCCGAGGCCGCAACCGGGTCTTCGCGAAGGCAGGGCTCGCCGTGATCGTCCTGCTCACCGTCGCCTTCGGCTGGCTCCCGGCCCACCTGCCGGGAGCCGCGGGCGCGCCCGGCGGCTTCTCGCAGCTCACGGCAGGGGAGATCGTGCTGATCCTGCCGAGCGCCTACATCGGGGTCCTCGTGATCTCGATGATCTCCGCCGCCTCCTCTGGCGGTGGCCGCGAGCTGCTGCCCCGGGAGCAGGGGGTGGCGTTCCCGGTCAGCCCCACCACCGACCATCTCGGCGCGCTGCTGATGGCGCCGCTGAACATCGCCTGGCTGCTCCAGTGCTGGACCGTCCTGGCCGCGACCGCGTTCGTCACCGGGCCGCACAATCTCGTTGCCGCGCAGGTGCCGGTCCTGCTCTGGCTGGCCGTGGCGACCGCAGCCGCGCAGGTCGTCGCCTGGCTGGTCGAGTGGCTTCGCCGCGGACCCGCCGGGATCTGGGCGGTGCGCGGCGTGTTCGTGGTGGCCGCGCTCACGCTCGGCGGTCTGATCGTCACGGACGCGCTGGTGCCGTTGCTCGACCGGTCGTTCACCCTCGACGTGGCCCTCGCCGCCCTCCAGGGCTCCGAGGGGCAGTGGGGTGAGTGGCTCCGGACCGTGCTGCTGCTGGTCCTGGCCGCGGTGGTCGCGGTGGTGCTGGGCGCGATGGCTGCCCACGCGCTGGCGCGCCGGCCGGTGCGCGAGGAGACCCGGGTGGAGACCGCGGTGCAGCCGCGCCGTCCCAACCCGGGCTCGGACTTCGTGGCTCTGCTGCGTGTCGACCGGGCCGGGGTGTGGCGGTCGGTGCCGCTCCGACGTGGCTTCGCGGTCCTCGCGGTGCTGCCCGGTCTGGTGGCGCTGGCCAGCGGCCTCGAGTGGTACATGATCAACATCCTCCCCGGGCTCGTGGCCTCGGGCGGTGCGCTGCTGTTCGGCGTCAACGCCTGGACCCTCGACGGGCGGGGGGCCCTCTGGCGGGAGAGCCTCCCGGCCTCCCCGGCGCTGGTGTTCTACACGCGGGTCGCGGTGCTCCTGGAGGTGCTGCTGCTCGCGATCGCGATCGGGCTGCTGCTGGCGATGCTGCGGGCGGGCGTGCCGACGCCGGCCCAGGCGGTCGCGGTCGTCTGCTCGTCGCTCGTGGTGACGATGCAGGTGGTCGCGGGGTCGATGCGGTGGTCGGTGCGCCGGCCGTTCGCGGTCGACATGCGCAGTGCCCGGGCCACGCCGGCCCCTCCGCTCACGATGGTCGGGTACTCCACCCGCCTCGCGTTGGTCACGACGTTCACCGGCATGCTCTTCGTCGGCACGTCCCGGGTCCCCGTGTGGCAGCTGTCGGTGCTGGTCGCCGTACCATTCCTGCTGTTCTCGCTCTTCCGTCTCGTGCGCAGCGCGGTCGCCTGGGAGGACAGCGACAAACGCTCACGCGTGGTGACCGCCGTCGCCAGCTGAGCACGGCCTGTGGACAAGCCGTCCCGGCGGCGCTGTCCTGTCCGTGCCCGGTGCCAGGGTCCGGTACGTCGACGAACCGACCCGGAAGGGACAGCCCATGAACCAGCGACACGACGTGCCCCCGGCCCTCCTCGCCAAGGTCCGCAAGATCCTGACCAAAGCGGAGGACCCGGCCACCACGCCCGAGGAGGCGGAGCTCTACACCGCCAAGGCCGCCGAGCTGATCGCGACCTACGGCATCGACCAGGCGCTGCTCGCCGAGAGCCGGCCCGGCAGCGACGTCATCGGCGACCGGGTCGTGGTGCTCGACGCGCCCTACGCGCTCGACAAGGCGAGCCTGCTCAGCGGCGTCGCGCAATCCCTGCGCTGCCAGGCCGTGCAGCGCACCCGCTACGACGACGGCGTCAAGCAGCTGTCGATGCACCTGTTCGGCTACCGGTCCGACCTCGCCCGGGCCGAGCTGCTGTACACGAGCCTGCTGCTCCAGGCGTCCACGCTGCTGCAGCGGACCTTCGCGCCCGCGGGGGAGAACGTCGCCGCCTACCGGCGCTCGTGGCTGGCCGGTTTCACCGCGGCAGTCGTGCGCCGGCTGCGCGAGTCCGAGGCGCGGGCGGCCGACGCTGCCCGTGACGACGTGGTCGCCGCCGGCGGCCGGTCGGTGTCGCTGGTGCTGGCCGACCGCTCGGTGGCGGTGCGCAGCGCGGTGGAGAGCGAGTACCCCTATCTCCGCAGGGCCCAGGCCCGTTCCCTGTCGGGGAGCGGCGGCCGTTCGGGCTACCTCGCCGGCCAGCGCGCCGACCTCGGCGGCACCCGGGTCGGCGGCGTCCGCGGCCAGATCGGCGCCGAGTGAGCGGCATGCAGCAGACTTGGGCCCATGAGGTTCACCGAGCGGGAGATGACGGTCGCGGTCGAAGCCGTCGCACGACGGCTGCTCGGCGCCACCCGGCCGCCGTGGCGACGAGGCGGGGTCGACGCCGCCTGGGAGGCGCTGGCCCCGATCGACAGGTACAACCGCAAGTCGGCGGCCGGGGAGATGGTGCTGCCGGCCCTGCAGGCGCTGCCGGAGCGGCCGACCGTGGGCTCACGGCCGGTGTTCGACGCCGCCGAGTACACCCAGGCGGCTGAGGACGCGACCCGTGCGCTGCTCGAGCACCGCAAGCCGGGAGCCTGGGACTCGATGCCGGAGCGTCGCCGCAAGCGGCTCGTCGAGACGACCGCGGTGCTGACCCGCACGGCGGTCGAGGCGATGCCGGTCCGACAGGACCCTGACGACCTGGTGGTCCCGGACCACCTCTGAGCACAGCCGCCCGGGCACGACCGCGCGGCACGGTTCGCCCGCGCCCCGGTCCCGGCGGTCAGGCCAGGCGGCGGCTCTCCTTCGGCATGACGCGCAGCCAGCGGTAGCCGTAGCCCTCGAGCGCGAGCTCCACGCGGCCCTGGTCGTCGAGCTCGGTGTGTCCGTCCTGGAGCAGGTCGACGAGGACGCAGTCGGGCTCGCAGTCCTCGAGCTGCAGTGGCACCGTGCACCGCTCCGACGCGAGGTTGTGCACGGTGACGAGGCGCCGGTCCTGCCAGCGGCTGTCCTGGGCGATCACGTTGCGGTGCGGCTGGTCGAGGATCACCGGGTCCGACCATCCGAGCTCGGGCGACTCGCGGTAGCGCCGGACCAGCAGCGTGATGAAGTTCAGCAGCGACTCCGGGTCCGCCCGCTGCGCGGACACGTTGACGTGCTCGGGCCCGAAGGGCCCGGCGGTGACCGGGCGCCTGAGCCGGGACGGAGCCGCGGTGGAGAACCCGCCGTTGCGGTTCGTGCCCCACTGCATCGGGCTGCGCACGGCGAGCCGGCCGGGGATGTCGAGGTTCTCGCCCATCCCGATCTCCTCGCCGTAGAACAGCGCGGGGGTGCCGGGCAGGGAGAACATCAGGCTGTAGACCATCTTGATCCGCCGCGGGTCCCCATCCAGCATGGGCGGCAGCCGACGGCGCAGTCCGCGTCCGTAGATCTGCATCTCCGGGTCCGGGCCGAACGCTGCGAACACCTCCTGTCGCTCGCTGTCGCTGAGCTTGTCCAGGGTGAGCTCGTCGTGGTTGCGGGCGAAGGACACCCACTGCGAGTCCTGGTTGATCCTCGGCCTGCGCTTCAGGGTCCGCGCGATCGGGCGGGCGTCCTCGCGGGCGAGGGAGAGGTACATGTTCTGCATGCCGACGAAGTCGAACATCATCGTGAGCTCGTCGCCGTCCCGGCCACCGAAGAACTTCTTCTGCTCCGCGTAGGGCAGGTTCACCTCGCCGAGCAGGATGCCGTCGCCGGTGCGCCGGCCCAGGAACGACCGCAGCGCGGCGAGGTAGTCGTGGGGGTCGGCGAAGTCCTCGGCCTTGCTGTCCGGCAGGCCCTCCAGGCCGAGCAGGAACGGGACCGCGTCCACCCGGAACCCGGAGATGCCGAGCTCGAGCCAGAAGCCCATCAGCTTCGCGATCTCGTCGCGCACCTTGGGGTTGGCGACGTTCAGGTCGGGCTGGTGCTTGTAGAACCGGTGCAGGTAGTACTCGCCCGTCTTCTCGTCGAGCTCCCAGATGCTGTCCTCCTGGTCCGGGAACACCACCTGCCGGGACGTGTCCTCGGTCGGAGGCTCGGGACGCCACACGTAGTAGTCGCGGAACGGTGAGTCCTTGCTGGACCGGGCCGACTTGAACCACGGGTGCTTGTCGGAGGTGTGGTTGACGACGAAGTCGACGATCACCCGCATCCCTCGGTCGTGGGCGGTGCGGACCAGCTCGACCACGTCGCCGTGCGTGCCGAGCCGGGGGTCCACCCCGTAGAAGTCGGTGATGTCGTAGCCGTCGTCCTTGTTGGCCGTCGGGTAGAACGGCATCAGCCACAAGCACGTGACCCCGAGCTCGGCGAGGTAGTCGACGCGCTCCGTGACGCCGTCGAAGTCCCCGACCCCGTCGCCGTTCCAGTCGAGGAACGTCTCGACGTCCAGGCAGTAGATGACCGCGGTCTTCCACCACAGGTCGGCCGTGTCGCTGGTCCTCATCCGTGTCCCTCCCAGGTACGACGGTCGTCTGGCTGTGCTCGGGTCAGCGCCCGCGGAGCTGGGGCAGCACGCGCTCCCCGAAGGCCTCCTGGAAGGCGGCCTGGTCCTGTCCCACGTGGTGCAGGAACAGCTCGTCGAACCCGAGGTCGAGGTACTCCGCGAGCCAGCCCGCGTGCTGGTCGAGGTCGTTCGAGACCAGCACGACCTCCCGCACCTTCGACAGCGGCACGTGCTCGGAGGTGATGTCGAAGACCTCCACCGAGTCGATGTCCCACGCGGCGGGAGGCGAGAAGGTGTTGCTGCGCCACTGGTCGTGGGCGATCGCCTCGGCCTTGTCCTGCGACGGGTCCCAGGACAGGTGGACCTGCAGCCGCACCGGGCCCCGGCCGCCGGCCTCCCGGTACGCGTCGATCATCTGTCGGAGCTTGTCGTGCGGCTGGTTGACCGTGATCAGGCCGTCGGCCCACGAGGCCACCATGCCGGCGGTCTTCACGCTGATCGCCGGCCCGACGAGGTGCGGGGCAGGGACGGGCAGGGTCCACAGGCGGGCGCCGTTCACGGTGACCAGGCCGTCGTGGGTGACCTCCTCGCCGGCGTGCAGCCGACGGATCACGTCGACGCACTCGAGCAGCCTGGCGTCCCGGACGTCCTTCGGCGGCCACGGGTCGCCGGTGATCCGCTCGTTGGCTGCCTCGCCCGAGCCGAGCGCTGCCCAGATCCGGCCGGGGAACATGGCGCCGAGCGTGGCCAGCGCCTGCGCGACGATCGCCGGGTGGTACCGCTGGCCGGGCGCGTTGACCATGCCGAAGGGCAGGTCCGTGGTCGCCAGCGCGGCGCCGAGCCAGGAGAAGGCGAAGCCGGACTGGCCCTGCCGCCGGCTCCACGGGACGAAGTGGTCCGAGGACATGGCGGCGTCGAAGCCGACCTGCTCTGCGCGCTGCACGTCGGCGAGCAGCTGACGCGGGTGGATCTGCTCGTGGGAGCAGTGGAATCCGATGACCGCCATGTCAGCCGGCCGACCGGGCGTGGTTCTCGGCGAGGTAGCCGAGCCTGCGCAGCGCCTCGACGTTGCGGTGGTGGAGCATGAAGTCCTGCACGGGTGTCGGGATCAGCGTCGCCGGTCCGGAGATCGCGCGCTCCTCCATCACGACCTCGGTCCTGCCGCCGTCGACGGGCGTCATCGTCAGCACCACGCGGCCCTCACCGGTCGGCCACGCCTTCACCCGGAGCTGCAGCAGGTTCGGCTTGTCGACCCGCTCGACCTCGGTGTTGTCGCTCAGCAGCAACGGCCAGGCGCCGACGGAGTGTTGGATGCGGGAGCCGGCCTGGGGCCAGTTCGCGTCGACGTCGCGGATCCGCGCCGCTCCGACCACCCACATGCCGTAGGTCCACCCGTCCTCCAGCACCGCGAAGACGTCTTCGAGGCTGCAGTCCATGACACGCGTCGTACGGCTCATGCAGGTTCCTTACCCTCAGCCCGACCGCTCATGCACCACCATGGCAGGCGGCAGGCGCCACGGACAGACCCCGGACGGACCCGGCGCGGACCGGCCGGACCGGCGCGCGGGTCAGTGCTTCCGGCGGGTGAGCCGCTCGTGCAGCGTCACAGCGGCGCGGGTCAGCTCGGCGAGGTCGTCGACGGCAGCGGTCACCGGGCCCCCCGACGTCTCCCACCGGCTGCGGCGTCCCCCGTCAGCGGGCACGGCCACGTCGGAGACGTCCTCGCCCCTGCGCTCCAGACGCCGCGCCCTGCGTCGTACCAGTCGGTCCAGCCCCTCGGCCGCGGCCTCGGCAGCATCGAGCAGGTCGGCCTGCGTGGGCTCGACGATCGGGCCGGCCGGTGTCTCCGGTTCCGTGACGGGAAGGTCCTCGAGGTCGCCCACGAGGTGTGCGGTCGACGCCTCCAGCGCGGTGCGCACGCGCCGGTTCCATCGGGCCGTGAACTCCGCCGAGGCGGCATCGAGCTCGGCCCGTGCCTCGACCGTCCGGCGCTCGGCCAGCACCCGCTCGGCGAGGTAGTGCTTGAGCGTCGGGTTGTACCGGTGCCGGGGAAGCCGTCCGAGCTCGGAGTTGAGCCGCCGCATCAGGTCGGCCGAGGCATACCCCAGCGACGGGTTGTGCCCGGCCGCGGGCCTCGTGGCGACGGCCGGGTCGACCCCGAGCACACTGGCGAACCGCTCCCACAGCAGCTCCCGTGGCGCGCCCGGGCGGGGGACGGTGACCACGTGCAGCCGCTGCGCAGGTACGACGGGCGCCCACACGTCGAGCATCCGCGGGACGTCGAGGGCGCGGCGGAAGAGCCGGGCGCCCTGTCCGAGGGGCTGCGACAGCGGACCTATCCCCGCGCCGAAGCGGGCGCTGCGGGCGAAGCCGGGCCACGACGCCGTGCCTCCGTTCGCGCAGTGCGTCTGCCACAAGCCGGGCAGCACCTCGGCCGTGTCCCGGACGGTGAGCACCACGTGCACCTCGGCGCCGGCGAGGCTCTCGACCGCGCGCTGCGCGACCCGGGGCCCGGCGAAGCTGAGGAACTCCACGGAGAGGACCGAGGCGGCGCCGTCCCACGCGAGCATCTCGGCGGTGACCGCGTCCCACGCGCCGGCGGCCCGCTGCCGCACCCCCCGCTCACGGTGGTGCCCCACAAGGTCGTGCGCGGCGCGGACCTGGTCGGACCAGGACTCACCGGGGAACAGGAGGCCGTGCGAGGCGAGGACGTCCTTGTTCCGGATCATCACCTGCTGCAGGTAGGTGGTGCCCGTCTTCATCGCGCCGATGTGCAGGAGGACGACAGGCGCCGTGCGCTGTGCGCCGCCCTGGCTCACGGCCACAGTCGGCGTACCCGCTCATGGGCCAGCGCGGCCCGCGCGGCGTTCGAGCCGCAGGCGCCGTGCACGCCGCCGCCGGGGTGCGCGGACGCCGACCCGAGGTAGAGACCCTTGACCGGTGTCTCCGACCGGCCCAGGCCCGGGACCGGCCGGAAGACCAGCTGCTGGTGCAGGCTGGACGTGCCTCCGTTCAGGGCGCCGTTGACGAGGTTCTCGTCCATCTGCTGCATCTCGCGGGGGCCGAGCACGCGGCGGACGAGGACGCGGTCGCCGAAGCCCGGGGCGTACTTCTCGATCCGGGCCTGCATCCGGTCGGCCATCCGCTCGGTCTCGTCGCGGTCCCACGAGCCGGTGATCCCGTCGGGCCCCGCGTCGCGGCGTACCTCCTGCGGCACGTGCGTGTAGGCCCAGAGCGACTCCTTGCCCACGGGCGCGCGGGTCGGGTCGGCGGCGGCCATCTGTCCCATCAGCAGGAAGGGATGGTCCGGGACGGTGTGCGAGGCGATCTGCCCGCCGGCGATGACGAGCTCGTCCACACTCTCGGCGATGTGCACGGTCCCGGGTGCTGCGGCCGGCGCGGCCGACCACGGCACCGGGCCGTCGAGCGCCCAGTCGACCTTGACCGTCCCGGGGTCCCACTCGAACCGCCGCATCTTCTGGCGCATCCGCGGGGGCAGGTCGTCCCACGACACGAGCCCGCCGTACAGCGCGGGCGCCGACACGTCCGCGACCACCGCGCGCCGCGCCTCGACGAGGTCGCCGTGCTCGGTGCGTACGGCGACCGCGCGGCCGTCGTGGACCACGATCTCCTCGACCCGGGAGCCGGTGGTGATCGTCCCGCCGAGGGACTCGAACCGGCGGCCCATCGCCTGGGCGAGCATCCCGGCGCCGCCCTCGGGGACCGGGTAGCCGAGGTGCTGGCCGATCATCGCGAGCAGCCAGCCCATCACCCCCGAGCCGGGCGCATCCATGGGGATGTCCGCGTGGGCGGCGTTCCCCCCGATGAGCATCTTCGCCTCGACCCCGGCGAAGTGCCGGTCCACCAGCGTGCGGGCGGGGGAGAGCATCATCTGCACGAACGACAGGCCGCCGACACCCGGAAGCTTCGCCAGCGCGCCGAGCCCGTTGCGGACCGGGGGGAACGGTGAGAGCAGCGCGCCGACCACCTGGTCGCCGATCCGCTGCCAGCCCTCGCACATCTCGAGCCAGGCCTGGCCGTCACCGGGGGTGCGTGCCTCGAGCGCGGCGGCGGTCTCCTCCGGCGTCCGGTGCATCAGTGCCCAGTGCCCGTCCGCGAACGGGGTGCCCGCCACCGCCGGCGCGTGCGTCCACGTCAGGCCGAACCGCTCGAGCTCGAGCGCCTTGATCGTCGGCGACACCGCCGCGAGCGGGTAGAACGTGCTGAACGTGTCGTGCACGAAGTCCTCGTGCAGGGCGCGGTCGCTGCGCACCGCGCCGCCGATGCTGTCCTGGGCCTCCAGCACGACGACGTCCCACCCGGCGTCGGCGAGCATGTTGGCCGCCACCAGTCCGTTGGGACCGGCGCCGACGACGACTGCGTCCGTGGTGGTCATGTCCGAAGTGTTACCCGGTCGGGCGGGGCGTAGTCACCGGCGCCGCACCCGGTCAGTTGTTGTTGCTGTCGGGGACGTCGGTGCCGCCGGTGATGCACTCGCCGAGCGGCCCCATCAGCTCCTGCTGCGCCTTCGCCTCGTCGCCGGAGAACGTCGCGACCAGCACGCTGCGGACCATCTCCTCCGAGAGCGCGTCCTCGAAGCACTCCTGCATCTCGGGCGTTGCCGAGCCCATCGCGCCGGCAAGCTCCTTGCGCATGGTGTCCATCACGTCGGTGCACTCGAACATCGCGTCGACCATGACCTCGGAGTCCTCCTCGGACATCTCCGGGCTCTTGGCGTCCTTGTTGACCGTGCCGTCGTCGTTGAGGAAGCCGTACTCCTTCAGCTTCTCCACACCGATGCCGTCGACCATGTCGCCGGAGATGCAGTCGGCCTCGTCCTTCTCGAGCGTGATCATCTGCTTGTCGTCCTGCTGCTCCATCAGGTAGCCCGAGATCGCGGCCTTCGCCTCGTCCTCCTCCGCGCTTCCGCCGCAGGCACTGAGAGTCAGCAGCGATGCGAGCACGGTGGACAGGATCGTGCGGTTCATGGGGGAAGCTCCCGGAGTCGGGGTCGGATGTCCAGCCACCATAGCGAGGTGCCCGGAAGGTGGGCTGGCCGTCCTGGCATGCGATGCCCGCGGCTATCGTCGCGCCATGGATCGATCCCCCGTCCCCGGCGCAGGTCCGGTGCGCGACGAGGATGCGTTCGACGTGCCGGCGGTGGCGGCGTGGCTGCGGACGCAGGACCTCGACGCGGACCTGGCCGCCGACCTCGCCGCAGAGCCGGAGGTGCGCCAGTTCTCCGGCGGCGCCTCGAACCTCACCTACCTGCTGCGCTACCCCGCCCGTGACCTGGTCCTCCGTCGCCCGCCGGCCGGGCAGAAGGCGGCCGGCGCCCACGACATGCGTCGCGAGCTCACGATCCAGTCGCGGCTGCGCCCGGTGTTCCCCTACGTGCCGCGCATGATCGCGCACTGCGACGACCGGAGCGTGGTCGGCTCGGACTTCTACGTGATGGAGCGGGTCGAGGGCACCATCCTCGGCCGCGACCTGCCGTCGGGCACGAACCTGTCCGAGTCCGGGGTGCGCCGGCTCTGCACCGGCGTGCTCGACCGGCTCGTGGAGCTGCACTCGGTGGACGCCGAAGCCGCCGGGCTGGGCGACCTCGGCAGGGGGCACGGGTACGTCGGACGCCAGGTCGCCGGCTGGTCGGAGCGGTTCCGCCGGGCGAGGACCGAGGACGTCGGCGACTTCGAGGCGGTGATGGCCTGGCTCGACGAGCACCGGCCGGAGGACGTCGGCTCCTGCGTGATCCACAACGACTACCGGTTCGACAACGTCGTGCTCGACGAGGACCTCGAGGTCCGCGGGGTGCTGGACTGGGAGATGGCCACGCTCGGCGACCCGCTGATGGACCTCGGCGGCGCGCTGGCGTACTGGGTCGAGGCCGGTGACGACGAGGTCTTCCAGCAGTTCCGCCGGCAGCCGACGCACCTGTCGGGGATGCTCACCCGCGCCGAGGTGGTCGAGTACTACACGGGCCGGACGGGGCTGTCGGTCTCGCCGGCGCAGTGGACGTTCTACGAGGTGTTCGGGCTGTTCCGCCTCGCGGTCATCGCCCAGCAGATCTACTACCGCTACGTCCACGGGCAGACCACCAACGAGGCCTTCGCGGTCTTCGGCCCGGCGGTGCAGTACCTCGAGCAGCGGTGCAAGGAGCTGGCCCGGTGAGCCAGATCCTTCTGGTCCGGCACGGCCAGGCGTCGTGGGGTGCCGAGGACTACGACGTTCTCTCCGATCTCGGCGAGAGGCAGTCGTTCGTCGTGGGCGAGTCGCTCGCCGCGCGCGGCGTCCGCCCGGACGTGGTGGTCCGCGGGTCGATGCGCCGCCATCGCCAGACCACCGAGCAGGCGCTCGTCGGGGCAGGCTGGCCCGCCGACGACGTCCTGGTCGACGAGGGATGGGACGAGTTCGACCACGAGCAGGTGTTCGCGATGCACCCCCCGGCCTACGGCGAGGGCGAGGAGATGACGCGAGCGCAGTTCCAGGAATGGTTCGACGGCGCGATGATCCGTTGGGCCGGAGGCGACTACGACCACGACTACGACGAGTCGTTCACGGCCTTCGGTGACCGGGTCGATGCCGCCCTCCGTCGTACCGCCGAGCGGCTGGAGGGCAAGGAGACCGCCGTGGTGTTCACGTCCGGCGGTGCGATCGCCAGGGTCGTGATCTCGCTGCTCGGCGGCTCGCCGCACACCTGGGCGCAGCTCAACCCGGTCACCGTGAACTCCTCCGTCACCAAGGTCGTCGTGGGCCGCCGCGGGATGACCCTGGTGTCCTTCAACGACCACAGCCACCTCGAGGCCGCGGGCGCCGGCTTCATCACCTACAGGTAAGGAAACGCATGTCGCGCAAGACGATCCTGATCACCGGCGCGAGCTCAGGGCTCGGTGAGGAGATGGCGCGTCAGTTCGCGGCGCGCGGTCACGACCTCGCGCTGTGCGCCCGTCGTACCGACCGGCTCGAGGCGCTGCGGGCCGAGCTGGCGGGCAAGCACCCGGGGCAGCGGTTCGAGGTGCGCGCGCTGGACGTGAACGACCACGACCAGGTGTTCGCGGTGTTCCGGGCGTTCAAGGCCGACTTCGGGACGATCGACCGGGTGATCGTGAACGCCGGTCTCGGCAAGGGCGCGCCGATCGGCACCGGCCGGTTCGACGCGAACAAGGAGACCGCGATCACCAACTTCGTCGGTGCGCTCGCGCAGACCGAGGCAGCGATGGAGATCTTCCGCGAGCAGAACGCCGGTCACTTCGTGATGATCTCGTCGATGTCGGCGATGCGGGGCATGCCGAAGACGGTCACCACCTACGCCGCGACCAAGGCCGGGGTGGCGCACCTCGCCGAGGGGCTGCGCGCGGAGCTGATCGGCTCACCGATCAAGGTCTCGGTGATCTACCCCGGCTACATCCGCTCGGAGATGAACGAGAAGGTCAAGAACGCGCCGTTCATCGTCTCCACGGAGAAGGGCGTGGCCGCGATCGTCGACGCGGTGGAGAAGGAGAAGGCCCGCGCCCGTGTCCCCGCGTGG